>CACXAO010000093.1 GCA_902765625.1 uncultured Ruminococcus sp. | reverse complement strand
GATGACGCGGACGTAATTTTCGTCGGTGTTCAACTCGTCTACAACACCAACACAGTCCTCAAGCGGACCGTCGATAATTCTCACCGAATCTCCCACAGCATAGGAAACCTTGACGCTGCGCTGCTCTACGCCCATGCGGTAGACCTCAGCCTCGGTGAGCGGTACGGGCTTTGATCCCGGTCCCACAAAGCCTGTGCAGCCGCGGATATTGCGGACAACATACCAGGTTTCGTCGGTATAGACCATCTTTACGAAAACGTATCCCGGATAGATCTTGTGCTCGACCTCCTTGACCGTTTCCTCACCCTTGCGGTTGAGCACCTTTTCGGTGACGATCTCGGTGGGAACCTTTACGTCGAGGATCATATCCTGAAGCTGGCGGTTTTCGGCGGTAGTCATAAGGTCGCCGGCAACCTTGTTTTCATAGCCCGAGTAGGTATGCACTACATACCATCTTGCTTCATAATCAGGCATTATACTACTTCCTTTCGAAATTTAGCGATAACGCTTGCTTATGCAGCCGAACCTGTGCCCATTACCAATCCGAGCAATGCGTACAGACCCGTGTCCAGTCCGAAGATGAACAGACCCATAACCACGATTACGGCGATTACGATGCCGAAATTCTTGGTTGTCTGCGAAACAGTCGGCCATGTGATCTTCTTTAACTCACCCTTACAAGCGAGAAGGTACTTCCAAAGTCTCTGAAAGACATTCGGCTTTTTCTTTTTGACGTCCTTCTTAGCGGTCTTTTTAGCTTCCGCCTTTTTAACGTCGGCTTTTTTCTCTTCAGCCATCATGTACCTCCGTTACTTTGTTTCCTTGTGAGGAGTGTGTTTTTTGCAGAAGCGGCAGTACTTGTTCATGGTAAGTCTGTCAATGTGATTTTAACTCTCATAACGGCACCTCCCGGTTATTTCGGAATATTTTTAGCCTCCCTCAGCGGGGCACAAAAAGAAAACCCCTTTTAGAGGTAACGCTATTTTACCATACCCCCGCGCAAAAGTCAAGTCTTTTGTTTCGCGTTTTAAATGTTTTTATTATCGGTAACGTCTGAGTTTCGCGAGAAGGGTTCCGTCAGGCAAATACGCTCGCTGTTCTCTATATATTATGTATACGTATCGGTTTTATTTCTAAAGCCTCCCTTTGTAAGTGTAGGGGCGACCATCGGTCGCCCGGGAGGGGGAAACGTGTTTTCCTGTCGGAATACGGAATATCGGGAAAGCTTAGTGCGCGGGCGAGCGATGCTCGCCCCTACAAATAAAAAAGCCGCCGAAGCGACTTTTTTTACCTTATCTTGAGCTGTCGAGCAGGCTGCTTGCCTTTGAAACGCTCTTCTTTTTGGGCTTTTCGGGCTTAACCTCTCTGCCCCTGTACTTTCTCGCCGCGAGAGCCGCCTTCTGGGTGTCCTCGTTAAGCTCGTTGCAGAGCTTGGTGAACTCGCTGTCCTCGAGGGAGTTGAGAACGACGATCGTGATGATCGAGCGTGTGTCTGCGTCGCCGTTCGCGTACTGGGTGTTGAAAACGCCTGCGAACTTTTCAAGCTCCTTGCCCTTTGCTCTCTTCACGAAATCGGCAACCTTGGGTGCGAGGTGTTCCTTTGCGAAGGTCGCGCCGCGGAAGGGATAGTAGCAGTCCTCCTCGTTCTTGATCTCGTCCTTGAGCTCGGGGAAGTAAGCCACAAAACGCTTTGCAAAGAACTTCGGGTCGGCTGTGCCGTCGTCGCCCTTCTTCTTTTTCTGCTTGACCTGCTTTGCGCGCTTTACCGCGATGGTGCCCGAAACGCCCTCGATAAAGTCGTTGGCGATACTCTCGGCGTCCTTCTGGTCGGAGGTCTCCTCGTCGTAGAGCCATGTAGCGAGGGTTTTCCACTCGTTGTCGGGACCTTCGTCGGTCATGGTGCATGAGCGCAGAACCATCTGCTGCTTGTCGAGGATGTATACGACGGAGTAAGCCACGTTCTCGCTTGTAAAGAGCGCAACGAGATCTCCCTCGTTCTCGGCGGCTACCTTCTGTCTTGCGTAGCCTGACTTTTTAAGCTCTTCCTCAACCTTGCCTGCTATTAATTCAAATGCCTTAGTATATTCCATTTATTTACTTCCTTTCGGATTGATATTAAAAAAATTCGGAGCGAAGCGACCCGATCATGACCGCCGAACGTTAGTCCGTATCCAGCTTGAGCACCGCCATGAACGCCTCCTGCGGAACCTCTACGGTACCGAGCTGACGCATGCGCTTTTTGCCCTCCTTCTGCTTTTCGAGGAGCTTCTTCTTTCTGGTGATGTCGCCGCCGTAGCACTTGGCGAGAACGTCCTTGCGCATAGCCTTGACGGTTTCTCTCGCGATGATCTTGCCGCCGATGCACGCCTGTATCGGAACCTCGAAGAGCTGACGCGGTATCTTCTCCTTGAGCTTTTCAGCCATCTTGCGCGCGCGCCCGTAAGCCTTGTCCTTGTGGATGATGAACGAGAGCGCGTCGACGACCTCGCCGTTGAGCATGATGTCGAGCTTGACCAGCTCGCTGGGAACGTAGTCTTTAAGCTCGTAGTCGAACGAAGCGTAGCCGCGTGTGCGCGACTTGAGGGTGTCGAAGAAGTCGTAGATTATCTCGGCGAGCGGCAGAACGTAGTGGAGGTCTACCCTGTCGGCGTCGATGTACTGCATGTCGACGAAGGTGCCGCGTCTGTCCTGACAAAGCTCCATGATGTTGCCGACGTACTCCTTGGGGGTGTAGATGTGCGCGTCGGTGACGGGTTCCTCGGCGGAGGCGATAAGCGACGGGTCGGGGTAGTTGGTGGGGTTGTCGATCATCTCGACGGTGCCGTCGGTGCGCGTTATGCGGTAGATTACGCTCGGCGCTGTGGTGATGAGGTCGAGCATGTACTCGCGCTCAAGG
>CACXAO010000092.1 GCA_902765625.1 uncultured Ruminococcus sp. | reverse complement strand
CTAATTCTTGCAATCAGCGCATAAATACTGTATAATAGGAGTAATTATGAAATTTGGGAATGGAGGTTTGTAAATGGATAAAAAAACAGTTGATCTGTCTCTTCTCGACGGCGTTCTCGCTGAGTACGCTTCCGTTAAGGGCAGCCTGATTACCATTTTGCAAAACACACAGGATATTTACGGCTATCTGCCCCGCGAGGCTATTGAGCTGATTTCGGAGAAAACCGGCATCGCCACCTCCGAGATAATGGGCGTAGGTACCTTTTACACTCAGTTCAGATTCGAGCCTGTGGGCAAGTATCTGATCATGCTCTGTCAGGGCACCGCCTGCCACGTCAACTCCTCCGAGCTGATTTTGCAGACGATCAAGGATGAGCTCGGCATCGAGGACGGCCAGACCACTGCGGACGGTCTTTTCTCGCTCAAGTGCGTAGCTTGTCTGGGCTGCTGCTCGCTCTCCCCCGTTATGATGATTAACGAGGATACATACGGCAGTCTCACACCCGACAAAACCAAGAAAATTCTCAAGGAGTTAAGGGAGGCGGCGCAGCAGTGAGAATCGTAATCGGACAGGGCTCCTGCGGTATCGCCGCGGGCGCCGAAAAGGTAAGAAAGGCGCTTTTAGCCGCCAACGTAAATCCTGCCGACGTGTCCATCACGGGCTGTATCGGCATGTGCTACCTCGAGCCCATCGTCGACATCTATGACGACGACAACAACCTCACAAGGCTCGTCAAGGTAAGCGAAAACGACGCTGCCGCAATCGCTTCTTTTGTAGAGAGCGGCGATGTTAAGGCTGTTGAAAACCTCGTTGTTACCGAGGAGGACAGCGAATTTCTCTCTAAGCAGACGCGTATCGCTCTGCGCAACTGCGGCGTTATCAACCCCGAGCAGATCGACGCATACACCGAGGCAGGCGGCTACACCGCTCTCAAAAAGGCTCTCTGCGAGCTTACCCCCGAGGAGGTAATCGAGATCATCAAGACCTCGGGTCTCGCGGGCAGAGGCGGCGCAGGCTTCCCGACATGGTTCAAGTGGAACGCCGCCCGTCAGAGCGCAGGCGACGAGAAGTATCTCATCTGCAACGCCGACGAGGGCGACCCCGGCGCGTTCATGGACAGAGCCGTTATCGAGTCAGACCCCCACAACCTCATCGAGGGCATGCTCATCGGCGCATATGCTATCGGCGCAAAGCACGCTGTCGTTTACGTCCGCGCCGAGTATCCTCTCGCGATCAAGCGCCTTAAGAACGCTATCGCTCAGGCTACAGAAAAGGGCATTATCGGCGAGAACATCTTCGGCACCGACTTCTCCTGCGACTTCACCATCAAGGCAGGCGCAGGCGCGTTCGTATGCGGCGAGGAAACCGCTCTTATCGAGAGTCTCGAGGGTCACAGAGGTATGCCCAGACTCAAGCCTCCGTTCCCTGCTCAGTCAGGCTTCTGGAGAAAGCCCTCCAACATCAACAACGTTGAGACCTTCGCAAACGTCAGCTGGATCATCAACAACGGCGGCGAGGCGTTCGCGGCTATGGGTACCGAAGGCTCCAAGGGCACCAAGGTATTCGCCGTTACGGGTAAGGTCAAGCGTTCGGGTCTTGTTGAGATCCCGATGGGCAAAACCCTGCGCGACGTTATCTTCGACATCGGCGGCGGCATGAAGACCGACAAGCCCTTCAAGGCTGTTCAGATGGGCGGTCCCTCCGGCGGATGTATCCCCTCAGACCTCATCGACACCGTTATCGACTACAAGGCTCTCGGCGCGACCGGCGCTATCATGGGCTCGGGCGGTATGGTAGTTATGGACGAGAGCACCTGCATGGTCGGCATGGCTAAGTTCTTCCTCGACTTCACAGCCAAGGAGAGCTGCGGCAAGTGCATCCACTGCCGTATCGGCACAAAGCGCATGCTTGAGATGCTCGAGAGAATCACAAAGGGCGAGGGCAAGGAAGGCGACATCGAGCTGCTCGAGGAGCTGTGCTACTCCATCAAGGACGGCGCGCTCTGCGGTCTCGGTCAGACTGCTCCCAAC
>CACXAO010000091.1 GCA_902765625.1 uncultured Ruminococcus sp. | reverse complement strand
CAAGGGCTTTAAGAACCTCATAAAGTTCAGAATAGAGGAGACCGTGCTGATGTCGGTCGCGGTGATCGCGGCGTTCATCCTCGGCGAGTATGTCGAGGGCGCGATGGTAACTCTGCTGTTCACCGTCGGCGAGCTGATCGAGGACTTCGCGGTTGACGCGTCGCGCCGTGATATCGAGAAGCTCAGTCAGATCAGACCCGACACCGCGATCATTTTGCATCACGGTCACGAGGAAGAGGTCGCCGCCGAGAGCGTTCAGGTCGGAACGACTATCGTGGTCAAGCCGCATGCGCGTATTCCGATTGACGGAGTTGTCGTCGAAGGCAGCTCGACAGTCGACAACGCCGCTCTGACGGGCGAAAGCATTCCCGTTGCAGTCAGCGAAAACGACGAGGTTTTAAGCGGCGGAATAAACGGCGACAGCCTGATTAAAATCCGCACAACAAAGGCGTTCGGCGAGAGCACAGCCGCAAGGATTTTGCAGATGGTCGAGGACGCGGCGGCTCAGAAGGGCAGAAGCGAAAAGCTGATCTCGCGTTTCGCGGCTGTTTACACCCCGATCATGGTCGGACTCGCGGTGCTGATCGCTGTTGTGCCGCCGATCTTTGGCTTCGGCACGTTCGGACAGTGGATATACAACGCGCTCGTCGTGCTTGTGGCGTCGTGCCCGTGCGCGATCGTTATCTCGGTTCCGCTGGCGTACTTTTCGGGAATCGGCGCGGCTTCAAGGCAGGGCGTGCTTATCAAGGGCGGCAAGTACCTCGAGGCGCTCGCCGCGTCAAAGAACTTTGTTTTTGACAAGACAGGCACGCTCACAACAGGTTCGCTCAAGGTGGCGAAAACCGTTTCTCTCTCGGATTATACCGAGGACGAAATCCTGAGCTTGGCGGCGGCTGTTGAGGAATATTCCTCTCACCCGATCGCCCGCGCGATTTGCCGCGAAGCAAAGGCGGCGGACGTTCATCTCGATAATTTCAGCGAGACCGCAGGCAGAGGAACCTCGGCGAACTACAATGGAAAAACGCTTTTCTGCGGCAGTTACCGAGACAAAGTGCCGTCGAATGCGGCTGACTGCAACGTCTTTCTGACTCTGGACGGTGAGCTTATCGGCGCGATACAAGTTGCCGATACCGTGCGTCGGGAGAGTGCGGAGGTAATAACTCAATTAAAATCGCTCGGCATACAGAACACCGTTATGCTGACGGGCGACAGCAAGACTGCGGCAAAGGCTGTGGCGGCTGAGGTCGGCGTTGATTCCTGCAAGGCAGAGTTGCTTCCTGCGGATAAGCTCAGCGCAGTGAAATCGCTCAGCGGCGGCGTGTGCTTTGTCGGCGACGGAATAAACGACGCACCTGTTCTCACAGCGAGCGACTGCGGCATCGCGATGGGTCTGGGCAGCGAGGCTGCTATTGAGGCTGCTGACGCGGTGCTCTCGTCCGGTACTCTCCACGCGCTGCCAAAGGCTGTAAAAACCGCGCGCAGGACGATGCGCACCATCCGCACTAATATCATCTTTGCACTCGCGGTAAAGGCGGCGGTAATTATTCTTGCTTGTCTGGGCTTGGCGGCGATCTGGATGTCGGTTATCGCGGACACCGGCGTTTGCGTGATCTGCGTGCTCTATACTGCGAGACTTTTGAAGGTAAAAAAATAACGGGCGTGCACTCAAACACGCCCTGATGAAAAAAGTGAGCCGTCACAGCTCACTTTTTCTTTTTGTACGCTTCCTTGAAGGGTACCACGGTGCCGTCCTTTTCCTCGACGGATACGTTGTCGAGGGTCGCGCTGAACTGCTGACGGATCTCGCCGAGGTAGATTTTGTAGAGCTTTTTCTGCTCAGCCTGTTCCTCAGCCGTCAGACCGACGGTCTTTTTCTTTTTGGCAAGCTCGTTTATGCGCTGCAGTAAATTCTTTTCCATAATTTCACCTAAAATTATAGGGCGGACAAGCTGCCCGCCCTTTGTTGATAGCAAATTAGTTGTTGATGAGCTTATCCTCGTCAGACCAGCTGTAGAGCTTTCTTACCTCGGTACCGATCTTCTCGGCGGGAGCCTCGGCAGCGAGCTTTCT
>CACXAO010000090.1 GCA_902765625.1 uncultured Ruminococcus sp. | reverse complement strand
ATGTCCGTCCTGCTCCTCAACCTGAGAAAGATTGAGAAGCTGAGGGCGGAGATGTTATCGTTGCTTTTCCGAAGTTTGAAAGTTGCATTTATTCAGTAGGCATTAAGGTAACAACGATACTCAATGCAAGCCAAATTGAAATATTGCGCTTCATATTATCCTCCTTTACTTATTTCATTTCGGACTAAGCCTTTTTTAACTAAAACCCTACCCCATTATATTTTATCAATATTTGAGCAAAAAGTATTTGAGCAAAAAGTCAAATACTTCTGTATGATTATTCGCAAATAAATTATGCTTCGCAGGTAAGCAGCGCATTTTTCAGAGCTGTCATCGCCTGATTCTCCATACTGCGCAAAGGCAGATTATTCGTCATAGCCGCCGTAATCATCATACAGAAAATCACCCCAGTAATACTGGCTCATATATTCGTTCTGATAGGCATTTACCGCGCCCGCGTCTAGCTCCCGAAAGCGGTAGTAATCACAGTCGAGCTTGTCGACGTCGACCGCAAGGGCGTTGTAGCTTTTTACGATCGCGTCTCCCGCGCCGACCTTTTTAAGGCTTTTGTTCATCGCCGCAATCAGCGTTTGAAGATAGCTCTGCTGATTTTTGCCGTAGGGCTCGTCCTCAAAAAGTGCCGCGGCGATTTCTCTTGTAGAGCAGGAGCTTCCTCGGCGGTGAACCAGATAGGCGAAAATCTCCTTTGAACGGCTCCTTTCAAAGTGAACATGGCTTCCGTCAGGGGTAAAAACGTCAAAGTTACCGAAGCACTGAACCCGAAGAAGCGCGTTTTTACGGGGAATTACGGGAAAGCGCAGATCCTCCAGCTCCGCTTTGACCTCCGCCGCCGTGACAGGCTTCATGATATATCCCGACGCTTTCATATCCATCGCGTCGCCCTTGTACTCCGAAAAGCCCGTGACAAAGATGATATTCATTTTAGGGTTGATGCCCTTAAGCGTTTTCGCCACCTCAACGCCCGTCATTCCGCGCATATGGATATCGAGAAAAGCAACGTCGCAGCCGCCGCTTTCCGCCTCGGCAATCAGCTCCCTTTGCTTGGAAAAGGTCAGGATCTCCGCCTCCGGCTTAGCTTTTTCAACCGCGAGCTGCAGCATTTTCAGAGCGAGCGGCTCATCATCAAGACACAGTATCCTCAAAGTTTTGTCCCTCCTTCGGCAAAATCACCGTGGCTGTCGTGCCCTTTCCCACGGCGCTTTCAATTTTTATCTCACCGCCGCACATCTCTTTTATGCGGCGCTTTGTATTATCCATTCCCACGTGCGTGCGCCCGTCGTCCTTTATGGGCGCCGAAACGTCAAAGCCCAGTCCGTCGTCGGAAATAATCACCTCAAAAGCGGTTTCGGTTTCGCGGGTGGAGATCTTCACGGTGCCGCCGTCCTCCGCCATGCCGACGCCGTGCTTTACGGCGTTTTCCACAAGCGGCTGAATACTGAGAAGCGGCAGACGGAAATCCGTCGCTGTGATGTCATACTCGATGTTCAGCATATCGCCGAACCGCAGCTTTTCGATATACAGATATTTTTTGAGGTGTTCAAGCTCCTGTTCAAATGCGACCGGCGAGCTCTGCCTGAGCGAATCCATATTGCCGCGCAGATACTTCGCAAATGTCACCGTAGCCTCCTGAGCGGTGTCGGGATCTATCCGGCACATCATGGCGATCGACGTAAGCGCGTTGTACATAAAATGCGGCTGGATCTGGCTGACCATTACATTTACCCTTGCCTCGTAAAGTTCCTTTTCCATGGCGATATGCTCCTTTTCGCGCTTTGTCACCAGCACGCCGAACACCAGCACGATCGAAATCAGCATGGCGCAGTATTCGGTTGAAAGCTCAAAGGAGTAGAGGGTGATGATCTGGTTGAACACGGGTATCAGCACAAATGACGCGGTGATCAGTCTGTCCTTTACGGGAACCTCGGACACAAAAAAGCCGATCGTCGCAATAAGGCTGACAAAGGCGAGGAAGCATATCGTGAACATCGCAAGAACAGCTGCCGCAATTACCGTTGCCTTGAAACAGCAAAGTTTCTCAGATATGTTGAAAATCAGTTTTTCGATGAAGGATGGTCTTTGGACGCCGCTGTAGGTCACGCAAAAGCCAACGGACTGTTTTCAACTAAAGAAATGGTGTGTACCAAAACGCTGTATAACTATGTTGATTCACCCTCAACATCACCGATTCAAGCGGGAACAGCGGCTCCATAAGCGGCATTCAGCTTAACGGCGGCACCCTCAATCTCAACGGGATCACCGTCAGAGACGCGTCGGATTCCGGCGTAGAGAATAACGGCGGCAAGCTCAACGCGGACAACTGTACCTTCACCAACAACAGCAAGACCGCGGTTTATCTCTCCAACTCGAGCGCGGATATCAAGCACTGCAGCTTCACGAACAATACCGCAGGCAGCAAAAACGGCGGCGCTATCCGCTTCTTCAAGAGCGTAAATCTTAAGGAAGTCTCCCTCAATGTCAGATGCTGCGACTTCACCAACAACACCGCAAACGAAGGCGGCGCGATCTACGCTACATATGACGCATCGATCAGAGACTGCACCTTCAGGAACAATTCTTCGACCGGCTGCGGCGGCGCAATCTGCTTCGACTACAGAGGCTACGGTTTATGCAGCTCGCTGTGGCTCAGAGGTTCGACCTTCACCGGCAACAAGTCAGGCAAAAACGGCGGAGCGATCTACTGTGACTCAATGAACTATCTCAATCTTTGGGACACGACGATCACAGACAACGAAGCCAAGAACGCCGGCGGCGGACTCTACGCTCAGAAGGGAAGCGCTTCCTCCTGCGACCCCGAGATCAAGGGGAAAATCACCATCACCGACAACAAACTCTCGAACGGCACAGCCAGCAACGCGTTCCTCGGCGAGAACACTACCTCCAAGTGCATCTTCACCATCAGCGAGAAAATCGATCCCAGCTCCAGAATCGGCATCACAAGCCCCACCTCTGACAAGACCCTCGATGTTGTAAAAATCGCCAACAAGACCGCTTATGACAACACGAAGAATGTTTTCAGCTACGACACAGGCGCTTACAGAATCAACAAATACAAGGGCACCTTTACCAGCTGCTACTGGGTAGAAATCAAGAAGAACTGACAACACCAAACTGTCGAATTTTATCCCTCATATCCTGACATGATAAAAAACAGCTGCAACAATCAAAAATTGTTGCAGCTGTTCCTTTATTCCGCTAAAGTGTATTTCTTTCAATTTGCTCCGTAGAAGTCTCAACAATCCCGGTATCCAAAATATCTTACAGCTTATTACTTCGCGTAGAAATCATTGATCAGATTTGACAGCAATGTGAGATCGTAGAAATCCGAATAGTCCTTTTTTCCGTCAGCGCCGGTTTTGACCAGCTCAACGTCAGGCGTGATACCCGCGTCGATGACCTCGCCCGCGTCGTTAGTCAGACGCATCTGATAAGATGAGATGTGGTAATAAAAGCCGTCAGCAGTGTTCAGTCCGAGAATCGTGCAGGCGCCGCCTCCCGAGCGCTCGCCCAGAACCAGGTATCCCCTGTCTCTGAACATCGACGGGAAAAGATTTCCGCAGGAATAAGATTCATGGCTGACCAAAACGGCAAAGTTGAGATCATAATGTACATCCGCGTCCGCCTCGTCAAACTTTCCGTCGAAGTTGCGGTCGATGAGGAACTTCTGATCGATGCTCTGTCCCTGGAGAACGCTCTGATATTTCAG
>CACXAO010000089.1 GCA_902765625.1 uncultured Ruminococcus sp. | reverse complement strand
CTGATTCAAAATCTCTTCTGCGTCATTTCCGATAATATCGAGCATTTCGGCTTTTACCAAATGCGTTTTCGGAATTCCGAAGTAGTTCTTCGCAAGGCTCTCGATATAGCCGTAGCTGTAGGTCGGGTCATAGGGACCGCCCGCGGTGGTGACGTAGTAAAGCTCCTTTGCTTTACACAAGCCGACGGGCATACCGCTTTCGTCATAGGCAGAAACGATGCCGGTGACATAGATGTTCTCGATATAGGTTTTCAGCATCGCGGGAAAGGACAAGTCCCAATACGGCACAGCGATCACGATAGTGTCAGCACTTGCAAACTGTTTTGCATAGTCAAACATCGGGTCGCTGTAATCGCCCTGCTCAATCAGCGAGGTGCGCTTGTTTAACGTTTCTCTGTCAAGCGGTTTGAGCTTTTCTTCGTAAAGCTTCAGCTCCGTGAAATCTCCGCCGAGCTTCTGCAAAACAGCCCGTGCCAATCGATCGGTTCTCGATTCCTCGCGGACACAGCAATTGATGTATAAAGTCATAAATATTTCTCCTTTATCGGATATCAATATTCGCTTTCCGAGCCTGCGACATTTGCGCTTTGCGCGGGATAAGGTAGCGTCTGCCGTCCTTGATGAAGTTCGCGCCCGTTTGGTGAAAGTGGAACGGCGTGCCGGTTCTGCGGCACTGCTCCCGTATGTCGAGGATCCAATCATAACAGCAGGGTCTTGCGGCGTCTCCCGATTCGCCGCCGCAGGTGACTTCCTCGATCAGCCCGTTTTCCAAATACCGCTCAATGTCGATGCGCTCCAGCATCGGCTCGTGAGCGATTTTCCTGTGCTTAATTGGCAGGCTGAGCAGCAGCGGGATCCTCTCGTCCGCTCTCCTTTGATTTTCACAGGTCGCGCAAACAGTCACGTTCTCATAGCCTTCGCCCCAGTCGTCGGGCAGACTCACCTCAAAGCGATGGATGCGCTTGGTGATGATGACAAAGTGAAGGTCGCTGCGCTCGCTAATGAAGCGCCACGCGTCCTTGCGCCATTCGTCCGCTTCCTCAATAAAGAAGTCGGAGGTCATACAGGCGTAGACAATGCCGCTCGGTATCGCGTAGCTTCCGTCGCGTTTGCTCTTGACCGGCGCGTTGAATTTCGCGGTTTTGGTGACGACGGTGCTGTCCTTATCGTATAGCGCGTCGCGGCGGAACATATAGCAGTTCAGACAGCCCTCGCTGATTTTGTGGCAGCCGTGCCACGGATTCCAGATGCTCATTTTACTTTCCTCGTTCGCGGTACGCTTCCAACAAATGATAAATCCCGTCTTCGGAGAGTACGCCGCGCGGCAGCTTTTTCGGGAGCAGACCGGCTTCGTCGTCGGCGAAATCCCATCTCCGTTTGTCGCTCGTATAATACGTTTCTAACTCGCTGATAAGACATTTCAGTTTGTCGATGTTTTCTTTTTTGCGCAAAAGCTCTTCTGCTTCGCGCATAGTGATCTCGTATTTCAAAATGCGCGCTAATTGAATAAACCGCTCCTTGACCTCTTGCGGGTCTTGATAATTACACGCACACGCACTTTTCAGTTTGCGGTAATCCTCGTTCAAGTCCTCGGGCATCAGCAGGTGAAACTCCATCGAGAGGATATCGTCGTCGATCTCAAAGATTTGTTTTTTCTCGACGTCCGTCAACTCCCTACCGATGAAGCGTTTCCAGATGACTTCCTGCAGCTTTTCCTCCGCCTGCAGATACTGAGTGATATGCTTCTTGACCGGACGCGTCACATCACACAGATACGCCTCGCTCGCGTCGTGCAGCAGGCAGCCGAGGATCACTTCCACAGAACACCCGCGCTCAACCGCCTCCTCAGCGCAGGCGATGCAGTGCTGGGCAACAGAGTAAAAGTATTTGAAATGTCCGTTCGCGCGGCAAATCAGCGACAGCGCGTGGGCAATGTCCTCAATGTCGATATCCTGCGGATTTGGATTCAGCGGATAAAAATGTTTGCCGGTCACGGTGGTGATATAGCTCATATAATCGCTCCAAAATGGTTCTGATTCTATTCTATAAACAAGCCGAAAATTTGTCAAGAGCCGTCGATAAAATCTGACCCTGACTTTCCTTGATTTTTCTTTTAGAGTGTGTTAAAATAATAAACGAAGAATACTTTTTGCAGAAAAATCGAATATGAAAAAACATAGTCGTGCGACGTCAGGAAAATCCTCTTGACCGATGCCCGGCTATTTTTGTTGCCGAAGTTTTCT
>CACXAO010000088.1 GCA_902765625.1 uncultured Ruminococcus sp. | reverse complement strand
GGAGTTTTTTCTTTTGAAACAGTACGATGCGAAAAAAATCTTAAACATCGCGCTCGCGGGACACAGCGGCTGCGGTAAGACCTCGGTTGCGGAGTCCATCCTCTATCTCGCAAAGGTCAGCGACAGATTGGGCAAGATTGCCGACGGCAACACCATGCTCGATTTCGACAGCGAGGAAATTAAGCGTCAGGCGTCTATCATGACGGCCGTGGCTCCGATAGAGTGGAAGAACACCAAAATCAACCTCATCGACACACCCGGTCTCTTTGACTTTGCCGGCGGCGTTGCCGAGGGTATGCGCGCTGCAGACACCGCTCTCATTGTTGTTTCGGGCAAGGACGGCATCAGCGTCGGAACCGAAAAGGCTGTTGAAGCCGCTACAAAAGCAGGTCTTACAAAGATGTTCTTTGTAAACGGCCTCTGCGACGAGGACGCGCGTTTCTACCGCGTATTCGAAACCCTCAAGGCGACCTTCGGTCCCTCCGTCTGCCCCGTTGTTGTTCCTTATATTGAAAACGGTCAGGCGAACACCTACGTTAACCTCTTTGACTACAAGGCATACAAGTACGACGCCAAGGGCAACGTGACCCCGACCGCGCTTCCCGACATGGGCGACAGACTTGAGGGTCTGCGCGAAGCTATCAAGGAAGCCGTTGCCGAGACAAGCGAAGAGCTGCTCGACAAGTTCCTCGAGGGCGAGGAGTTCACCCCCGAAGAAATCGTTCTCGGCGTTTCACAGGGCGTAAGAGACGGTTCGATCTGCCCGGTATTCTGCGGCGACGCTCACAACACATTCGCAATCGACCAGCTTCTCAACAGTCTTACATGGCTCGCGCCCACAGCTGCTCAGGGCGGCGAGATCGGCGTTGACCTCGACGGCGAACCGGTAGAAATCAGCGTTAACAAGGACGCTGCCACCGCCGCGATCGTATTCAAGACCGTTGCCGACCCGTTCATCGGCAGACTTTCGTACATCAAGGTTATTTCGGGCAAAATCTCACCCGACACACCCGTTATCAATATGCGCACCGGCGCGCAGGAGCGTATCTCCAAGGTGCTCACAATGACCGGTAAAAAGCAGAGCGACACCGACTACATCGGCGCTGGCGACATCGGCGCAGTTCCGAAGCTCGTTTCCGCAAAGACCGGCGACACCCTCTGTTCACCGCTCAGAAAGGTAGTTCTCGACGGCATCGACTACCCCGTTTCCAGCTACACAATGGCGATTTATCCTGCCAAGAAGGGCGACGAGGACAAGGTTGCGCAGGCCATCGCGAAGCTCTCTGACGAGGATCCCACGATCCGCTTTGAGTCCAACCACGAGACCCACGAAATGCTCGTTTCAGGTCTCGGCGAGCAGCACCTCGACGTTGTAATCTCAAGATTGAAGAGCAAATACAACGTAGAAGCCAAGCTCCAGAACCCGAAGATCGCATACCGCGAGACCATCCGCAAGAAGGTTTCGGCACAGGGCCGCTACAAGAAGCAGAGCGGCGGTCACGGACAGTTCGGCGACGTTTGGATCGAGTTTGAGCCGTGCGAAACCGACGATCTCGAGTTTGCAGAGAGAGTTGTCGGCGGCGCTGTTCCTAAGAACTTCTTCCCCGCCGTTGAAAAGGGTCTCCGCGACGCCATCAAGAAGGGCGTACTCGCAGGCTATCCCACCGTCGGCATCAAGGCTACGCTCTACGACGGATCCTATCACCCCGTTGACTCCTCCGAAATGTCCTTCAAGACAGCGGCGAGCCTTGCTTACAAGAACGGTATCCCGAACGCGATGCCCACACTCCTCGAGCCGATCGGCAGCCTCAAGGCTTACGTTCCCGACAACAACATGGGCGACGTAATGGGCGAGGTCAACAAGAGACGCGGCAGAGTTCTCGGAATGTCGCCTGCAGAGCACGGCACACAGATCGTTGAAGCTGAGGTTCCGATGTCCGAGATGAGCGACTTCTCGACCTTTATCCGTCAGATCACGCAGGGTCGCGGCTCGTTTGAGTTCACCTTTGCGCGTTATGAGGATTGTCCGGCAAACGTTGCACAGAAGGTTATCGAAAAGGCAAAAGCCGAGATGGGCGACGACTAATTTAAAACACCGCGAGGGCAGGAAAACCTGCCCTCGTTTTTTTTAATATTCAGTATACTATTTAAATAGAAAAACTCGCTACAAGTATTGGCGTCTTCCTATTTTCACAGCCCGTCGCCGGGCAACTATCGTCGGCACTACAGGGCTTAACTTCCGTGTTCGGTATGGGAACGGGTGGACC
>CACXAO010000087.1 GCA_902765625.1 uncultured Ruminococcus sp. | reverse complement strand
GTGCATGCCCGGAGATAACGTTGAGATGGACGTTGAGCTTATCACTCCTATCGCTATCGAGGTAGGTCTCCGCTTCGCTATCCGTGAGGGCGGCAGAACAGTAGGCTCCGGCGCTGTTATCGCTATCAACGAGTAATTTTATTCAATGATTAAATAGGCAGTCTTGCTTTTGCAGGGCTGCCTTATTTATAGCAAAGGGGTTTTTAGGAAAATGGACAAACAAGCTATTTATGACGCCCGTAAACTCGGAAAGCCCAAAATGGTGGTGCTCGGCATTCAGCATATGTTCGCCATGTTCGGCGCGACTATCCTTGTGCCGATGATTACCGGTCTTGACGTTTTAACAACCCTTCTGATGGCGGGTCTCGGCACCCTTCTCTTCCACTTTATCACAAAATTCAAGGTTCCCGCGTTTCTCGGCTCGTCGTTCGCCTTCCTCGGCGGTTACGCCGCGGTAAAGGCTCTCGCACCCGAGGGCGCTGACCCGAACAGTATGCTGCCCTACGCCTGTCTCGGCGTTGCCTGCGCCGGACTTGTTTACTTCATTCTCGCCGGAATCATCCGCGCTATCGGCGTAAGCAGAGTTATGAAGTTCTTTCCACCCGTCGTTACCGGTCCCATCATCATCGCGATCGGTCTGGGTCTTGCACCCTCGGCGGTTTCAAACTGCACCACAAACTGGTTCCTCGCGATCGTAGCCCTCGCGGTGATCATCGTGTTCAACATCTGGGGCAAGGGAATGCTCAAGATCGTTCCTATCATCCTCGGCCTGCTGATCTCCTACGCCGTCGGACTTGTCCTGTATTTCATTTCGCAGGCGAATCCCGACCTCATCAGCTCGGTGCCGTGGCTCTTCTCGGGCGGAACCGTGCTTGACGACGCAGGAAACGTCACCTCGTACCTCCCGATCTTCGACTTCTCGGGCTTGCAGACCGTTGTAAATAACATCGCGAACGGTCAGATCTTCGGCGAGCAGGGACTTATCGGCATTCCGGTCATCTGGAACAAGACGACCTTCGGCGGTATCGACTGGTCAAACGGCGCGGTCATCGCGTCCTCGATCATCGCGATCATGCCGATCTCACTCGCGACAATGATGGAGCACATCGGCGACATCAGCGCGATCGGTTCAACCGTCGGCAAGAACTACATACAGGATCCCGGTCTGCACCGCACCCTCATCGGCGACGGTCTCGCAACCACCCTCGCGTCGCTCTTCGGCGGACCCGCGAACACGACCTACGGCGAGAACACAGGCGTGCTTGCGCTGACAAAGGTTTACGACCCGAGAGTTATCCGTATCGCGGCGATTTTCGCCTGCACGATCTCGTTCTTCCCGATTGTCGCGGCGCTTATCGGCTCTATTCCGAGCTGCATCATCGGCGGTATCTCCTTCGTGCTCTACGGAATGATCTCCGCTATCGGCGTGCGCAACGTTGTTGAGAACAAGGTCGACTTCACAAAGAGCCGCAACCTGATTGTCGCGGCGGTAATCCTCGTCTGCGCGCTCGGTCTCGGTTCCGACACAGTCAGCTTCCCGATCGGCAGCGCTCAGATCACCCTTTCACCGCTTGCGGTCGCTTCCATCGCCGGTATCTTCCTCAACGCGATTTTCCCCGGCAAGGATTTTAAGTTCATCACAAACGGCAAGGGCGAGAGAAAGTAAGTTTTGCCTCCCTTAGTAAGGGAGGTGGCACGGCATTTATGCCGTGACGGAGGATTTACACGGCAGGTGTTTTCTGAACAGGAAAACATTTCCCGATAAAATAAAATCATCAAGGACAGGAGTTTGCGCTTCTGTCCTTTTTCTTTTCAAAAAAAAATGACAGCTGCATTCAAAACACAGCTGTCATATAATGAATTAGTTTATATCTTATTTAACGACCTTAGCCATGAGCTCATCTCTGCTCAGACCGCTGTTGCGCGAGATCTCGTCGTTGGGAATAACTCTGAGCACCTTGCCGTTGTAGCGCGATACCTTGACCGAAGCCTGCTTGCCGTCGATGTCGACAAACTCCTCGGTGTACTCCTCGTCGAGCGGAACCTGCTTGTCGAGAGCAAACTTCTCGGTCAGCGAGCCTGTGGGACAGAGCTGAACGCAAAGACCGCAGTTGTTGCAGTTTGTCTGGTCAAGCGGAAGTGAGAACGCGGGCGAAACGTCGGTGGTAAAGCCGCGTCCGAGCAGTCCGATGGAGGAGAGGTTCATGACCTCGCGGCAGGAACGCACGCACAGACCGCAGAGAATGCACTTCGCGGTGTTTCTCTCGATAAAGGCGTTCTCGTCGTGGGTGTACCTTCTGGGGCATAACGCCCTTGAAGCGCTCGGGCATGATGTCGTAGCGCTGAGCGACCTTGAGCAGCTTGCACTTGAAGTACTCGCGGCAGCCGCACTCTAAGCAGCGCTTTGCTTCTTCCTGAGCCTCTTCCTCGGTGAAGCCGAGCGATACCTCGTCGAAGTTCTTGTTTCTGACCTCGGGAGCGAGAACCTTGGGAGTGATTCTGCTCTTCTTGTCGCGGTCGGAGTAGTCGATGGTGCTCTCGTCGCGCTTGCTGATGTAGGGAACGCGTGTGTCGAGCGCCTGACCGTTAAGGAACGCGTCAACGGCTCTTGCGCAGCGGTCAGCCTCGCCGATCGCCTCGATAGCGATGGAAGCGCCTCTGTTGGTCGCGTCGCCGATAGCGAATACGCCGTCGATATCTGTTGTGAAGAAGTCGGGGTCAGCCTCGATGTTGCCGCGGTTGTTGAGAGTAAGCTCCGCAACGTCCTCGGCGACGAGCTTCTGACCGATCGCGAGGATAACGCTGTCAAGCTCGATCTCCTCGGTCTTGCCCTCGATCGGAACAGGCTTGCGTCTGCCCGAAGCGTCAGGCTCGCCGAGCTCCATGAGCTGGAGGGTGACGGACTTGAGCTTGCCGTTCTCGCCGTTGAAGGAGAGCGGATTGGTGAGGAACTTGTAGGTTACGCCTTCCTCCTCAGCCTCGTCGATCTCAAGCTTGTCGGCAGGCATTTCGTTGCGTGTTCTTCTGTAGATTACGTAAACCTCTTTTGCGCCGAGACGAACCGCGGTGCGGCACGCGTCCATAGCGGTGTTACCGCCGCCGCAGATGGCAACCTTCTCGCCGATTTCGGGAGCGTTGCCCTGAATAACAGCTCTGAGGAAGTCGATACCGCCGTAAACGCCCTCAAGCTCCTCGCCGGGAGTGCGCATCGAGCTTGACTTCCATGCACCGACAGCGACGATTACCGCGTCGTTCTGCTCCTTGAGAGACTTGATTGTGAAGTCCTTGCCGAGCTTAACGTTGTTGACGAGCTTAACGCCCGCCTTTTCGATGATGGCGATCTCCTTGTCGAGAACCTCCTTGGGAAGTCTGTACTGGGGAATGCCGTAGCGGAGCATACCGCCCATCTTGTCCATCATGTCGTAAACGGTAACGCTGTGACCCATGATGGTGAGGTAGTAAGCCGCGGTAAGACCTGCGGGGCCGCCGCCGATGATCGCGACAGTCTTGCCGGAGGCGGGCTTGCACTCGGGCAGATAGCTGTCGGACTTGAGGTCCATGTCAGCCGCGAACGCCTTGAGCTGAGCGATGTTGATAGGCTCCTCAACGTTCTTTCTTCTGCACGCCTTCTCGCAGGGGTGCGGACAAACGCGTCCGATGGATGCCGGAAGCGGAATTTTGTTTTTGATGAGCTTGATAGCTGCGTCGTACTCGCCGTTCGCGATCAGACCGACGTAGCCCTGACAGTCTGTTTTAGCCGGGCAGTTGAGCTGACAGGGAGCGACGCAGTCGCCGTCGTGGGCGGACATGAGCAGCTCCATAGCGATCTTTCTGGACTGAACGACGCGCTCGCTCTCGGTGTTTACAACCATGCCCTCGCTTACCTTAGCCGAGCATGAGCGGAGAAGCTTCGGGATACCCTGAGCCTCAACGACGCACAGACCGCAGGCGCCGTAAACCTCGACAGCCTCGTCGTAGCAGAGGGTCGGGATGTAGATATCTGCAAGGCGAGCCGCCTCGAGGATGGTTGAGCCCTCGGGAGCCTGAACCGCCTTACCGTTGATTGTTAAATTTACCATGTTCATACCCCTCCTTATTCCTTGACGATTGCGCCGAAACGGCAGGAGCTGTAGCACTTGCCGCACTTTATGCACTTTTCGGTGTTAATAACATGGGGATTCTTGACTGTGCCCGTAATAGCGTTAACGGGGCAGTTTCTCGCGCAGAGGGTGCAGCCCTTGCACTTGTCCGCGATGATCTTGTATTCAATCAGGTCGCTGCACTCGCCCGCAGGACACTTCTTGTCCTTGATATGGGCTTCGTACTCGTCTCTGAAATATTTGATGGTTGTGAGAACGGGGTTGGGAGCAGTCTGACCGAGACCGCAGAGCGCGCCGTCCTTGATGGAGTAGCACAGCTCCTCGAGCAGCTCGATGTCGCCTTCC
>CACXAO010000086.1 GCA_902765625.1 uncultured Ruminococcus sp. | reverse complement strand
CAAAAAGCCGTTGGATGCGAGAAAACGCATAAAAGCGATATAACGCCCTTTGTGCTCATTTTTGTCGTGTACCAGCTGAACGATACCCCTGATATCCTTATAGTTTTCCCACGCGTCCAGTTGATTAGTGATCTCGCCGAGCGTCCGATCCTCATCGGACAAGTCCGCGTTTGCGGGCTTTTTGGTGTTCCTGTCAAAATAATTCTGCGCGGCTGTGCCGTAGTTCAGCATTGATTTTACCAGCGGAGCAACCTTTGTGAATTTCCAATTGCCTTCCGTGTGCGAGAGCAGAGCATCCGCGTATTCCTTGACGGAATAGGTGTAAACGGCGCCCGACTTGCCGCTTTCGGGGTCAATGATCTGCGCCTTGATCTCTGACGTCATTTCCTTTGCCGCGACATCGCACTGGAACACGTAACAGCCGTCCTTCCGTTCGGCTTCACTCACCGGAATCGTCTCGGTTTCGGTCTTGTCGCCTGTGGGAATGGTGAACTGTATATACGCAGTTTCGCTTGCCGCGATTTCGGGATCAATCTCCATATAGAAGTTTACGCCGACGTCGCCTTCAACCGAGATTGAACGACCGACAAGCCTTGTGCCTACGCCGTCGGCATATTCAAATCCTCCGCTGATCGTTACATTCTCGGCGGGCATTGTGAGAACGCCTTCATTGAGGGCACCCGCGCTTGCCTTATATCCGCTGAAGATATAGCCTTCCGGAGTATCCGGGTGGCTAAGTGTGAGCGATACTTCATCTTCCTCGCCCGCGTATCAGGTACCGTTGTACTGCAAGCCGCTGTTGTTTTTGCAAGCCGTGATACCGCTTACTTTGTATTGAGTCTCTTCGCCGCTGAGAGCAAGGGTGACGTTCTCTCCGGCGGTGACAGAGTATCCCAGCTTTCCCTGATTGTCGGAATCCTCGCCGAGCGCACAGAAGTAGTAGCTGTTGTTAACAGAAGCAATGCTTCGGGCAAACACGGCGCTGCCGGTGCCGCTGACAGTTACCGATTCAGGCGCAAAAATACTGTCGGAGATAGTGATTTGTTTGGTACGCCAGCCGACAAAGCCGCCGCAGTTGTTCGTATCAGCTCCGAGGAGACTTCCGATAAAGGCGCAGCCTTCCAGCGTGATATTGCCGCCGTTCTTGCTCTGGACACCGATAAAGCCGCCGTGTGTGCCGTCGCCTTCTACGCTGCTGTCAATCGTCACACTGCAGAGGCAGTCTGTGAGATTACATACGCCGCTTGTCTCTGCCACAAATCCTGCCGCGAACTTCGCTGAGGTTTTGATGGTACCGTCGACGGTGCAGCCGGAAATGTTGAACGTTCCGTTATTGATCTTGCCGACATATCCCGCGGCATATTCCTTATTGGTATCAATGTCAATATCCATCGTACAGTTTTCAACGTTCACTTCACCCCAGCACTGACCGATCAGTCCTGCAGCGTGTTTGCCGCTGCCCCTGATAGTGCTCTTGACATTGAGGTTTTTGATGGTGACGGGAACGTCCGGATCATCCTCCGAACTGTCGGCAGGCTTGGTGACGCTGACATAGCGGAACGGGGCGACAAATTCGTCGCTGCCGCTGCCGTTGTAGTTGAAAGTCAGCGTATGTCCCTGTCCGTCAAAAATACCGCAGAAGTCGTGCTTGCTGTAAGCCCGCCTGTTGGCTGACGGTGATGTCATTCTCGAGATAGACGGTCTCGCCCGAGAAGCGGTTATACGTATCATTATCACCCAGGCGGCTGCAGAAGGTGTTCCAATCGGTCTCGTCTTTGATACGATACTTGCGCTCCAGCGTAATTGTGTACTCCCCGTATCCGTTTACGTTGCCGGGATCTTCCTCATCATAGTATTTAAGATCCAGGCTAACGGTAGCGTCATACGAATACCCGTCCGGCGGTACTGTAATGTTTGGTTCTACAAGATTCAGCTCAATTGACGGCGGGGTAAAACCTGGGGGATATCGAAATACCGGAGTCGCGCGATCAAAACCATAGTCGGTAGTATCAGACCCCCTGGCAAATTGATCGTAAAAATTATCATTTACGCAGAAGTGGAATTTGTACTTTTTGTTGGGAGTCAGGTCTTTGAAGGTATACTGATACAATTTATCCGACACCTTTGTCATTTTCGCAGACCCGCCCTCTAATAAGTGGGGGTCTTTGCCGTCATCGCGGACGTAAATCGATTCGATCGGATCATATTTATACTCCGGAGGCACGGAAGCCCCCACTTCAGCATCGTCGAACGATTTGCCTGAGTACGCCTGCACATCCGTCTGATTGACTGAAGCTGCTTTCACAAATACCAACGAGAAAACAACTAAGGTAATGTAAACTGAATAACCCAAAACCTCCGATAAATACTGACAAAACAGCGAAAATGTGGTATAATAAATGCAAGGAAAAGAGCGGAAAAGCCGCAAA
>CACXAO010000085.1 GCA_902765625.1 uncultured Ruminococcus sp. | reverse complement strand
GTAGGTTTCGTTAGAGGTCTTGTAGGCGCAGTTGGAAACCACATGAATTTCGGGAACATTGTTTTCCAGAGCGTACTTCATGAATTCAGCCTCAAACAGCAACGAACCCCACGCAATATGGTAGCTGCTGCTGACGATCGCAATTGAATTGATGCTCGGGTATTTGTCTAAAATGATTTTATAGGAAAACTCGGCGTTCTGCGCAGTGGTCATAGATTGATCCTCAATGATCAGTCTGTCTTCGCTGAGTCCGTGCTCCTTCAGCCAATCGCCCATCAAACCCGCTTCGGTGACATCTTTGTTATCCTTCGCGGTACCGCCGCCGGTGCAGATAACATAAGCATCGGGATACTGTTCCGAGCATTTCAGGGCGGTATTCAGCCTTCCGACAAGCTCGTCCTTCATGGTGCCGTCGTCATTCAGCTCAAAACCGAGCACGGTAACGGCGAGACTGCTGTCCTTCGGCAGGTCGTCGGGAAGCTTATCGAGGTTGACGGCCATCTCATTATTGGCGTAGTCCCAGTACTCCATGATCTTTTTCCAAAGCGCGCCCTGCTTGCTGTCAACGGTGTTGAGTTCATCAAGCAGCTCGCTTACCTTGGTATCCGCTTCATGATCGTAGCATCCGTGATAAGTGATAATATCCTGAATGATTGCGTCGCTTGTACGCGCAGGCGTGTTGCCTTGTCCGCATCCGGCAAAAGAAAATACAAGAACCGCGATCATCAGCCAAATAGAAATAGTTTTTTTCATATCTTTTTCCTTTCTCTTCTTTGCTGCTGCCTCTTAACAAGGCATGGGTTTAATTGTCATAAAACGCAAGATTATTATAGCATATTACCGTTTCCATTGCAAGAATCTGAATCATCATTCACTCATTCTTCGGATAAATAAACCGCCCGGGCTTTCACCCGAGCGGTATAAGAAAATATTGTATGATGTTATTTCTTAACGATCTCTACCCACCACAACTCAGAATACCAATGTGTGTATCTGTTGATCTTGTACTTGTCTGTGTCATAGCTGAATACGTTTGCAGTATTTTTATAAGCGTCCTTTTTCCAGATTTTGCAGATGTCAAGGTCGCCGTCGTTTGTGTTGCTTGTAACTCCGATTCTGGAGCTCGGATCAATGTTTTCCCTTACCTTAAAGACACACTTTGAGGTTTTGTTCTCTCCGAGGAAAGCGTTCGACTTTGTGCCGTTGGTGAGCTGGTTGTCGATTATCGTGATCTTGCCGCTGATGTCGGGGTCGCAGGAGGAGCTTGAGCCCTTCTGGCAGTAAAGACCGCCGCCGTTTGAACCTGCGGTGTTGTTTTTGATCTCAACATCGCTCATCGTCAGGTAGTTCATAGAGTCGCAGAAGATCGCGCCGCCGTCTGAGCCTGCCGTGTTGCCTGTAAACTTTGACTCATTGAGAGTGAGGGTTTCGCATAAGCCCCAGCCTCTGTAATCAAACATGATCGCGCCGCCTTTAGCTGCTGCCGAATTGCCTGTGAAAGTGCTGTTTGTAACGTTTGTTGTATCATCGGCGTAAATCGCGCCGCCCTTGTCAGCGTTGTTATTGACGAAAGTGCAGTTATCAACCGTGAGCGTGCAGTGGCTGTATACAGCTCCGCCGTTCTTTTTGCTGCCGTTGTCGGAGTCTGAGCAGTTGTCCTCAAACCAGCTGTTCTTAAGCGTCACGTTGGAGTCCTTGTTGTATACGGCGGATTCCTTATTGTTCTTAAAAATGCAGTTTTCAATGGTGGTATCCGCGTTTTTCTCGGTGACTACCGCTGAGTTCTTGTTGCCGGTGAAGGTTGTGTTCTTTACGTCCAAAGTGAGGTTATTGACTCTGATGCCTGCGTCGGCTGAATCCTTGATGGTAACGCCGTCGATCGTTACTTTGCCGCCGCTGGAAAGGAGACCGTTGATTGCCGAGCGATTACCCGAGGAATCCATGAGGGTGATCGTCGCGTTATCGCTGCAAATATCATATTTCTGATTGTTTGTGTGAATGATCGTGTGACCGCAGAGGTCGAGCGTAACGTTCTTGCCCTTGACATAGAGAGCACCGTTCTTGAATTCGGTGTTCGCTTCGTAGTAGAATACATCGCCGGCGAGGTCATCGCTTTTCCAATCCTGAACAAGCTGCATGGTGCCGTTGTTCTTTACCGCTGCTACCCAGGCGTCGCCGAAGGAGAACATCTCGGTAGTCTTGCCGCCTGCCGTTACCTTGGCAACGGTGAGGTTTTTGATCGTATCGTCTATTTCGCAATATTTCTTGCTGACAACGCCCGCTTTTTTGAAGTAGTTCTCCATATACTTCACGGCGGAAGCCTGCAGGCTGTTCTTTGTCATGAGGTCGATCGTGCCGTTGTTGTAGTTATACTCGGCAAGCTCGTACTTCGCAAGCAAGCCGGTGATAAGGTTTGTAAAGAACAGTGAGTATTGATCGAGAGTCATTTGGTTGAAGTTCGCGCTGTCCTTTTTGATGAGAGCGGCGTCGTTGTTATTCTCCTTGCACACCTTGGAAAGTTCAAGATACTGATCGAAGGTGGGCAAACCCTTCGTGCCTTTCTGACCGTCAATGATCAGGTTGCTTAAATCCATAAAGTCTTTTACAAACTCATCGTTACAGACGGTGCAGTCGATAATGTTTTGATAGTCCTGTGCGCAAACGTTATCCTCATCAAAGATAGCGATCTGTCCCATAGCATTTTCGTTGTAGCCTTTTACG
>CACXAO010000084.1 GCA_902765625.1 uncultured Ruminococcus sp. | reverse complement strand
CGTGCTCATCACCACTCCCGACTGCATGGGTCTGGTAGGCCGTCTCGGTAGAATCCTCGGTCCGCGCGGTCTTATGCCTAACCCCAAGGCAGGTACCGTTACTCCCGACATCGCAAAGGCGATCAAGGAAGCCAAGGCAGGTAAGATCGAGTACCGTCTTGACAAAACCAACATCATTCACTGCCCCATCGGCAAGGTAAGCTTCGGCACCGAGAAGCTCAGCGAGAACCTCGGCACCCTTATGGACGCTATCGTCAAGGCTAAGCCTGCCGCTGCAAAGGGTCAGTATGTTCGTTCCGTCGCTGTTACCTCTACAATGGGTCCCAGCGTGAGAATCAACCCCACCAAGTTCGGCGCATAATTTAAGCCGGCCTTATACAGTTTAATATGAGCAAACGGACGGAGAATGCGGAACCGGGATAATGACTTTGATTTATCAACGCTCACCCGTAATTCGGGCAACCGACGCAAGTTCGTTGTCGGGCATCCGACGCGTTTGGTTTACTATCTACTCTATCTGTAAGAGATGGAACGTGAGAGTCAAGCCGAAGCTATCGGTCGGGAATCCGACGCGTCCGCTAAATCCGCTCTATCTGCTCGTTTTAAAAATAGCTGTTCTAAAGACAGCAGGTGCTTATGCGTAAAGGAGAGATCCGCCTGCCGAGGAAGATGCAATTTATTTATTGTGTTTTACTGCCGTCCGAGGAACATCGGGCGGCGTTTTTTTGAACTGCTGTAAATCATTTCCGGAGGTGAAATTCTTTGCCAAGTCAGAGTGCTTTAGAGCAAAAGAAAGCAATTGTTGCAGAGCTTTCAGAGAGACTTAAGAACTCCATCACAGGCGTAGTTGTCAGCTATCAGGGTATCAACACTGAGGACGACACCAAGCTCAGAAAGGAGCTCCGTGAGAACAACGTTAAGTACACCGTTGTTAAGAACACACTTCTCTCCCGTGCCTGCGAGGAGGCAGGTCTTGACGAAATCAAGCCCGTTCTCGAGGGTACCACAGCTCTTGCTACAAGCGACAGCGAATATGCTGCCGCAGCGAGAATCCTTTGCAACTACGCGAAGGATCACGATAACTTCAAGGTGAAGTCAGGCTATCTTGACGGCGCGGTTGTTGATATGGATACAATCACCGCTCTCTCGAAGCTCCCCACCAGAGAGGTTCTTCTCGCAAACGTACTCGGCGCATTCCAGGCGCCTATCGCCGCATTCGCGCGCGTTATCCAGGCTGTTGTTGACGAGGGCGGCTTCGACGCCTGCCTCGAGAAGAAGGCAGCCGAGGCAGCTCCCGCAGAGGAAGCTCCCGCAGCGGAATAATCCGCAATCAATCTAAAATTTAACGACATAATATTGGAGGTAAATAAAATGGCATCAGAGAAAATCACTGCTATTATTGAAGAATTAAAGGGCCTCACCGTTCTCGAGCTTTCCGAGCTTGTACACGCTGTTGAGGATGAGTTTGGCGTAAGCGCAGCTGCTGCTGTAGCTGTTGCTGCTCCCGCTGACGGCGGCGCTGCCGCTGCTGCTGAGCAGACCGAGTTTGACGTAATCCTTAAGAGCGCGCTCCCAAGGCTCTCAAGGAGCAGGCTTCTAAGGAAGAGGCTGAGTCCATCAAGGAGAAGCTCGAGGCTGCAGGCGCAGAGGTTGAGATTAAGTAATTTAGTTTCACGGCTTATAAAGGACAGGGGTTTCGGCTCCTGTCCTTATAATTTTAAAGGCTCCCAAGTCGGGAGCCTTTAAGCGTTAAATTATAAACCCTCCGTTCACTCCGAGTACCTGACCCGTTATGAACCTCGCCTTGTCCGAGCACAGAAATACCGCCGCGTCGGCAATGTCCTTCGGGACGCCGAGGGTGTTCAGCGGAGTTTCGTCTTTGAGAGAGCTGATGGTTTCCTCGTCAAAGTCCTTCATCATGTCGGTCATTATCACGCCCGGCGCAATGCAGTTGACGCGCACGCCGCTGAGTCCGACCTCCTTCGCGAGAGCCTTCGTCAGCCCGATAACGCCTGCCTTTGCCGCGCTGTAGTGAACCTCGCAGGAAGCTCCCACCTGACCCCACATCGAGCTGATGTTGAGTATCACGCCGCTGTGATTCGGCAGCATGCGCCGTTTGAGCGCCTCCTGAGAGCAGTTGAAAACGCCGCTGAGGTTGGTGTCGAGCATTGCGCGCCATTCGCCGGGAGTTATGTCGGTGAACAGCTTTTGCTGAGCTATGCCTGCGTTGTTGACGAGGATATCAACGCCGCCGAGAGCTTTGTCAACCATGTCAAACATCCGGTTGACGCTCTCTCTGTCGGCGACGTCCGCACAAACCGCGATAGCCTTGATTCCGCAGCTCTTTTGGAGCTTCGCGGCTAAGGCTTCGGCGGTTTCTTTTTTTGTGTGGTAGTGAACGGCGACCTGAAAGCCTGCTCCCGCAAGCCCTGTGCAGATCGCGGAGCCGATTCCGCCTGCGCCGCCGGTGATCAAAGCCGTTTTCATCGCGGCTTAATCCTTTTTCTTGAAGCCGTCCTTGAGGCTGACGCTTCTGTTGAAAACGAGGTGCTCGGGGGAGCTGTCCTTGTTGTCGACGCAGAAGTAGCCCAGACGCATGAACTGGAAGCTCTGCGGAGCCGCTGCCGAAGCGAGACTCTTCTCAGCCTTGCAGTCTGTGAGGATTTCGAGGGACTTGGGGTTGAGGTAGTCGAGGAAGCTGCCCTCCTGAGCGTCGGGGTCGGGCACGGTAAAGAGATTGTCGTAAAGTCTTACCTCGGCGTCGACGTAGTTCTCGGCGTCGACCCAGTGGATCGTGCCGCGGACCTTTCTGCCGTCGGGGGTGTTGCCGCCGCGTGTCTCGGGGTCGTACTCGGCGTAAACCTCGGTCACGTTGCCGTTCTCGTCCTTGGCGCAGCCGGTGCACTTTACGATATACGCCGACTTGAGACGAACCTCGTTGCCGGGGTAAAGACGCTGATATTTCTTGATCGGCTCCTCCATGAAGTCCTCGGCTTCTATCCAGCACTCGCGCGAGAAGGTAACGGTGCGGAAGCCGTCCCCGGGGCGGTTGGGGTTGTTCTCGACCTCAAAGGTCTCGGTCTGATTTTCGGGATAGTTGGTGATGACGAGCTTGACGGGGTGGATAACGCACATAACGCGCGCGGCGGTTTCGTTGAGGTCGTCGCGCAGGCAGTGCTCGAGGAAGGAGTACTCGACGATGGAGTTGACCTTCGAAACGCCGATCTGGTCGATGAACGAGCGGACGGAGCGCGGAGTGTAGCCGCGTCTGCGCAGACCGCAGAGGGTAGGCATGCGCGGATCGTCCCAGCCGCTCACGTGGTTTTCCTCAACGAGGGCGCGGAGCTTTCTCTTGGACATAACGGTATTGTTGATGCCCAGACGCGCAAACTCGATCTGACGCGGCTTGCTCGGCGCGGAGATGTTCGCGATAACCCAGTCGTACAGAGGACGGTGATCCTCAAATTCGAGGGAGCAGAGGGAGTGGGTGATACCCTCGATAGCGTCCTCGATTGGGTGCGCGAAGTCGTACATCGGGTAAATGCACCAGCTGTCGCCCGTGCGGTGATGGTGCATGCGGTTGATTCTGTAGATAACGGGGTCGCGCATGTTGAAGTTGCCGGAGGCGAGGTCGATTTTCGCGCGGAGGGTCATGCTTCCGTCGGCAAACTCGCCTGCTCTCATTCTCGCAAAGAGGTCGAGGCTTTCCTCAACGGTTCTGTCGCGGAACGGGCTTTTTGCCGGAGTCGAGGTGTCGCCGCGGTACTCGCGCATCTGCTCGGGAGTCAGCTCGCAGACGTAGGCGAGACCCTTTTCGATCAGCTCGACAGCGTAGCCGTACATCTGCTCAAAGTACTCGGACGCGAAGTAAAAGCGGTCGTCCCAGTCGAAGCCCAGCCAGTGGATGTCCTCTTTGATCGCGTCGACGTACTCGACGTCCTCCTTGGTGGGGTTGGTGTCGTCCATGCGCAGGTTGCAGATGCCTTTGTACTTTTCGGCGGTTCCGAAGTTGATGCAGATCGCCTTTGCGTGGCCGATGTGGAGATAGCCGTTAGGCTCGGGAGGAAAACGGGTGTGAACCTGCATTCCCTCGCATCTGCCGCCCTCGGCAAGCTCCTCGTCTATAAAATCGTGAATGAAGTTACCGGTCATAACCTCATTTGGTGTTGTTTCTGACATAATGTTTAGCCTTCTTTATCTGTATTTTTAAAGGCTCCCCTTGAGGGGAGCTGTCGCCCAAAGGCGACTGAAGGGTGAGGGCAAAGGCAGATTCGTTACCAAACTATCGCAGAATGGTAAAGTATCATCTA
>CACXAO010000083.1 GCA_902765625.1 uncultured Ruminococcus sp. | reverse complement strand
CCTCGACGGTCCTCACAGAAAGGGCGACCTCAGAAGAGCAAGAGCAGGCGCTGCCAACATCGTTCCCAACTCCACCGGCGCTGCCAAGGCTATCGGTCTTGTAATTCCCGAGCTCGACGGCAAGCTCATCGGTTCCGCACAGCGCGTACCCGTTCCCACCGGTTCCACCACTATCCTTACCGCTGTTGTTAAGGGCACAGACGTTACCGTTGAGGGCATCAACGCTGCTATGAAGGCTGCTGCTTCCGAGTCCTTCGGCTACAACGAGGATCCCATCGTATCTTCCGACGTTATCGGCATGCGTTACGGTTCACTCTTCGACGCTACCCAGACCATGGTTTCCAAGGTTGCAGACGACCTCTATGAGGTTCAGGTTGTTTCCTGGTACGACAACGAGAACTCCTACACAAGCCAGATGGTAAGAACCATTAAGTACTTCGCTGAGCTCGGCTAAGCTGTACGGCTTTTGCAGATTTCTTTCTCAAAAATTAATTCAAACGGGAGGTTTGACTTCGGTCAGACCTCTCATTTTTTTTGCGCCGTGTTTCGCCCGAATGTCTTTTTTATCCGCAATAAAAGAGAGCCGCTGCGCGTTAGACACCGAAGGTTACTCTGTCTGTTTTCGGCAGATTTGACAAGGCTTTGCGGCGGATTGCCGTGCCTAAGCGTCCGCAGGTATTTTTATACAGCCCAAAAACCCCGAAAAAGCGCGCAAAATCGCGTATCTTGCCACCCGGTCAATAAATATTTGTATATATTTTATAAAAAATAGACGAAAAGTTAGTTTAGAAATTTTTGAATTTGCTTGAAATTACTATAATTTTTTGGTATGATATATTTAGGAATAATTATAGGCGCCACGCACAATTCCCGGCGCTGCCTATACACTCTTGTACCTTGGATTTAGGAGTTGAATTTATGAACTACAGCCTGAGCGAGGAACGCTCCCCGTCCGCGGTTTTTGCCGAGGGCGACGGCGCTTTCAGCTACGAATTTTTCGGCGCTCGCCTCGCTGAAAAAAACGGCGAAAAGGGCGCTGTTTTCAGGGTTTGGGCACCGAACGCGCAGAATGTCTCCGTTGTCGGCAGCTTTAACGACTGGAATAAAACAGAAAACTTTATGAACAGCACCCGCGACGGTGTCTGGGAGCTGTTTATAGCGGGGGTTGAGCAGGAGGATACCTATAAATTCTGCATCGAGACCCCGTGGTTCGAAAAAATCATGAAATCCGATCCCTTCGCGTTTTTTGCGGAGAACCGTCCGGACAACGCCTCCAAGGTCTACGCCTTGGATAAGTACGAATGGGGCGACGAAGAGTGGATGGAGAGCAGAAAAACTGCCGATTCGCTCAGTATGCCCATGAACATCTACGAAATCCACGCAGGCTCGTGGAAGCGCAAGGAGGACGGCAGCTTTTACACCTACCGCATGCTCGCGGACGAGCTTACCGACTACCTCTGCGACATGCACTTTACCCACGTTCAGTTCATGCCGCTCATGGAGCACCCGTACGACCCCAGCTGGGGCTTTCAGACGACCGGCTACTTTGCCGCGACCTCGCGCTACGGCACCCCGGATGATCTGATGTACCTCATCGACACCCTCCACCGCCACAATATCGGCGTGATCATGGACTGGGTTCCCTCCAATTTCCCGAAGGACAGCTTCGCGCTCTCGAAGTTCGACGGCACCGCTCTTTACGAGAGCGAGGATCCCAAGCTCGGCGAAATGCCCACGTGGGACACCTGCCTGTTCAACTTCGCGCGTCCCGAGGTCGTCAGCTTTCTCGTTTCGTCGGCTGTGTTCTGGTTCAAGACCTACCACCTCGACGGTCTGAGGGTCGGCGCGCTTACGTCGATGCTCTACCTCGACTACGGCAAAAAGTCGGGCGAGTGGGAGCCTAACCGCTTCGGCGGCAAGGAAAACCTAGAGGCGATCGACTTTATCAAGCGCCTCAATACCGCTGTGCACCTGTTCTGTCCGGGCGCGCTCATGTTCACCGAGGAGACCACCTCGTGGCCTAAGATCACCCACAGGATCGAGGACGGCGGTCTCGGCTTTGACTACAAGTGGAACCGCGGCTGGATGAACGACATGCTCCACTACATGACGCTCGACCCCAAGTGGCGGCCGTTCAATCACGACAACCTGACGTTCAGCTTCTTCTACGCGTTTTCGGAGCACTTTGTTCTGCCCGTTTCGCACGACGAGGTCTCGAACGGCAAAGGCTCGATCCTGAGCAAAATGCCCGGCAACGGCGGCGACCGTCTGGCGGGTCTGAGGGCTTTTCTGACCTATATGTTCGCGCACCCCGGCAAAAAGCTCGTCTTCATGGGCACCGAGATCGGTCAGCTTGAGGAGTGGGACGTCGACGGCATCGTGGACTGGGAGTTCCTCGACAGCAAAAACCACGCGCAGCTTCAGGTTTTCTACCGCGAGCTGAACAAGTTTTACATCGACAATCCGCCGTTCTACGAGATGGACGTAATCTGGAAGGGCTTCGACTGGATCCACCACGACGACTACACCAACTCGGTGATCGCATTCAAGCGCACCGACACCGCCGGAAACGAGATCATCGCGGTCTGCAACTTCCAGCCGTCTCCGCACGACAAATACTTCATCGGAGTGCCTAACGCCGGCGTATACAGCGAGGTTTTCAATTCCGACGAGGAACGCTACGGTGGCAGCGGCGTTGTAAACAGCGAAAAGCTCGAAACCGTGCCGATGAAGATCCACGGCTGCAATCAGGGTTTGTCGCTGACGATCCCGCCGATGGGCGTTATCTATCTTCGCTACGAGGGCGAAGCCGAATAAGCACACAAACAGATAAACTTGTTTTCACTAAGAAACAATATAAATTAAATATCGGAGGTTATATCAATGCAAATGTTTCCAAAACAGGAAGTAGTGGCAATGCTTCTTGCGGGCGGTCAGGGCTCACGTCTGGGCGTACTGACAAAGAAGCTTGCTAAACCCGCCGTACCCTTCGGCGGAAAGTACCGCATTATCGACTTTCCGTTGTCAAACTGCGTAAACTCGGGCATTGAGGCAGTCGGCATTCTTACACAGTATCAGCCGCTGATCCTCAACGAGTATATCGGCAACGGTCAGCCGTGGGATCTCGACGGAATGCACTCGGGCGTAAACTGCCTCAGCCCTTATCAGGCTATCAAGGGCGCAGACTGGTATTCGGGCACCGCGAACGCGATTTACCAGAATATCAACTACATCGAGCGCTACGATCCCGACTATGTTGTAATTCTTTCGGGCGACCACATCTACAAGATGGACTACAACAAGATGCTCGAGTACCACAAGGAGAAGAACGCCGCCTGCACCATCGCGGTAATCGACGTTCCGCTCGAGGAA
>CACXAO010000082.1 GCA_902765625.1 uncultured Ruminococcus sp. | reverse complement strand
TACGGAAAAATCGGTCTCCATATCCTGCCGCTCGTTCAAAGCGGCGTTATAGGCTACGCTGTCCTCATACAGCCTGTCCAAATCCATTTGGAACACTACAGGATAGTCGGTAATGACCTCACCGTCATTGTTTATCAGATAGCCCTCGTCATTGACAGCGCCGTCCTCAGCCGCTTCTTCATAGGTGCTGTAACCGATGTCGTGGCCGTTATCACTTTCGCCGTCCTTACCACCATCGTCACCCTGAACATTCCCGGCGATTTTATCAAAGCGAGAGATAACAACGTCGTTTTGACCCTGCACTACCTGCTTGGAAACCTCAGGATAGGTAAACAACGATGCGCTGATAAGGATCAGGAGAAGGGCTATCGCCAATAGTATTTTATTTCTCATGCTTTCTTCTCCAAACCGCTCTTATTGCTATTATCAAGCCGACTGCAATCACCGTTACGCTCAGCGCAACAGATAAAATAACGCTGTTCGGCTTTTCCTGTTTGAGCGGTACTGACCGCGTCTCGGTGCGCGGCTGCCTGTAGCGTTCTCCCGTGACAAGCAGCCTGTGAGTGTTGACAGAATACGGCGTACAGGTCACCAGCGTTACCAAATCTCTGCCGCTTTTCGGCAACAGGTATTCGGTTTCATCGGGCTGAACCGTATTGATTTCAACGACCTTGTAATAATAGGTATCTCCGAGGACGGTAACAGAGAATCTATCACCGATTTTCACTTCCGTTAATCTGTCAAAAAAGATTTTGCCCGGATAAGCCGTATGCGCCGAAATCACCGACCGCGCGGAATCGCTGCCGATTGGAAACGCCGTACCAGCTAAATGAACGGCTCCCTTTGTGAGCATATCTTCGCCGCTGCCGTGAAATATGGGCAGACGGCAATCAATCGAGGGAATATCGATCGTGCCGATCTGACCGTTTTCCGTAACATTGAGAATTCGCAGATAGCTTTCGTCGCTCACGAACGCCTCAGCCGAAAAGCTGTCGGCAACGCGTTCTGACAAACCGTGGTTGTATTCTTCCGCGGCGGCGAGCTGCCTTGCCTTTTCAACAGCTGATAACGTGTCCACGGTATCATTGTACTGTGTGATAGCGCTCTCAGACATAAGCTGATTGATTCCCTGTGATACCGTCGGATAAAGAGCAACGCCGAATGCGGCTATCAGAATGACGGCGGCGATTACCGGTAAAATTTTATTCTTCATCTGTTACCGTCCTCAGTTAAAAGGATTTACGCCGACTTATCAGCGGACTTCTTTTTTCTTCTGAGAACCAGAAGGATAACGCCGCCCGCGACTGCAAGTGACACGGCGACAGAATAGATGATCACATTACCCTGTCCGCCGGTCTGCGGAAGTACGGTTTTGGAGTTCTTGACGTCAAAGGAAACAAGTCCGAGGTCGGGGCCGTTTACGATATAGGTTCCGTTCGTCAGAGTGTCGCCGTAGAAAACGGTGATTTCAGCAGGAATGACGTCGGTATAGCGGTTGTAGCCTGTGGGCGCTTTGGTCTCCTTGACGAAATACTTTCCGCTTTGGAGCAGCATTTCTTCGTTGTTGGCATTGTTGAACACCACAAGACCGTCCTTATCGGAGGTGCCTGTTGCAATAGCTTTATCCTCCGCCTTAGCGTCAGCCTCAGTCTTGTACAGAGCAAATTCCGCGCCCGAAAGCGCCTTGCCCTTCTCGTCCAGCTTATGTACCTGAATGTGATAGGTGTAAACAAAGACCTTGTTGCCGTCAACCTCTCCCTTTACGTCGTTCTTATTGGTATAGGTGAGCTTGACCGCATCGTTGGGGTTACCGACGGGCTCGGTCGTCGCGAACTTATTCAGAACTGCCGAAAAGCGGATCGCAACATGGTCGGCTGCGTAAAAGCCGGGCTTTTGCAGATAATCCTTTTTCAGCGAAACGGTGAAGTTGGTATCTCTGCCCGCCTCAGCGGTAACATTGACCGTGTAATCGGAAGCGGAAATCTCCGCGAGGTTTTTGTCATTTTCATCTTCGAGGGAGAGTGCAAAGCTCTTTTGATCGAGTGTCAGACCCTTGCTCATAATGTCAGTCACAACATAGCTGTTGAGCTTGAAATCAAGCACGTCAACATTGTTGACCGCGCCGACAACAGAGGATTCGATTTTGAATTCAACGGTATCGCCGATAGATACGTCGGTATAGTTTACGTTATTTTTTGTTGAATTGGTGATTTCCTTTTCAATGTCGGGGTTATCTTCTTCTACCTTCGCGGCAAGATTGATCGTATCGAGGTCATACACCCAGCCGTTTTCGGCAGTGTAGTAAGGGAGCGCGAAAGCGGAATTGGTGACCTTCTTCACGCCGGAAGGAAAGTTAGTCGCGCGGACATAGTAGATACCCTGCGCCAGATTGGAAAACGTCTTGCTGCTGCCGTCGGTATCGACCTTGTAGGTGCCGATGATCGTTGCACCGGCAAGCGCGGTGTCTTTATCGAGCGCGTTCAGGATTTTAGCTCTGTTCGCGTCGCTGAGATTGCCGTCCGCGACCATCGCCTGAACCTCGCCGGAGCTGACCTTTACGTCGTACTTGACGGAATACGGGTTAGTCGTGGTTTTGAGGTCTGCGATCTTGTAAACCGAAAACTCATAGCCGGGCTTGGAACATTCTGCAGTAAAGCTGACCTTCTTCGTGGTCGTCAGCTCGCTTGTTGCCGCAGAAACGCAGGGAATGGAAACCGCAATCACCAGAATGATTGCGAAAATCATGGTGAACATTCTTTTTTTCAACAGTATCAACCTTTCTTTTTTGATAGTTTAATTGTTGTATAAAGGAAAGCCGCGCCGAAAGCAGCAAGCGCAGCGGATAATAAGCTGAATAATCCGTTACCGAAGCCGCCTGTCTCTGGCATGACCGCCTTTTCATTCTTGACGTCGAGCTTGACGCTCAATGAAGCGTCGGTTTCACCGTCGATCTCAAATTCCAGCTTATCGCCGTAAGGCATAAAGCCGTCTGCGCTCTGAAACTCCGTAAAGTAGTATTTCCCGCAGGGCAGGTTCTCAACAATGATCTGACCGTCTGCGTTGGTGGTATATTCCGCGTCGTCCTCCTTGTCTGATAATCCGCTGTATTTGTATTTTGTACCGTTGGCAGACGACTGGACCGGCTTGCCGTCCTCGGTAAACAGCTTGAAAACGACACCCTCCATCGGCTTGTTGCGTCCGTCTTTCTTATTCAGGGTAACGGAGCCGGATTTTAGTGTGTTTTTCATATTATAGCCGTCAACCGTCAAGGTGTAGCCGGGTACCGATTCCTCCGTCACGGTATAGACGTACTCGTTGCCGCCGTCGTGGTACTTGTACAGATTCTTAAACGAATACGACCAGTTCTGAGCCTCAGAGGTCGTGACCTCGCTGAGCTTTTTGCCGTCGCGGTTGAGGATGACCTTGATCGTTTTCGGACGCAAGCCTAAGCGGTTGTTGTAATCATCCCAGCTCTTTGTGCCGTCCACAGAGATTTTTGCCGGCTTGTAGTGATTGGTGAAATCACAAATCAAATGGGTTTCATCCTCAGGATGGGTCAAAACGCCCGTAGATTTACTTGAATAAAACTCTACGTCGCCCTCTTTGATCTCATAGGTGTAGTTATGGACGT
>CACXAO010000081.1 GCA_902765625.1 uncultured Ruminococcus sp. | reverse complement strand
CCCGAAATTCATGTGGTTTCCAACTGCGCCTACAAGACCTCTAACGAAACCTACAAAGAAAGCGAGATACTGCGCTGGGAGACAGGCGGTATGCTCCAACTGGTGGGCAATAATGATCTGGCTATGAAATATTACACAAATCAATATGAAAAGCCTGTGCTTTAAGGTGAGCAGGCTAAAAGCCTGATAAAGACAAAAAGACAATCTCGGATAATTCGTCCGGGACGTGTCTTTTTGTCTTTTTTATTTTGCAGAAATTAGAGGTTATATCTATGAAAATCAGAAAAACAGTCCTCACTGCGGTATAGGATTACAATAGCCCTTCAGTGACTACGTCACATTAAATGAAATTGATTTTGCGGTGGACAAAGCCGGCTCTTTCTGGTATCATTATCAAGGTGATATAATTTATGAAAGTACTATCATTCTTAAAAAGAGAGCCGATGCTCACGGTGTCGGTTTTGGCAGCAGTGGCGGCGCTGATCATTACGCCTCCGTCATGGGAGCTGCTGTCGGATATTGATTGGCGCACGCTCGGCACGCTGTTTATGATGCTGACGGTGCTCGAGGGATTTAAGAAAGAAAACATCTTCCGTCCATTGCTCAGGCTGGCGGGTAACATCCGCTCCATGGTTGGGCTGTCGCTGTTTCTGGTGTTCTCGGTGTTCTTTTCCTCGATGTTCGTCACCAACGACGTTTCGCTGATCATTTTTGTGCCGCTGACGATTATCCTGTTTCGCGCCGGCGGCAAGGAACGGTATATCCTGCCTGTCATCAGCATGGAGAATATCGCCGCCGTCCGCGGTTCTCTGCTTACGCCCTTCGGCAGTCCGCAGAACCTTTTTATCTACGGACAATCGGGCGTTTCGGCGTGGCGTTTTATCTCCTATATGTTCCCGATATGGGTTATCTCAGGTATCTTGCTCATTGGCTTTGTTGCGTTTCTGTACCGCAGGAATATCCGTCAGCGGACAGATATTGAGAGCTTTCAATTTATCGGAGAGTGGCAGCGGTGGCGTCGGGGCAGGCGGATTGCCTATCTGCTTATTTTTGCACTGGACATCACGACGATCGTGACGCGGATGAACTGGTGGTTTTTGGTCGTGCCGGCGGTTGCGATTGCCGTCTTTATCATCGATCGTCAGGTGCTTGCCCTGACGGACTACGTGTTACTCCTGACGTTTTTCTGCTTCTTCATTTTTTCGTCGTCCATCGCGCGTAACGAGGCGATATCGTCATTTCTGAGCAGCGCGGTGGCGAACAGCGAATACCTTTGGAGTATCCTGCTCAGTCAGGCGATTTCCAACGTTCCGGCGGCGATTGTGCTCTATCCGTTCGCTGTAAACCGCGGCGCACTGCTATACGGACTGGATTCCGCAGGACTCTGTACACTGATAGGTTCCCTCGCGTCGGTCATCAATTACCGCCTGTACGTCAGGGAATATCCCGGAAAAGGGAAGAAGTTTATCTTGGTTTTCACATTGATAAGTCTCGCGTTTTTCGCGATAGTCGCGGTGCCGGGCTATTTCATCAGCCTTTCTCCGCTATAATACTTCGCAGCTCGATAAAAAACGAACACCCTGTTATCCGATCGGATGACAGGGTGATTTTTACATAATTTTACAGCTCAGAGCAAAACTCAACTTTTTTGCCTTCAAGAATCATGTTGGTGGTTCGGACGGCGCACATTTTGCCGCACATAGAGCATGTGTGGCGGTCGGCAGGCGGAGTGCTCTCAAAGTACGCGCGAGCCTTTTCGGGGTCAATCGCGTGCTTGAACATCTCGTCCCAGTCAACCTTGTGACGGGCATCCGCCATAGCGTCGTCCTGTTCTCTCGCGTGAGGAACGCCCTTTGCGATGTCCGCAGCGTGCGCCGCGATACGGCTGGCGATAATGCCTTCTTTGACGTCGTTCAGATCGGGCAGCCTGAGATGCTCGGCAGGGGTGACGTAGCAGAGAAAATCTGCGCCGCTCGCAGCAGCGATCGCACCGCCGATTGCGGAGGTGATGTGGTCGTAGCCGGGAGCGATGTCGGTTACCAGCGGACCAAGAACGTAGAACGGCGCGTTGTGACAAAGCCGCTTTTGCAGCTTCATGTTCGCTTCAATTTCGTTCATTGCCATGTGACCGGGACCTTCGACCATTACCTGAACGTCCTTTTCCCATGCGCGCTTCGTCAGATTGCCCAGCTCAATCAGTTCCGAAATCTGTCCTGCGTCGGTGCTGTCGTCAATGCAGCCGGGGCGGAGAGCGTCGCCAAGGCTGATGGTAACGTCGAATTCGCGCAGAATATCCAGCACCTCGTCGTAGTGCTCGAAGAACGGGTTTTCGTTTCCGGTCATCATCATCCACGCAAACAGGAGAGAGCCGCCGCGGGATACGATGTTCATTTTCCTTTTGTCGCGCATGAACGCTTCCACAGCGCGGCGGTTGATACCCGCGTGAATCGTCATGAAGTCAACGCCTTCCTCGGCGTGAGCTCGAACTACTCTCAGAAAATCCTCCGCGGTTATGTCGAGCAGATCTTTTTCGAGATAACCAATCGCGTCGTACATCGGCACGGTGCCGATCATCGCTGGTGATTTCTCGATAAGCTGACGGCGGAAGGTGTTGGTCTTGCCGTAGTTGCTCAAGTCCATGATTGCTTCCGCGCCGAATTTGATCGCCATATCTACCTTCTGCATCTCGACAGAGTAATCCTTGCAGTCGCCCGAAATACCGAGGTTTACGTTGATTTTGGTGCGCAGCCCCATACCGATACCCTCCGGGGATATCGAGGTGTGACGCACATTGCAGGGGATCGCGATAACGCCCTGCGCGACTCTCTCGCGCAGCAGCTCAACGTCCATGTCCTCCTTGACGGCGACAATTTCCATTTCGGGTGTGATAATGCCTTTTTTAGCGGCTTCCATTTGCGTATAGTATTGTTTCATTTCAGTGGTTCCTTTCAGTCAGAATATTTATTGTTCAGCGCAAAAGCGTGATTCATGGGACCGCTGCCTTTTCCTAAATTGAGCATAGCGGCAAGCGCGCCCGAAATATACTTCTTGGCGCGTTCAACAGACTTTTCCAAAGTGTAACCCTTGGCTAGATTGGCGGCTATCGCGCTTGAGAGCGTGCAGCCTGTGCCGTGGGTGTTTGGATTGTCGATGCGTTTTCCCTCAAACCAACTTAGCGTACCGTTTGAGTAAAGCAGGTCGTTTGCGTCATTCACGCAATGACCGCCCTTGAGCAGTACCGCGCAGCCATAGGATTTGCCGAGCTGTTCGGCGGCTTTCTCCATATCGGCGCTGCTGTGAATCTCCATTCCCGACAAAACCTGCGCTTCGGGAATGTTTGGCGTAATGAGTGTGGCGAGAGGAAGCAGTTCCTCTGTCAGGGTGTTGACAGCGTCGGTTTTTATCAGGGCTGCGTTACTTGTGGATACCATGACCGGGTCGACGACGATGTTCTTCGCCTTGTAATAACGGAGCCTGTCCGCGATAACGCGAATCAGTTCCGCACTTGCGACCATACCGATTTTGACCGCGTCGGGGAAGATGTCCTCGAATACCGCGTCGAGCTGTTGACGGAGAAATTCGGGAGTCGCTTCCTGAATTGCCCTCACGCCGAGCGTATTTTGCGCGGTCAAAGCGGTGACGGCGGTCATGGCATACACGCCGTTCATTGTCATGGTTTTGATATCTGCCTGAATACCGGCGCCTCCGCAGGAATCGCTT
>CACXAO010000080.1 GCA_902765625.1 uncultured Ruminococcus sp. | reverse complement strand
TGAAACTCGCGATCTTAAGAAGAGCGTAAAGACCGGCGGCTGCGGCGAATGCCAGACCTCCTGCCAGTCCGCTTGCAAAACCTCCTGCGGCGTTGCTAATCAGCAGTGCGAGAAGTGCAGCGAGAAATAATTTTAATTTCAAATGAAGGATTTACGCCGTTACACCTTTTAGTAACGGCTTTCCTTTTGTCAGGAGCTTTTTATGATTCATCAATACAAACTAAACGGATACAACATCGTCCTCGACGTATACAGCGGCAGCGTTCATCTTGTAGACGATCTCGCGTATGACGTGATTGAGATGTTTGAAAACCATGACCGCGAAAAAATCGTTGCCGCAATGCTCAAAAAATACGCGGACGATGCTGAAATAAACGAAACCGAGATCAATGACTGCATTGACGACGTGCAGGAGCTAAAGGATGCGGGCAAGCTGTTTACACCCGACCAATATGAGAACCTCGCCTTCGACTTCAAAAAGCGCAACATCGTTATCAAGGCGCTGTGCCTGCATATCGCTCACACCTGTAATCTGAACTGCGAGTACTGCTTTGCCTCCCAGGGAAAATACCACGGCGAACGTGCGTTAATGTCGCTTGAGGTGGGCAAGAGGGCAATCGACTTTTTGATTGAGAACTCAGGAAGCAGGGTAAATCTGGAGGTCGACTTCTTCGGCGGCGAACCGCTGATGAATTTCGATGTGGTCAAAGAGATTGTAGCCTACGCCAGAAGCATCGAGAAGCAGCACAACAAGAACTTCCGCTTTACGCTTACAACCAATGGTATGCTTGTTGACGACGATGTAATTGAGTTTGCCAACAAGGAGTGCCACAACGTTGTTCTCAGTCTTGACGGCAGAAAGGAAATCCACGATAACCTCCGCAAGACCGTCAACGGCAAAGGCAGCTATGATGTGATTGTTCCCAAATTCCAGGAGTTTGTTAAGCGCCGCGGCAACCGCGGTTACTATGTCCGCGGTACCTTTACTCACAACAATACCGATTTTACAAACGACATTTTCCATATGGCTGACCTCGGCTTTACCGAGCTTTCGATGGAGCCTGTCGTCTGCGCGCCGAGCGACCCGTACGCCCTGACCTACGACGATTTACCCGTTCTCTTTGAGCAGTACGAGATTCTCGCTAAGGAAATGATCAAGCGCGAAAAAGAGGGCAGACCGATCACCTTCTATCATTACATGATTGACCTGACGGGCGGTCCGTGCATCTACAAGCGTGTTTCGGGCTGCGGCTCCGGTACAGAATACATGGCTGTAACTCCGTGGGGCGACCTTTATCCTTGCCATCAGTTTGTCGGCGATGAAAAATACAAGCTCGGCGACATCTATAACGGCGTTGATAACAAGGAAATCCAGGACGAGTTCAAGCTTTGCAACGCCTACGCTCGCCCTGACTGCAAGGATTGCTGGGCAAGGCTTTATTGCAGCGGCGGCTGTGCCGCAAACGCCTATCATGCGACCGGTTCGATCAACGGTATCTATAAATACGGCTGCGAGCTTTTCAAGAAGCGTATGGAATGCGCGATTATGATGAAGGCGGCACTTGCCGAGTAAAACCTGATAAACAGCAAAAACGCGGCTTTGTGCCGCGTTTTCCGTTTTAAAATATTCTCATAATATTTGCGATTATTGCGCACGCAATAACTCCGAGCACAGTCGGCAGCAGCATTGATACAAGAGTCCATTTTAGGCTTCCGGTTTCTTTTTTGATGGTAAGACAGGTCGTTGAACAAGGAAAATGTAAAACCGTCATCACCATCATGCAAACCGCTGTCATAACCGTCCAGCCGTTTGCCGAGAAAAGCTGCAAAAGCTCAGGATAGCCGGAGTAGTCTGTCAAAGTTCCGCTCGCCATGTAGGACATGATAATAATCGGAATAACGGTTTCGTTTGCGGGAAATCCCAGAATAAACGCCATAACAATAACTCCGTCCAAACCGATAAAACGCCCGAACGGGTCAAGAAAGTCAGTGCAGTAGCTCAACACCGAGCAACCGCCGATTTTTATATTCGCAGTCAGCCAGATCACTGCACCTGCCGGCGCCGCTACAATAACGGCTCTGCCTAAAACAAAAAGCGTTCTGTCAAGCAGCGAGCGGAGAATTGTTTTTAATATCTGCGGTTTGCGGTACGGAGGAAGCTCGAGCGCGAAGCCCGAAGGAGCGCCCTTTGCAACAGTTACCGAGAGCAGCTTGGAAACCGCAAGGGTCAGCAGTACGCAGACAACTAAAATAAGCAGCAATATCACCGCGACCTCTACAGAACTTAAAAATCCGAACGCGCTGCCTGCAAAGAACATCATTATCATCGCGATCAATATGGGAAATCTTCCGTTGCACGGCATAAAATTGTTCGTCAGTATCGCAATCAGCCGTTCCTTTGGATTCTCGATAATCCGACAGCCTGTGACTCCACAGGCATTACATCCGATACCCATTGCCATGCTTGGTCTGTGAGAGCGATTTTTGCGCCTGAATAAAGGTGTCGCTGTCGATTATCGCCTCGTGAGTACCCTCTACTCTGATCCAGTCGCCCGAAGGGTTAACAAGCGAGGTTTTCAGCTTAAACGAAGGCTTTGTCGTCTTGTGCTGTACCGTGTTGCCGATATAAACCTCGTTTCGTATTATTTTTCGTACAGTCGACGGTATCCAGCCTCGATTCTGAAAGCGCGTATAATTAGTGATATTAAGTCTGTATTTCTGACAGCGATATACAAGCGGACACGGAGTTTTCGATTCATTCAGAAAATCCGCGATGATTCGAGTGCTGCAGCCGTTTGCCGCAAGGCTGAAAATTGCCCTGACGACCTCAAAAACCTCAGTATCTATAACAAGGCGACCTTTGTCGGCAGAGTCCTTTTCGTAGCCGTACGGGGCAAAATTGCCGATGTATACCCCGTCCTTCATCCTTGCGTACAGCGAAGAACGTATTTTTCGCGAAATATCGCGTGCATACATCTCGTTTACAACATGCCGAAACGGCGCGATATCGTCGTTTGCGTTAGCAGAATCGTAGCCGTCTCCTACAGCGATATATCTGACTCCTTTTCCCGGGAAATAGATTTCAGTATACTCACCGGTAGTGATGTAGTTCCTGCCTAAACGCGACAAATCCTTTGTGAGTACAAGATTGATACGCTTGTTTTCGATGTCCTCAATCATCCTCTTGAACGCCGGACGTTCAAAGTTTGTTCCGCTGTAGCCGTCGTCAACGTACTCATCAGCTATTTCAAAGCCGTGCTCTTTTGAGTATGCAGTAAGTATTCTTCGCTGTGCGCCTATACCGACGCTTTCGTTTTGACCGTCGTCCTTTGAAAGGCGCATATACAGCGCCGCCATGTATTTCATGTTTTCACCTCTCTAAAGCATATGAAGGGGAGAGGTAAAAAATAAGGCTTGAAGCCGTGTGACTTCAAGCCTTGAAATTAATCAGCGAAAAATTATCTCTTTACGTTGAAAGCGCCCATCTGGGGATACTGAGCTGCATCGCCGAGTTCCTCTTCGATTCTGAGAAGCTGGTTGTACTTCGCAACACGCTCGGAACGGCTGGGTGCGCCGGTCTTGATCTGGCAGGTGTTGAGAGCAACAGCGAGGTCAGCGATGGTGGTGTCAGCAGTCTCACCGGAACGGTGTGAGGAGATAGCTGTGTAGCCGGCTTTGTGGGCCATCTTGATAGCCTCAAGAGTCTCGGAAACGGAACCGATCTGGTTGAGCTTAATGAGGATGGAGTTAGCGCAGCCGTTAGCAATACCCTTGGAGAGTCTCTCGGTGTTGGTAACAAAGAGGTCGTCGCCTACAAGCTGAACCTTGTCGCCGAGACGCTCTGTGAGCTTCTTCCAGCCTTCCCAGTCCTCTTCGTCGAGAGCGTCCTCGATGGAGATGATCGGGTACTTCTCG
>CACXAO010000079.1 GCA_902765625.1 uncultured Ruminococcus sp. | reverse complement strand
TTTCAATTGTAAGTAGTATTCCTTAAGTTGAATTGCCTAAGAAAAAGTTAATTTTGTAGACTGGTTTTCTGTTCTTCGGGGGTTCATTTCCCTGAAAAACGGTAAAATAGCCGTTTTACATCTACGTTTTTGTACGCTCGCGGACATGCCTCTGAGACGTGAAAAAGCCCGATAAAATCGGGCTTTTCGGGGCGAATATCTTTTTTATTCGCATAGGATGGTGCACCAACAGGGACTCGAACCCCGGACCAACCGGTTATGAGCCGGTAGCTCTGACCAACTGAGCTATTGGTGCGTCTTTTCTTTTCACAAATTATATTATATCAAAAAAAGCTCGTTGTGTCAATGAAAATATTCTCGCTCGTTGATTTCACAATATATTATTATTCTTTTCCGCAATGCAACTTGTGTCGCCGCATAAAATGTGTTATACTAAAAGATAAGCATGAATCAGAAAAGGGGTTATTTTATGGCTGAAATCAAAGCGTTCAGGGGTATGCGTTACAATACCGAACGCGCCGGCAAGCTCGATGAGCTTTGCTGTCCGCCCTATGACATCATCAGCGAAAAGGAAAGAAAAAATTATCTTGCGCAGAATAAATACAACGTTATCCGCCTTGAGCTTCCCAAGGAGGGCGACGACGTCTATAAAACCGCCGGCGAGGTTCTCGACCGCTGGAGAGAAAAGGGCATTCTCATTCACGAGGATAAGCCCGCCGTTTATATCTACGAGGAGGAGTTCAACGCCTACAACACACGCCGCAGCATCAAGGGTCTTATCGCGCGCGTCAAGGTTGAGGAGTTCTCAAAGGGCGTTATCCTTCCGCACGAGTTCACCCTCTCGAAGGCTAAGGCTGACCGCTTTAACCTCATGAAGGCGACAAACTGCAATTTCAGTCAGATCTACGCGCTTTATATGGACGAGGAGCACACCACGATCTCGACCATCGACGAGCTTTCAAAGCGTAAGCCCGACGCGAAATTCACCGACGGCGACCACGTTACCCACCGTCTCTGGATCGTCACCGACGAGGAAGCTATCGCCAAGCTGACCGCGGATTTTGCCGACAGAAAGCTCTATATCGCCGACGGTCACCACCGTTACGAGACCGCGCTCAACTACCGCAACTACTGCCGCGAAAACGGCATCTCCAAGGAGGGCGACGCGCAGGACTATCAGATGATGTTCCTGATGGACATGGAGCATCCGGGGCTGGTTGTGTTCCCTACCCACCGCATGGTTCGCGATCTGCCTAAGTTTGACAGGGATAAGATCCTCGACGGCTGCGAAGAATATTTTGATATCAAGGCGTTCGACAGCGTTTCGCACATGAACGAGCTGCTCCACGCCGAATATAAAAAGGGCAGCAAGTCGTTCGGCTTCTACTGCGGCAAGGGCGAGTGGTACCTGCTCACCCTCAAGGACATCGGCGTTATGAAGCAGGAGCTGCCCAACCTCAGCGAGGCTTCGCAGCAGCTCGACGTAAGCGTGCTCCACACCCTGATTCTCGAAAAAATCCTCGGCATCGACAAGGAGAACATGGCGGCGCAGATCAACCTGACCTACACCAAGTTTTTTGAAGAGGCGATCATGGGCGTTGACAAGGGCGAGTTCCAGTGCTCGTTCATTCTCAACCCGACGCGCGTCACCGAGATCCGCGACGTTGCGGCTGAGGGCGAGAAAATGCCGCAGAAATCCACCTACTTCTACCCCAAGATGACGACGGGTATGGTAATGAACGATATAGGCGTAGAATGAAAATTACTGTGATATTTACGGGCGGCACGATTGCCTGCTCGAACAAAAACGGGGCGCTGTCACCAGACGGCGCCAATTCCTTTACCCTGATTGAGATGTACCGCGCAGAGGACGACAGCGTTGAGTTTGCCGCCGGGTCGCCGTACTTTATCCTGAGCGAAAACCTCGGCGCTGAGCACTGGGATAAGCTCTGCGGCTGCATTCGCGGCGTTCGGGGAAGCGACGGCGTTATCGTGACCCACGGCACCGATACCCTCCCCTATACGGCGGCGTACCTCGGCTTGAAGCTCGGACTCTGCGACGTTCCGGTCGTGCTCGTCTCGGCGGCTTATCCGCTTTCAGACAGCCGTTCCAACGGACTTGACAACTTCCGCGGCGCGGTATATTTTATCCGTTCGGGCGTCGGCAAGGGCGTGTTTGTGTCGTATAAAAACAACGGCGAAAACGTAAGGATTCACCGCGCTGCATGCGTTCTGCCGCACATGCCGTTCAGCGACAGCGTGCAAAGCGTCCGCGGCAACTACTTTGCGGATATCGTCGGCGGCGACGTCGTGCTCAATCCCGGTTTTTGCGAGGACAGCTTCGGCGATTTTTCAGAGTGCGGCGCAAACGGAAATGTTCTCTGGCTGCGCGCACATCCGGGAATGGTTTACCCTCCGGTTGACGGCATAAAGGCTGTGCTGCTTGAGGGCTATCATTCGGGAACGCTGCCGACGGCGAGAGAGGATTTCAGAGGCTTCTGCGCAGCGGCAAAGGAAGCCGGAGTTCCGCTGTACCTGACGGGCAGCGAGGAAGGCTTTGACTACGAAAGCAAGCAGGCGTTTGATGAACTCGGAATAACCGTCCTGCCGCCGATGTCGCCTGCGGCGGCATACGCTACGCTGCTGTTGAAGTGAGTGGATACTGACAGCTCCCGCCCAAGATATTGCCTCCCCTGCGAGGGGAGGTGGCTCGGCATTTATGCCGAGTCGGAAGGGTGTACTCGGAAGATAAAGCATTTTCAAAATATGATAGTAAAGTAACGAAACTGCCGTTGTTCCCACCCTTCAGTCACGCCGCTTTGGGCGGCGCGACAGCTCCCCTCAAGGGGAGCCTTTAAACGCAGAATAATAACCAACTAAAAAGGTCTGCTCTCCGCGGAGAACAGACCTTTTAATTTATCCGAAAATGCAAACGTTTGACCCGCCGTTGATGATCGCTTAAATCACCATCAATCTTTCAAAAGGCGGAGAAAGCGCCCACCGGCGCCCTGCCGGCGCCTTACTGCCAGTCGCAGACGTTCGCCCAGTTGAGGAGGAATTCTCTCTCCTCGGGGTTGCCCTTGACGGACTGCGACGCCGCTACGATGGGCATCCACGCGTTTACGTACTGACGCGCTGTGTCTGTCTTTTCGCAGAACAGCTTGAGGTACTTTTCGGCAAGCTCCTTTTCGCCCTTTAAGCAGAAGAGCAGGTAGGTTCTCGCCGCGTCAGCCGCGCCGTTACCCTGAGTGGCGTGCGACCAGTCGAGGATGAACGGAGTGCCGTCGGGTGTGATGATGATGTTCGAGGGGTTGAAGTCGCCGTGGCAAACCTTGTCGTGGCGCTTCATTGAGGCGAGGCGTGTGTGCAGCTCGTAACGCGTTGTCGCGTCGAGATCGGTGCTGCTGATTTTGCTCTGCATCTTGTCCTGAAGTCTCTTGAGAAGAGGACATTTCTTGCTGAGGATCTCCATCTGAACGTTCACGAACAGCTCAAGATACTCGTCGAGCTTGTCGGGATTCTCGTCCATAAGCTGCTGGAGGGTCTTGCCCTCGACAAAGGTGGAGATGATCGCCCACTTGCCGTCGATCTTGGTGACCTCCTCGATCTTGGGGATATTCAGACCGGTTTCCTCAACGCGCGCCTGGTTGAGAGCTTCGTTGAGAATATCGGACTTCGGGAAGGATTCGTCGAATACCTTAACAGCGAGGTCGCCGTCGCGGTAGATGACCTTATTTTTTCTCTCGGCGAGAACATTGTCAAATTTCATGGTAAAGCTCCTTTCCGCGCATTAAACCGCGTCTTTGTTGTTGCCGTAGTAGGCGTTGAGGTACATCTGCTTGATCTCCTTGAAGAGCGGATAACGCGGGTTGGCGCCTGTGCACTGGTCGTCGAACGCCTGCTCGGTCATCTCGTCGAGGGTAGCGAGGAAGTCCTCCTCCTTA
>CACXAO010000078.1 GCA_902765625.1 uncultured Ruminococcus sp. | reverse complement strand
CTCCTGACTCTTGCCGCCGTGAGAGGGCTGTTTCGGCTCCCGACGCGGTTTATCGGTTTTCAGCTTATCCATAACGGAGGCTTTTTCCGCCGCGCTCTCCGGCGCGAGGTTATCCATTCTGCCGTCCAGCATATTATAGTTGCCGGTCTGCGCTTCTTCTTTCAACTCAGCGTTAAGCAGGTAGTTTTCGGGCAAATGTACGGGGCGACCGACAGCCGGCACCTTATCATCAGGGGTACGCTCCAACGGAAACATGACCGCCCCCGGCTCATGCTGCTTTTCACGGACGCCTCACCGTAGCTGCCGCAAGCGAATACGCGCGAGGACATTTCCTTTGCCTGATCGCCTAAGCCGTGCTTTTTGAGAGTGCGTGAGGCAAGCCCGATCAAATTGAACACGTTCCCCTCAGCGCCGATCAACGAACAGTCGGGCTTGTCGTTGGCAAACTGTGATTCATCAATAAAGCCGCCCAAGCGGTTATCAACATAATCTGTCAGCCATTTGCCGCTGAATTCGCCAAAGGTCTGCAACCGCCACATTGCCAGCTTGCCGACGTCGAGCTTTGCGTTTTCAAATGGAAACAGCAGATTCGTCAGCCCCTCATGCTCAAAAACGTAAATATCGGTAAAACGGCTGCCGTTCTGTAAGATTCCCGCCTCGGTCAGCATATCGTTAATGCCGTCGAGCCAGTCCTGCAGCGGACCGCCGCAGCCCTGTAAAATCAGACCTTCCTTGCCGGTCATCTCGCGTAATTCTTCGGCTTCAATGCTTTTTATACTCAAATTTCAGCCTCCTTTTTCTTTGTGGATTGTTTTTTCTCAAAGCACACCGATGCGCTCATTTACGTCCGCCCTTTCCCTGCGGAAATTCCAGCTTGAAGTTGACATACTTGCCGCCGGTGTCGTCAAGAACGACAACCGCGCCGTAGGTCTTGTTTTTCTTTTCGCTGAACAAATCCTTAACAAAAACGCGACCCTCCTTCAAGAGAGCCGCGGCGATATGTTTTGTGAGGATTTTCTTTTTGTTTGCGAAAAAGCGATTCTCTTTCCGGAGCGCGAAGGAGCAGGAGCGGTTATCGCAGTAAAATCCCTTCTGGCTCTCCTTTACCGCCGAGCCGCAGCGCGGACAAACGCCGATAACCTCTCTGTCGTCATTTTTGTTTGAAAACATCGAAAAAAACTTCCTTTCAGGCTGCTTGTGCGTCCACACCAGTTCGCGCACCATTTCTTTGATACCGTCCATAAAGCTGTCAGCGCTCAGCTCGCCGCGCTCGATCTGCAAAAGCTGCGATTCCCATTCCGCCGTCAGAAGCGGCGATTTGATATTGTCGGGCAGGATCGTAATCAAATTGACGCCCTTTTGCGTAGGCAGCAACAGCTTTTTCTTTCTCTCTACAAAACCTGTTACTACGAGCTTTTCAAGGATCGCCGCACGCGTCGCCGGCGTACCCAAGCCCTTTCGCTCCGCGTCGTCGGGCGTTTCCTCCGCGCCTGCGGTCTCCATTGCCAAAAGCAAGGAATCCTCGGTATAATGCTTTGGCGGCGCGGTTTTGCCCTCACGCACGCTTGCCTTGACACGCTCAAAACGCTGTCCCTCGGTGAGCTTTGGCAAAGATGGTTCCTCTTTTTCCGCTGTTTGTTTGAGCTGAGCAAAAAATAGCCGCTCGATTTCCTTCCAACCCGCTTGCAGCTCCGTTTTGCCGGCTGACGTAAACGTATAGCCGGAACAGTTGAGCGTCGCCGTGATCGCCTCGGTAATTTGCGGCTGCGCCGTTGCCGTCAATAGGCGGAGCGCAATCAGTGATAAAACGCTGCGTTCTCCCGCAGGAAGCTCGGAACGGTCGAGCTTCGCGATCTGCATAGTCGGAATGATCGCGTGGTGGTCGCTGACCTTCGCGTTATCGGTCACACGCGCTATATCGGGGTTTCCCTTACAAGCAGAGACGCAAGACATATTTTCACGCAGCCATATGATCAGTTTTTCAGCCGTTTCACGCATATCCTCGGTCAGATAGCGGCTGTCCGTTCTCGGATAGGTCGCCAGTTTCTTTTCATACAGGGATTGAAGATAATCAAGCGTTTGCTGCGCCGTGAACCCGAACACGCGGTTGCACTCGCGCTGTAAGGTCGTCAAATCATAGAGCTTAGGCGGCTGAGCGGTCTTTTTCTGCGTATTGACCTCCGTAACGACCGCAGTTTGACCGTTACAGGCGTTTACAACTGCCTGCGCCGCCTGCTTGTTTTCTGTTCTCTCGGCACACGCCGTAAAGCCGCCGCAGGCGATCTCCGGCACATAAAACGGCTTGCTTTGAAAGCCCTTGATCTCCGCTTCACGCTGAACGAGCAGCGCCAGCGTCGGCGACATGACGCGCCCGACATTCAATGTGCTCCCGTACAGCACGGTAAACAGCCTTGTCGCGTTGATTCCGACAAGCCAATCCGCACCGGCGCGGCAAGCCGCCGCCTGATACAATAGATCATAGTCGCTGCCCGGTCGGAGTTTTTCAAAGCCTTTGCGGATCGCGTCGTCCTCCATGCTCGAAATCCATAAACGCTCGATCGGCTTATTGCATTTGGCATACCGATATACCAGCCTGAAAATCAGCTCACCCTCTCGCCCCGCGTCGGTCGCACATACTACGCTGTCAACGGAGCTGTCCTTCATCAGCGTACAGATAACGGCAAGCTGCTTTTTCTTATCCGCCGACACGCTGTATTTCCAGACCTCCGGCATAACCGGCAGCGTCTCATACGTCCATTTTTTCAAGCTCTCGTCGTACTGCTCCGGATCCGCGAGCTTCAACAGATGTCCGTAGCACCAGCTAACAAGATAGCCGCCGCCCGCCAAATATCCGTCATGCTTTTTTGTCGCGCCGAGCACCTTTGCCAGCGAGAGTGCGACAGACGGCTTTTCTGCTATTACCAATTTCATTTTGTCCTCCTGAAAATGCTGCGGACGCAGAGGAAATAACCCCCGCGTCCGCGTTTTACTGTATATATGATATGTAGCGCTTTCGCTCTGAAAAAGGCACTGTTTATGAGCCTTTTGGGGAGCAAAAACGGAATAGTAGTATATTATCATTAGGCTGCGTGTTTGCGCGTTACGGCTGAAATACGGACGTTTCAGGCTTGTATCTTCACGATCTCTCTTTTCAGTTTCTTGGCGTAATTGAAAGCGGAATACGCGCCGCCGTAATTTCTGACGGTATAGATAATAACCACGTCTGATTGTGAGATGATCCAGCGGTTTCTTTTCGTGATAACCTGCTTGTAGTGAACGTCCGCAAGCTCCGTCGGAATGATAATATCGTCGTAAAGCGTAAACAAATACACGCCGTTTTCGTTGATCTCCTTCGTCAAATACGGCTTGACGCAAATGAGCTTGATATTCGGATAGCTTTTCTACGCTTTTCTGACAGCCGCCGAAAAGAGATTATCAAACTCTCCCATTGCTCCTGTATAGAACAGCGTACAGCCTTGTTCGACGGCTTCAAATATAGCGCGTTCAAGCTGTACGGTAATATTTTGGTAAACCTCTCTGTGTCCGAATCCGCAGCAGGCTTTTTGAAATTCCATATCCTACCTTCTTTCTGTATAACAATACCGTTTTATTAAATGATATTTTATTATAACTATACTGTATATTACCATTTAATTCAAGGGTAAAATAGATATAGGAATGAGGTATAGTTATGGATGTTACCGCTAAAATAAAACAGATACTATCTCAACGAGGCTGGTCGGCATATCGCTTGGCAAAAGAAAGCGGTTTATCCGAATCAACCATAGCAAATATTATTAAACGCAACGCCATTCCCTCAGTTGACACTTTAGAAGCAATTTGCAAGGGCTTGGGTATTACCTTATCGCAATTCTTCGCGGACGGAGATTTAGTCGAGGTAACACCAAAAACAAGAGAGCTGATTGATTGTTGGTCGGGTTTATCCGAAGAACAGCGTGACGCAGCACTTGTTTTACTCAAAAATATGAATCAGAAATAAACCGATACCGTGATGTCAAAAGCATTGCGGTATTTTTTCTTCTCACAGCTTGCAATAGCTCAATTCTTGTACCTTCTCCAATTCTAATAGATTATAGTTTGTATGTCAACCGATTTACCCTTTTTCAATTTGTGAATATCAAGGCGATATAAGGTACAATCTATTACAGGAAAGGTCGGTGAGGTCAATGTACGAGGATTTTGTACCTGAGAGAATTGCAAAGCTGA
>CACXAO010000077.1 GCA_902765625.1 uncultured Ruminococcus sp. | reverse complement strand
TTTTATCCATTTACAAACCTCCATTCCCAAATTTCATAATTACTCCTATTATACAGTATTTATGCGCTGATTGCAAGAATTAGTTTGCCTAATTTTGTTCCCGACCCATATTACTTAATAGTAAAATTGTCAGGTTTTGTCATGTATATTTATTAGTTGGTAGTTGGGTAGTTGGATAGTTGGTAGTTGGTTAGTTGGTAGTTGGGTAGTTGGCAGTTGGTAGTTGGTTAGTTGGTTAGTTGGTAGTTGGCAGTTGGTAGTTGGTAGTTGGGTAGTTGGGTAGTTGGTAGTTGGTAGTTGGTTAGTTGGTAGTTGGTAGTTGGTAGTTGGCAGTTGGTAGTTGGTAGTTGGGTAGTTGGTAGTTGGTTAGTTGGTAGTTGGTAGTTGGGTAGTTGGTAGTTGGGTAGTTGGGTAGTTGGCGTTCCCGTTACTCGCTGTCCGCCGAATACTCCCTGTCGATAAAGCCCATGTAGTCGCGGCGGAAGATTTCGGGCTTTTCCTCGACGTACCAGTCGAATTCCTCCTTGATACCCTCGCCGAGCTCAGTGACCTCGGGCATGAGCGCCTGCTGTTTGCTTACGTCGAGGTAGTAGTGGTAGGGGTGGAAGGGGAAGTAGTCGCGCACGGTAAAGCTGTCGTCGACGCGGACGAGCACAGGCTCCTTTCCTGCGGCGGCGTAGCACAGCTCAGCCCACTCCTTGACCGAGATCATCTCGGGGTTGCCGACGTTGAAAACGCGGTTTTCGGGGTGCTCGGTGAGGAGAATGTCCATGAAGCGGCAGAGGTCGCGGACGTTGAAGAACTGCAGCCAGCGGTCGGATTCGGGGATATAGAACCGTCTGTCGGCGAGGGCGCAGTCAAAGACGAACGGCGCGCGGTAGATCGTCTCGTATTTTCCGTAGAGGTAGGGAGGACGGAGGATATACGCCTCGGGCACGCGCTCGGTCAGAGCTTTCTCGGCGGCGATCTTGTTGGCGCCGTAGTCGCCCCAGATGCTGTTCGCGCCAAGCTCCTGTTCCTCGGTAAAGGGCTGCGGATTCGTCTCGGGGTAAACCGCGCTCGAGCTGATAAGGATGAAGTCGCCGAACTCGTCGAGAGCGTCGAGCAGCGCGTTGACATGGTCGCCCGAGTAGGCGCAGACGTCGAGCACCGCGTCGAAGCGAATGTCCTTGAGCTCGTCGGTAAGGTTGAAGCGGTCAGCCTGAATCAGCGTAACGCCCTCGACCTGTTCGCGGCTGCCGCGGTTGAGCACATAGACCTCGTCGCCGTTTTTGACGAAATACTCAGCGGTGAAGCGGCTTACAAAGTTGGTTCCGCCCGTAACAAGAATTTTTCTCATAATTACCTCCTTTTGTTAAAAGAAAACAGCGGCGCATAGTGCGTCGCTGTCAGTTTACTCAAATTTAATGTCGCCGTCGTACTTTTTCTTAAAGATATCAAACAGCTTGTCCAAAAGGTCCTCGTCCTCAATGCTGAGGTATTCCTCAGTGTCCTCGTCGATCGGGTTGATTTTGAGGATAACCACCTCGTCGGCGTTCTCATCGTTTTCAATCAGAACGATGTATTCCTCGCCCTCATATTCCACAATGTCAAGAAACTCAAACTCTATCTCGTTGCCTTCCTCGTCCTCGAGGGTGATAAGCGGAGCTTCGTTTTCCATCTCGTCCATCAGAATTTCGTCAGCCATATGTTCCTTCCTTTCCAAAGGCGCAGCCTTCTTTTAGTAATATCAGTATATCACATAAATGTCAAAAGTCAAGTATTTTTGCGGCGGGCAGGTCTGCGTCATATCTTCTTTTCAAACTCGCTTCTGCATTTGGGGCAGCGGACGTTGTGTTTGCCCTTGATGTTTTTTACGCACAGCTGCGCCTTGCAGACCGGGCATTTGAGATAGCGGTAGTCCTTGCGGTCGCGGATGCGCTTGTAAGTTAATTGTACCCGGTTTTTGACGGGGTCATACGCCTTTCTGAAAATTCTGTTCTCGGCGGAACGCATCGTGATGTTGCGCGAGAGCATTCTGAAAATGAACAGCCCGATAAGCAGCAGCTGAACCACCATGATGATATAGTGGGCGAGGCGGTTGAAAACGAAGATGTTGACCACCCAGATGACGAACGAAAGCCCCATAATAAAGCCGTTTAGCGAGTCCATGCCGTATCTGCCCTGCATGAAAATCATTATTTTTTCGAAAAAGTTACGCATAGCAGCTCCTAACTGTGAATGTAGTCCGCCGCGAAGTAGACGTAGTTGAGGTCGCCGACTACGGCGGTGTGTTCGGTTTTAACAACGATGGTTTTGCGCTTAGCCTTTGTCATTTCGGCAACGAAGCCGCCCGCGTCAAGCGTTTCGGGAGTTGAACCGGTCAGGCTGAGGAACTCCTCCATCGTGTAGACCTCGGAGTTGTAGCCCTCAAAGAGGTGAAGCTGCTCGAAGTCGATCAGGCGGTAAGGCTCGTCGATAAGCTCGATGCCGATGTCGGTGTTGACGAGCTTATCTATATAATACGGCGCGTCGGCGAGAAACATTCCCGTTTTGTACGCACCGATCGAAACCGTGAGGTCTGAGTTCACGGCGATCTGCGCAACGCCGGTGTCGCCGTTAATGCCGCTGTTGATGTCGGCGGAGATGACGAAGGCGCTGCAGGCGTTGATCGCCTCGATAGCGTAACGGATATCGTCCTTGACCTCGCCCTTGAAGCCGGTGCCGAGAATGCAGTCGACTACGATGTCGAAGCCCTCAAAGGGAGAGGGAAGGTTGATGTTGCCTTCCTCGCAGCCCAGACCCTTCGCGCTGCGGTAGTAGTAAAGACCGTCGGGCGAGAACCTGTCGCTCAGGCGGAAAACGGTCGGGGTAATGCCGTTTTGAAGCAGAATGCAGGCGAGCGCATAGCCGTCGCCGCCGTTGTTGCCGGAGCCGCAGACGATGGCGACCCTGCCGGTAAACTTGACGGCGTTGAATATTCCCTGAGCTGCGCGGCGCATAAGCTCGGCTGATGAAACGCGCTTTGCGATGGTTTCGGCGTCGCTGCGGCGCATGTTGTCGACGGTAACTACGGGAGGAAGCATGAAATTCTCCTTTTCAAATACAAATATATATCAGCCCTGAGCCGCTTCATAGGCGACCCTCGCGCTGTCTGCGTCGGGCGTGCAGTAAAGCTCGATGAGCTTGACGTGCAAAAACAGGTCGTCGAAGAGCGTCAGCAGCCTGACCATGCTCTCGCGGCTGTCGGGCAGCAGGGTGGCTTCCATGAGCTGACGTATCTGCTTTGACGGCGTGGTCAGTGAGGCGGTGTTTTCGTCGCCGCGCTTGAGCACGTAGATTGCCTTTATCGGCGAGATCATGTTGCAGCCGATGTCAGACTTGCCCATCCAAGGGGTTGAGCAGACGTAATATTTGTCGTGGATTTTGCGGATGATCGGCTTGTCGTCGTTTATCATGGTGACGCGGTCGCCGAAGTATTTGCGCCAATTTGCGGTGTGGGTGGATTTACCGGTTCCGCTGAGCGCGGTAAAGAGGTAACCCTCGCCGTCAAGCTCCAGACACGAGGAGTGAAAGAAGCAGCCGTTGTAGCCGCCGAGCACGGCGCGGCTGATTTTGGTGAGAACAAGCACGTCCTCGGCGAGGTAGGGCAGGCAGGGCGTTTTTGATTTAGCGATGTAGGCGTCGATTTCCGCAGCGCTTGACGACGCGTCAAACTCGTAATCCTCGCTTTGGCAGAGGTACGGCTGCAAACGCTTTGCGGTCTGCGGCGTGACGGGGTCGATCCTGATCGGAAGCTCGGCGATTTTGTATACAGGCATATAATTCTCCTTTGGCGGCTGAACGCCTTTTCTAATGGTATATTTTACCCTTTTCGGCGGCGTTTGTCAATCGTTTGGAACGCCTCTTTTTTCATACACGTTGTCGGGCGTACCTTTTGGGCAAAAAATTAAACTCCGCGAGCAAATTATTCTTACGGAGCATTAACAATTAAAATTTTGTAAAATTTGAAGCGGAAAATCACAAAAACCCCTTGACAACTACCCTCTGGGAGAGTAAAATAGTAAAATGTACCATAATGGGGTTAAGTACCGAAAGGCGCGGATTATTTCTGAAAAAAACCTTTTGACAAGGGGATATTATCACAAAAAATCCAATGTGGATACGCATATGGTTAATGTCAAACCCGTAAAGCTGGGCAATACCGAGCGCATGAGCTTCGGTAAAATTGATGAAGTAATCGATATGCCGAACCTGATCGAGGTTCAGAAGGCTTCCTACAAGTGGTTCCTTGAGGAAGGTCTCAGGGAGGTTTTCAGGGACGTTTCGGGTATCACCGATTACCAGGACAACCTTGTGCTCGACTTTATTGACTATAAGCTCGACGTCGATCATCCCAATTACAGCGTCATCGAATGTAAGGTGCGCGACGCTACGTTTTCCGCCGCGCTCAGAGTGACCGCGCGTCTGCTCAACAAATCGACCGGCGAAATCAAAGAAAGCAACGTGTTTATGGGTGACTTCCCGCTGATGACTCCCAGCGGCACCTTCGTAATCAACGGCGCGGAGCGCGTTATCGTATCACAGCTCGTCCGTTCACCGGGCGTGTACTACAAGATGGATCACGACAAGACCGGTAAAAAGCTCTATTCAACCACCGTTATCCCTAACCGCGGCGCGTGGCTTGAGTACGAGACCGACATCAACGACGTTTTCTACGTCCGCATAGACAAAAACAGAAAGCTGCCCGTCACCTCCTTTATCAGAGCGCTGGGTCTCGGCACCGACGCCGAGATTCTCGACTACTTCGGCGACGACGAGCGCATCAAGGCGACCATCGAAAAGGATCAGGCTCACAACATCGAGGAGGGTCTTATCGAGGTCTACAAAAAGCTGCGTCCGTCAGAGCCTCCCACAGTCGAGAGCGCCCAGACACATATCAACAATCTGTTCTTCGACGAGAACCGCTACGATATGTCGCGCGTCGGCAGATACAAATACAACAAGAAGCTCGGCATTGCCAACCGCCTCGAGGGCAACGTCCTCGCGGAGCCGATCGCGAATCCGCGCACAGGCGAGGTCATGGCGCTCAGAGACGAGAAGCTCAGCAAGGCTAAGGCTCTCGAGATCGAGAACGCCGGCGTTTCCGTCGCTTACGTAAAGAACGCCGAGGGCGAGGTAGTAAAGGTCATCTCCAACGGTATGGTAGATATCGGCTGCTACGTTGACTTCGACGCCGAGGAGGAGTGCGGCGTTAAGGAGAACGTCCGCTTCGACGTGCTCTGCGAGATTCTCGACTCCGCTCAGAACGAGGACGAACTCAAGTCCATGCTCCGCGAGCGCGTAAGCGAGCTTGTTCCCAACTACATCACCGTTGAGGACATCTTCGCGACCATCAACTACCTCAACTGCGTAGCTCACGGCGTAGGCAACACCGACGACATCGATAACCTCGGCAACCGCCGTATCCGCTGCGTAGGCGAACTGCTGCAGAACCAGTTCCGCATCGGCTTCTCAAGACTCGAAAGAGTTGTACGCGAGAGAATGACCACCCAGTCTCAGGACATGGAGAACCTCTCGCCGAACTCCCTTATCAATATCCGTCCCGTTACCGCGGCAATCAAGGAATTCTTCGGTTCCTCGCCGCTCTCGCAGTTCATGGATCAGACCAATCCGCTCGCCGAGCTTACACACAAGCGCCGTCTTTCGGCGCTCGGCCCCGGCGGTCTCTCGCGAGACAGAGCGAGCTTCGAGGTACGTGACGTTCACTACACCCACTACGGCCGCATGTGTCCTATCGAGACCCCTGAAGGACCCAACATCGGTCTTATCTCCTACCTCGCGTCCTTCGCGAAGATCAACAAGTACGGCTTTGTCGAGGCTCCCTTCCGCAAGATCGACAAGGAGACCGGCGTTGTCACCGACGAGGTCGTTTACATGACCGCGGACGTTGAGGATAACTACTACGTAGCGCAGGCGAACGAGCCGCTCGACGAGAACGGCCGCTTCGTTCATTCCAAGGTCGTAGGCCGTTACCGCGACGAGTTCGTCGAGCTTCCCGCGGCGCGCTTCGACTACATGGACGTTTCGCCTAAGATGGTTGTCTCCGTCGCTACGGCTATGATCCCCTTCCTCGAAAACGACGACGCGAACCGTGCTCTAATGGGCGCGAACATGCAGCGTCAGGCTGTACCGCTTCTCCGTTCCGAGGCTCCCATCGTCGGCACCGGCATGGAGTACAAGGCAGGCACCGACTCCGGCGTCTGCATCCTCGCCGAGGGCGACGGCATTGTCATGAGCGTCGACGCGCGCAATATCCGCGTTCAGTACGACGACGGCAATGTAAAGGATTATGAAGTCATCAAGTTCCTCCGTTCCAACCAGGGCACCTGCTTCAACCAGCGCCCGATCGTTGAGAGAGGACAGAGAGTTAAGGCAGGCGACGTGCTTGCCGACGGTCCCGCCACCGAAAACGGCGAAATCGCCCTCGGAAAGAACGCCCTCATCGGCTTCATGACCTGGGAGGGCTACAACTACGAGGACGCCGTTCTCCTTAACGAAAAGATCGTCCGCGACGACGTTTACACCTCGATCCACATCGAGGAATACGATACGGAGGCCCGCGATACAAAGCTGGGTCCCGAGGAAATCACACGCGATATCCCCAACGTCGGCGACGACGTGCTCAAGTACCTCGACGAGAACGGTATCATCCAGATCGGCTCCGAGGTCAAGGCAGGCGATATCCTCGTCGGCAAGGTAACCCCCAAGGGCGAGACCGAGCTGACTGCCGAGGAGAGGCTCCTCCGCGCTATCTTCGGCGAAAAGGCGAGAGAGGTCAGAGATACCTCGCTGCGCGTACCCCACGGCGAGCAGGGCACCGTTGTTGACGTAAAGGTGTTCACACGCTCCGACAGCCGCAACGAGCTGCAGCCCGGCGTTAAAGAGGTAGTAAGAGTTTACCTCGCGCTCAAGCGCAAGATCAGCGTCGGCGACAAGATGGCGGGCCGCCACGGTAACAAGGGCGTCGTTTCGCGTATTCTCCCCGTTGAGGATATGCCCTTCCTGCCCGACGGTACTCCGCTCGACATCGTTCTCAACCCCCTCGGCGTACCTTCACGTATGAACATCGGTCAGGTGCTCGAGGTTCACCTCGGCTATGCCGCAAAGGCGCTTGGCTGGAAGATCATGACGCCTGTATTCGACGGCGCTCACGAAGGCGACATCTTCGAGGCGCTCAAGGACGCAGGCTACAGCGAGGACGGCAAGACCACCCTCATCGACGGCAGAACGGGCGAACCCTTTGACAACCCCGTAACCGTCGGATATATGTACTACCTCAAGCTCCATCACCTCGTTGACGAGAAGATCCACGCGCGTTCAACAGGCCCCTACTCGCTCGTTACCCAGCAGCCTCTCGGCGGTAAGGCGCAGTTCGGCGGACAGCGCTTCGGCGAGATGGAGGTTTGGGCGCTGGAGGCTTACGGCGCCGCTTACACCCTGCAGGAGATCCTCACCGTCAAGTCGGACGACGTTGTCGGCCGCGTAAAGACCTACGAGGCTATCGTAAAGGGTCAGAACATCCCGGCTCCGGGAATCCCCGAGTCCTTCCGCGTTCTTATCAAGGAGCTGCAGTCGCTCTCGCTCGACGTAAGAGTGCTTGACGCTCAGGGCGAGGAGATCGACATCAAGCAGCAGTTCGAGGAGGACGAGGACATCGCCGACGCTGCAGGCACCGAGTTCGACGAGGACAGCGTTATGACCTCCATGGACGGCTACACCCTCGACGAGGGCGGAGAAGAAGGCAACATGTTTGACGATTCTCTTTCCGACGAGGAGGCCGACGACGACGGCTACTTTGACTTCGACGACTTCGGCACAGACGAGCTTTAATAGGGAGGCAGAATAAATGATAGACAACAACGTTTTTGATTCAATTAA
>CACXAO010000076.1 GCA_902765625.1 uncultured Ruminococcus sp. | reverse complement strand
TGTTATACAACATTTCAATCTTCCTTTCAAAAGAGCTTTAAACAACAATTTATTTTACTACATATTTCAGCGATTGTCAAAGTTTTCGAAGAAATTAAGTGCGTTCTGGTGAAAAATCTTTTTTATCAATGATTCTTTGTAATTTCTCCGGCATAAAATCTCATAAATATTGTTATATATTCCGCTGTCAGCAATATCCTCGGGGAGTGTTCCGCCGTCAAAATCGCTTCCGAAGCAAACGGTATCCTCTCCGCCCAGCGAGAGAAAATGTTCGATATGTCTTATTATGTCCTCTGCGCACGCCTTTTCGGGTGCGTTATTCAGAAAAGCGTTGTGAAAGTTGATCCCGACAAGACCGCCGCGTTCTTTAATGATTTCAAACTGCCTGTCGGTAAGATTTCGTCTGTGCTGAGTGACGGAATACGAGTTTGAATGAGAAGCGACAAACGGTTTTTTCGCAACCTCGGCAACATCGTAAAAAAGCTTTTGCGAGGCGTGAGAAACGTCTACGATTATATAAAACTTTTCCATTTCGCGAATTACAGCCTTTCCGAAACCGCTCAGGCCGGGCGCGTCTTGTACATCCGCACCGCTGCCGATCTGATTAGCGGCGTTCCATGTCAGGGTCATCATCCTGACGCCGCAGTCTGAGAGCAGCTTAATGTTTTCAAGCTTTCCGTTTACCGCAATACCGTTTTCTACTGTGAAATAAGCGGTATTTTGATTCTCGCGGAAGCTGTTCAGAGGTTCGTGCGGTTTGATTATCTTGATATTATTTGCCGCGCATTCGCTTTGCAGCCGCTTGTATGCCTTCAAAAAAAGCGCTTCGGCTTTGTCGCCGGAATATCCGTCGGGAATCCAGACGGCATAGCATTGCAGCTTGTGCGCATCGGGATCAAGGTTCGGCTTTGCCTCTGCCCTTTCGCTGCCGAAACTCATGTTTTCGGTCACGGATTTGTATAGTGTGTCGCAGTGCAAATCAATAATATCCATTGTCACTCTCCGGAATAAAGGCGTTTTCGTAGTAATTGATTTGAATGAGCTTCAAAGTGTCTCGGTCAACAAAGACCTCGCAGACATCGAAGCGGTACTGACTGTTAAGATTGTTTTCGTAAATATATGACAGCGAGGTTTTGTAGATTTTTTTCTGTTTATTAGTATCGACAGCCTCGAAAGGTTGAGTCAGCGGATTTTGGTGTCGGGTTTTCACCTCGACAAAGGCAACCGTCCCCTTTTTCTCTGCAATAATGTCTATCTCTCCGAACCGTTTTCTATAATTCCTTGAGAGAATTTTGTATCGGTGCTTTTTCAGGTAATTTACCGCGTATTCCTCGCCGATATCGCCTATTTCCTTCGTTTTCAATTTGTTCATTTATTCAGAATCTTTCCCAAGAAGCTCAGTCGGTGATAAGGGCACGGACCGTATTTGAGCAATGCTTCTCTGTGAGCGGCGGTGCCGTAGCCCTTGTGCTTATCAAAGCCGTACTGCGGATATTCCTTTGCGTAGTCATAGAGCAGTCTGTCTCTTGAAACCTTAGCCAAAATCGATGAGCAGGCGATTGACATAGACCTCGCGTCGCCCTTGATAATGAATTCGGCGTTAATATCTAGGTCAGGAAGTCTGTTTCCGTCAATCATTGCGTAATCCGCTTTAACGGACAATCCCTCTACGGCGCGTTTCATGGCGAGCATGGTGGCGTTGAGGATGTTCATTTCCTCGATTTCTTCGACGCTTGAGTACGCTATACAGTATGAAACCGCAGTGGACTTTATGACCTCAAAAAGAGCCTCGCGCTTCTTTTCGCTCAGCTTTTTGGAGTCGTTTACTCCGTCGATAATAACGCCCTCGGGTAAAATTACTGCGGCTGCGCAAACGGGACCTGCCAGAGGACCTCTGCCGGCTTCGTCAACTCCGCAAACGGCGGTGTAACCTTTATTTATTGCGTTTTGTTCAAATTCAAGCCAGTTCATTTCAATTCTCCGTTCGGCATTTCCACGGTGATTCTGCCAAGCTTAGCTGCTCTGAATTCGTCGAGCAGCATGATGGCGGCTCGTTCGGTATCGATCTCTCCGCCTGAAACGAGCATACCGCGCTTTTTACCGATTATTTGAAGAAGCTCATAGGAATCTGTGTTATCCAAATCAAGCTCATCGAGCTTAAAGCGGCTGATAAAATCTGCAGGCTTGAGTTTTTTAAGAAAATCGAGCAGTCTTACCGCAAGCAGTTCAACATCAATTACCTGATCCTTTACGGCTCCCGTAAACGCAAGATGTTCACCCACCAGCTTATCGTCAAACTTTGGCCACAATACGCCGGGTGTATCGAGCATTTCGAGATTGTTGCTGATGGTAAACCACTGATTGCCTCTTGTAACACCGGGTCTGTCCTCAACCTTTGCGCGATTCTGCCTTGAGATACGGTTGATAAAGGAAGATTTTCCGACGTTCGGAATGCCGACGATCATAATTCGCATGGTTGGGTTCTTCATGCCTTTTGATTTAAGGCGGTCGATTTTTTCCTTCATAACGTTGTTTACAGCCTGCGGAAATTTATTTAGTCCGGTGCCGCTTTTGCAGTCTACGGCAATAGCTGTGGTTCCCTGCGACGCGTAATGGTCGATCCACATCTTTGTAGCTGTACGGTTTGCCATGTCGCACTTATTCATAAGTATGACCCTCGGCTTGTTCTGAATCAGCTTGTCGAGGTCGGGATTACGGCTGCTTACGGGAATCCTTGCGTCAATGATTTCCGCAACGGCGTCAACCAGCTTGAGGTTTGCCTGTATCTGCCGCTTGGTTTTGGTCATATGACCCGGAAACCATTGAATTGTCTGCATTTCACTCATAATATCCTCTTTCTATAAAACAAAGCCTATTTCCTTTTGAAAGAAATAGGCCTTAAACTCTGATTAATATAGATATCCGAAATGGTCAAACGGGAAAGCGATAACCTGTGCTTTACCGATAACATCCTTGACGTCGATCAGACCGATTTCGGTGCTGCGGCTGTCAAGTGATACCTGTCTGTTGTCGCCCATTACGAAAATCTTACCCTCGGGTATAACGCTGGGAATAGAGTTGTTTCCGTAGTTGCCCGAGAAGGTGGTGCCCTTTATGTAGGGTTCGGAAATCTCGATGCCGTCTACGATTATTTTCTCATTTTCGTAATCAAGCTCAAGGGTCTGACCCTCTGTCGCAATGACGCGCTTGATAATAGGCTTTTTGTATTCAGCGCCGTGTGAAATAACAACGATATCGTTGTCGTGCGGCGTGTAGCAAAGATTTGTAACGATAACCTTATCCTTGGTCTGCAGGGTGTCGCACATGGACGTACCCTCTACGTCAACCAGACGGAATACAAAGGTCAGACAAATAACTACGATCGCTATTGCAAAGATAATGCAGCGAACCCAGTCGTATACGCCTGCCATCATTCCGTCAGCCTTAGCTGTTACAAAGCCTTTTTTACCGTTTTTCTCGGATGACGCTTCGTTGTCAGCCTGTTCGGTGGCAACCTCAGCAGCCTTGTAGATATTTTCATAGCTCGGCGTCGGGTGAATATCACTCTTATACAAATCCGGATTAATATCAATCGAAAGGTCTATGTCGGAAGGAACATTGGAGCCTTCCTTGTTTGACGGTGTGTCGCTCAATCCTATCACCTACTTCAAAGCAAATTAAGGAAAAAGGGAACTTAAGCAAGTTCCCTTTAACTATTATTCGAGAATTACTTACGAATCTGTTCCTTAACCTTTGCGGCCTTACCGACTCTGTCGCGGAGATAATAGAGCTTGCTTCTGCGAACCTTACCGTAACGAACAACCTTGATGTCCTTTACGTTGGGTGAATGAAGCGGGAAAACCCTCTCTACGCCAACGCCGTAAGCTACGCGTCTAACGGTAAATGTCTCAGCAACGCCGCTGCCTCTCTTGGCAATAACGGTGCCTTCGAACATCTGGATTCTCTCTCTGTTGCCCTCGCGAATGTTAACCGATACCTTGATGGTATCGCCGATGCCGAATTCAGGAGTGGATTCCTTCACTGATTCAGCCGCAATAGTTTTTAATGCGTCCATTTTTCATCCTCCTAATTATTTACCCGATATTCATACCCTTCCATGGCAGCGGACTATCAGTTTCAAAATGACGGCTTTTTGCCGTTATTTGACCACGTCGTCGGAAACGACGGAACCAAATGAGCAGGTTTTGGCATAGACTTTTCCAAACCTACTCGGTTATTATATCATAGTTAGAAATATATTGCAAGCACTTTTTGGAAAAAGTTTAAGCGGAAATATTTGGCTCTTCCCTAGAACCAGTGGGTTAGAATTTGCAGTATAGTAGAAAAAAACTGATAAATCTGTAAATCGCATTTATTCCACGATCTATTGACAAT
>CACXAO010000075.1 GCA_902765625.1 uncultured Ruminococcus sp. | reverse complement strand
GAGATCGACGAGCATCGAGTGGTTGTCGGTACCACCGGAGATGATCTTGAAACCACGCTTCACGAGTTCGTCAGCAAGTACAGCTGCATTCTTCTTGACCTGGAGGGCATACTCCTTCCACTCGGGACGGAGAATCTCGCCGAAGGCAACGGCCTTGGCAGCGATGACGTGCTCCAATGGACCGCCCTGGGTGCCAGGGAATACGGAGCTGTCGAGACAAGCCGACATCATCTTCACGACGCCCTTGGGAGTGGTGAGACCCTTTGGATTGGGGAAGTCCTCACCCATCATGATGACGCCGCCACGAGGACCGCGGAGCGACTTATGGGTGGTAGTGGTTACGATGTGGGCATACTTGACAGGATTTTCGAGCAGACCGGCAGCAATGAGGCCAGCGGGGTGAGCCATATCGACCATCAGGATGGCACCTACCTCGTCGGCAATCTTGCGCATACGGGCATAGTCCCATTCGCGGCTATAAGCCGAACCGCCACCGATGATGAGTTTTGGCTTGTGCTCGAGGGCGAGGCGCTCCATCTCATCGTCCACGAGCTGGAACCACGTGCCGGGCGCGATTTCCGGCGCCATCTCGATGATGGTCGTGTCGCAGCCGTCCTGCAGCAGGAACTCGGCGGTTTCGAGACCGGTCATGCCGCTGCCGATGACAACGGCCTTTTTGTCCTTCGGGCGGATGCTGCCGAGAATGACCTCGGGTGCGGTGCAGACGTGGGGCTTGTCGATGCCGGGGATGCTCTTCGGCACGACCGGCACGCCGCCGGTGGCGAGGAGAACGACGTCAGGCTTCATTTCCGCGACGGCGTCCGCCGTCACTTCCACGCCGCTGCAGACCGTGACGCCGAGCTTCGTGACGTTCGTCATCAGATCCTCGATGCACCAGTGCAGCTTGCCCTTCAGGTGGCAGGACGCGGCGGTGTTCACCTGACCGCCGACCTCCTTGTTCTTTTCCAGAACCGTCACGGCAAATCCGCGGCGCGCCAGAACCTCCGCGGCCATCAGGCCTGCGGGACCGGCGCCGATGATGACGGCGGTCTTGCCCTCACCGTCGCGCGGCATGGCGTTGTCGATGCGCTCTCTGCCCACGGCGGGGTTCAGCGCGCATTCGCCGTTCTTGCCGACCTTCGCGTTCGTCATGAAGGAGGAGATGCAGTTCAGGCAGCCGATGCAGCGTTTGATGTCCTCGGGGCGGCCCTCTTCGCACTTCTGAACCCAGTGGGGATCGCAGATGAAGGTACGCGCCGAGCCGACGAAGTCCTGCCAGCCGTCCGCGATCTGGCGCTCCGCCTGCTCGGGGGAGCGGATGAAGTTGGCGGCGCAGACCGGGATGGAGACGACGGACTTGATCTCCTTTGCGAGATACGCGCGCCAGCCGGGCTCGAAGCTCGTGGGCTCCAGCCAGCGGTTGTAAACGTCATAGCAGGCGCTGGTGACGTTGATCGCGTCGACGCCGAGCTTTTCGAGCTCCACGGCGACCCGCTTGCCGTATTCGAGATCATAGCCTTTGCCGGGCATGCCGATCTTGTCGTACATCTCGTCGGCCGTCAGGCGCACCATCAGCGGATAGTCGCGGCCGCAGCGCTCGCGGATGCCCTGAATGATCTCAGAGACGAAGCGCATGCGGTTTTCGAAGCTGCCGCCGTATTCGTCCGTGCGCTTGTTGGTATTGGGGGAGAGGAACTGCTGGATCATGTAGCCGTGGCCGCCGTGCAGCTCAACGATGTCGACGCCCGCCTTCTGGCAGCGAACCGCCGCTTCGATGAAGTCGTTGATGAGGTTTTTGACCTCTCGGTGGCTCATGGCGTGCATGCGCATGGCGCCGTGGTTGGCGAGCTCCACCTTGGAGGGCGCCTGCACGGACCAGATCAGTTTCTTTTCCTCCATGCCGAGCAGGATCGGCGTGCACTTGAAGATGCCGTCGAGCACCTTGGGGAAGCGCTTTACGATCGGAATGACCATCGGCTTCATCTCGATGGATGAGTTGAAAACCGTCTGTCCGATAATCTGCGCGAAGCCGTAGCCCATGAAGTAACTGGCAACGCCGCCGACAATCGCCGTAACGGTTATTTCTGTCAATACAATTCCCGAGATGCGGTAATCGCGTGCGCCGATTGCTTTCAGCAGACCGATCTCGTTACTGCGCTCCATGACGCTCGCGGTTACGAGGTTGGATATTCCGAGCGCCGAACCAAACAGGCTGAGAACGGTGATAAGTATCATTAAGAGCTGCGTTTTGTCGAGGATATTGCCCTCGCTCTCGGCAACCTGCCTTACGGGCGAAGCGACGGAATCCGGGATCGCCTCCTGAATCTGATAGCAGATTGAGCTGACGTATGCCGTGCAGTACCATGTTTCGTAGTCAGCGGGAGAAAGCGACGACGGGCCCTTTGTCGCTGCCTTTTTCGCAAGCTCGTTGTCGGGAGTCGTCAGCGCGCTTACCTCAATGCTGTCAATTTTTTTACGGCTGTTTCCCAGTTCCTGAGCGATCGGTAACGCAGTAAAAATCTGCTCGTCCTCATCGCCGCCCGAATCGTAAACGCCGACAATAGAAAGCGTTTTTTCTCCGTCTGCCTTTTTGACACGAATGGTATCTCCTGTTGAAACGCCCAATCTGTCGGCAAGCACCGTGCCTATCATCGCGGAATTGTCATCTGAATCAGCGTTTTGCTCGTCAAGCCACTGACCGTTTTTGATATCCCACCAGCTTCTGAGACTGTGGATTCCCGCATCAAGCTCTTCACCCGTATTCAGTGCGAGGTGATGGTTGAACCATGTGCCCGTCAGCTTAACGGAATCTCCGGTATCGAGCGTGACGGTCGTTTTGACAAACGGCGTAAAATCCAAAATATTGAAGCCCCAGAATATTGTTTTGATCTTTCCGAGGTCGTCCTCGTTGAGGTGAGCGACGGCTGTTTCCTCCTGACCGTCAAGCGAATAAAGGTCGTTTAAAACCGAGTTTTCCTTCGGCACTACCGTGATGTTCGCGCCGTATGCCTTTAGCTCCTGATTGACCTTGTCGCCCACGTCGAGCATAATATTGAGCATCGCCGTCGCCAAGGATGCGCCTAAAGCGATTGTGACAGCTATCATAATCATTTTCGACTTTTGCCGGAACAACGCTCCTTTTATCATTCTGAAAAACATAAATTACTCCTGAAATTCATTTATTTAAATTTGCGCTCATGCAGAACCAAGCCTTCGATCGGCACGATGATCTGACCGTCCTTGACATCGTAGTCGATGACGATAGGGTTGCAGCCGCCCTTAAAGCCGATGGTGTTGATATTCATAACAACGTCGCAGCGCTTGCAGACGATTTGTCCCTCACGCTCAAAATATCCTGCCTCTCCGCATATATCGCACGCGTCAAGTCCCACGCCGTAGGAGCTTGAATTCGGCTTCTTAATCACAATAAAACGGATTTCCACATTCTTGTCGGTGGTGTAGGCAAAGCGGTGAAGATGGCCGTCGTCCACCTGAGAAAAATCAACATACATATTTCTATCGTCCATATCGCAGACCTCAACAGGCGCCTCAACAGGCTTTTTGTTGTTGACTGCGTGAACGACAGTGAGATTTACACAAGCAACCATGACGCACGCGAGAACTACTGCCGACCAACGGCGGCGGTTACGCATAGCTGCTCTGATTTTACGCTTTTGAGCGGCGTTGCTGTATTCCTCACGGATTTTCAAATTACGGATAAATAAAACTATTGCGGCAATTAAAACGCACGCCATCGCGCTGTAAATAAACAGTTCCTTGTTGTTATTGACAAACTGCAAAATCGGGAACAAAAAGCTGAACAAGGCTTTATCGCGGTTTTGGCGGATAATCTGTAATTGCAGCATCAGCTGAATAAATCTGCCGAGCACGCTGAACGCGGCTATAAAGACAGTCAAATTAATCAATATCGCAGACAGCGCGTTTGTAAGCGGCTTAAAGATCTTAAACGCCGCAAGGCAGGCGATTAAATCAAGCAAAAATCCGAGAATAACGCCGATGAGCCGATATAAAAAGTCAGTTGAGAATACGGAATTACCCTGTAAATCAAAATTAAACGGATATGCCAGCACATCGGGCAGAGAATATACCACAAGAGTAAAGGTGACTGTTGCTGCGGCAGCTGTTACAAAAAAGCGCGTTGCCTTTCGCGCCTTTTTCACAGCAAGCCAGACAAACATAGAAAGGATGAATACTGCGGAAGAAATAACCAAAACAGACAAAATGATATAGGTAAAGCCGTTCCAGAACGGAAGCTTCAGCTCGCGGTTGGTATTCTTTTGAATCGCGACAAAAACCGACGCTGCAACAGAAAAACCGCCGCCCGCAAGGTAAATAATCCGGCATGGTTTGCCGAACGTGTGGTAAGACGGCGTTTCGTAATCCATCAGGTACATATACCGGATGTTGACGCGGCACTCGTCGTCGATTGTTCTTAAGGATGCATCAAATTCTTTTCTTAATTGATCTCTTTCATCAGCAGATACTTTATAGCCGGATACACCTTTTTCATAAAACTCGCGTCTGATAAACCATCCGGGATTCTGAGATACAAATTCATGACAAGCCAATCGCTGCATAGGAATATCATTTTCATCGACCTGATTCTTTGTTGAAACCCTATATAGGCAATACACAGTTTTTATTGCTTTATCGCGCTTTACGGGCTTAAATTTTTTGGGGGCGGGTAAAATAATCATTAAAACACATCCTAAAATAAAAATGATGATTGTGTATATATCTACAACAATCATCAAGAATTAAACGTGTTAAAACGATTTGTATTATACAAGGCGCCCACCGGGCACCTACTTCAATCCTCCCTATTTTCACACCCCGTCGCCAGAGCACTATTTTCGGCACCACTGAGCTTAACTTCTGTGTTCGGTATGGGAACAGGTGGACCCTCAGCGTCATCAACACCAACTGTTGATAGTGAGTATTCTTTTGGCTCCCCCAACTGGGCTCGAACCAGTGACATCATGATTAACAGTCATGCGCTCTGGGGAGTGTTCAGGTTTGTACCCTAATCGAAAGGCGACCTAAACACTCCGCACAACTCACTTCTTTATGCGACAAACTGCTCATACGAGCCGTTCATCAAAATTTCAATCTCATATCCCTTGCCGACATTGATCTCTTTGAACAAGGTGCAGATTATCATTTTTTTACGCTCGGGAGAGGCGGAGTCAAATTCCTCCGCCCAGCCGCGGAACTGCTCGTAATGATAATCGATCTTCCCCATTTCTTCCTCCTTGCAGTTGAGCTGGTGCCGCTTTTCCGCAAGACAGGAAACATTCTCGTTCAACTTGTTCTTTGTGTTCTCAATCGCCATAGAGAGAATATCGGGAGTAAATTTGCTGTCGCCCAACAGAGCGGAAGCGATTTCCTCCGTCAGCTCTTTCAGCTTGCGTTCCAGCAGGCTGTTTTCTTTTTCAAGCTGTTTTATCTCCTTCTTGATCTGAGAAACGATCGCCTTGTACTTCTTCTCGATAGCCGCGCTCTTTGGCGTTGACTTGATTTTATCAAAACACCGGTAAAGCGCTTCGAGAACCACTTCATCAACCTTTGACGCGACATAGACGCTTTGACCGTCGCACTCGTTGCGGTGCATTGCCTTTCCCGAACACAAATAACGGTATTTCCTCTTGCTGTGATGTGTAACGCCGTCCTTCGTCTTGTAGGTATCAACAAAGCTGTTGGAGCACAGCTTTTTGCCGCAGTGTGCGCAAAACAGATTGCCGCCGAGCATGGTTGAAGATTTTGCAAGCAGGGCTATGTTTGTTTTTTCTTCGCTGTTGACTTTCCTTTGTCTGAGGATTTCCTGCGCCTGTGCAAAAATATCATCGTCGATGATCTGCAATTCCTTGATACGCTTTGACCTGACGCCGCCCCTGACATAAAAGCCGTGGTAGATTTCATTTGTGAGCATCCTCTTGATAGTCATAGGCTGAAACTTCGCGCCGTTATGCGTAACAATATTACGCTCATTGAGATAGTTAGCCATAATATAGGAGCCGTAGCCCTCTTTGACCGACAAATCGAAAACGATTTGGACTAACCCCGCCTCTCTCGGTTCAACTTCGAGCGTCATCAGCTCTCTGCCCTTTTTGTTGATGATACCACTTTTGACTAACCTGTAACCAAAGGGAGCGACGCCGCCGGTAAATACACCTTCCTCAACCAACTGTCTGAGGCGGGATTTTACGCGGATAGAGGTCTTTTGACTCTCGCCGTTCGCCTGCCAGAAACGTATGTAGTTCATCAGCTTGTCAACGTGGCTGTCTAACTTCTGCTCGCCCTCGTTGACGCTCCATACCGAAATGCCGTGCTTGATAAACCACTCCACCACAAAAGGCGTTTCATTGTCGATACGT
>CACXAO010000074.1 GCA_902765625.1 uncultured Ruminococcus sp. | reverse complement strand
TTGTCAAAGCTTCGCAGGTATACTGACGTATATCAAGAAGTTTTGGCAAGATTATGCCGTGAAGATTCCGTACTTATGCGCGGTAGGGAATTTTTAGAGATTCCCTTAAATCAATCCCAGATCCTGCTTCCACTTCAAAACGCGAATTACGCTGCGGTCTATCTGCTCCATCGGGATCTCCTGCTTGTTTACAGCCTCCACAACCGCAGGGTACTGAACCTCGATATCAGAACAGCACAACATATCGTTGCCGGCCTTTGCCGCGAAAACGGCGGCGGTGTCGGTTCCGGTGTACTCCGAGATCGCGCCCATAGCCAAGTCGTCGGTCATTATCACGCCGTTAAAGCGCAGGTCGTCGCGCATGAGCTGATGAACCTTGTCCGAAAGCGAGGCAGGATACTCTGCGTCCATGCACTCAACGATGTTGTGTGAAACGAGGATGCAGTCAGCGCCGGCGGAAATACCCGTTGCGAAGGGTTTGAAGTCCTTGCTCAGAAACTCCGAGTAGGAACGGCTGTCGTTCACGATTCCGGTGTGGGTATCGGAGTTGTCGCCGTAGCCCGGGAAGTGCTTGAGCACGCTGCCGAGCTTCTTCGAGCGGTAGATGCTGACGGTCTTTTCTACAAACTGCGAGACCTCGTCGGCGTCGCCCGAAACCGAACGCTCGTACATAAACTGTTCAGGCTCGCCCGTAACGTCGCAGACAGGCGCAAGGTTGACGTTTATTCCGAGTGAAAGAAGCAAATCAGCCTTTTCGGTCTCGGCGCTCTCAACAGCCTCCCAGCCGCCGTCGGTGTAGTAGTCGCGGGGTGAAAGGAACGCTCCCTCATCGCGCAGATAGTAGCTCGCGCGGACAACGGTGCCGCCTTCCTCGTCGGTGCCGATAAGCATCGGAACAGCCGACGCGTCCTGATAGCTCTTGATATTCGCCTTTACGTCCTCGGCGGTGAGGTTCTCAAAATCCCTGCCGAAAAGGATGTAGCCTCCAAGGTGGTACTGCGCGGCGGTCTCGGCGGCGTTAACGTCGGGACAGCGCGCAAAAAACATCTGCCCTACCTTTTCCTCGGTCGACATTTTCGCGACCATTTCCTCCAGCGTATCCGTCTCAGGCTCGGTTGGTTCCTGAGATTCGACTGTCTGCGCGTCAGTCTGAGCCTGCGGGGTCTGCTCCTGTGAGCTTTGGCACGCCGTCAGCGTCAGCATTGCGCCGAGCATGAGCAGTGCGAGTATTTTTTTCATTGACTTCTCCCTATTTTACATTAACGATACATTCGGTCTTAACGCCGTTTGACAGCTTGCAGGTGATCACCGCGCTGCCGCCTGTTTTGGCGGTGACAACGCCGTCGCCGCTGACATGTGCCACCGACGAATCGGAGGACTCAAATCTGATATCCTGCGAAGCGGTTCCCTTCAAAAACACCGGGAACAGCGATATTTTTTGATTGCGCGCAAGAGTCGCGTCGGTTTTGTTCAGATAAAAGCACAGCGGACTTTGCTTTACGTCGACCTCGAAGCTGACGATCCTGCCGTCGGGAGTCTCTGCGCGAACCGTAGCCTTGCCGATTGCCTCGGCTGTGACCGCGCCGCTCTGCGAAACGCTTACGATGTCGCTGTCGGAGGACGTCCATGTCAGTCCGCCTAAGTACGCCGCGCCGTTCATCTCAACCCCCAACTGCGCGGTCTCGCCCTTGGCGATACCGATCTTCTCCTTTTCGGGCGCAAGCGAATAACGCTCGGCAAAGAGGGCGTTGAGCTTCCTCTCAACGAGCTTTCCGTAAACCTTGTCCTGCGCGTAGGCAACGGGGTGTATCTCGTCGCCGACGGTTTTGTCGTCGTTGCAGAAAAAGTACTGCGTGGAGATCTCGTCGTTTACCGCGCGGAAATCCGTTTCCTTCTCGATATCTACATATGGGATCGACCACTTTTTGAGGACGGCTCTGATGGTATCCCAGTAAAGCGGCTGTCTGTCGTCGCAGTCGTGGCAGAGCACAAAGAGCTTGACCGCGTCACTATAATTCTCTGTAAGAAAATAACATATCTGTTCAAGCGCGCCGGCGGTGGTGCTCAGGTCGTAGCCGCCGCTTTTTTCGCTGTCGGGAGTGACCTCGCCGACCTTGACCTTGAGGAAAACATCGTTGAAGCCGCCGTCGAGCAGAATCACGTCGTAATCGTCCTTCATACTGAGCACGCGCTCAAGAATGCTGTCGCCGCTGCCGAGCGGTTCGTCGTCGTTCTTGGCGAGGGTGGTGCCTCCGACCGCCTCGGTGGTGAAGTTCATGCCGTATTTTTCGGCGATGTAATAGGCGTAGGAATGGAAGCCGCTGCCCAATGTATCGGTGCCGGTGCCCTTTGCCACGCTGTCGCCGTCGCTGTAGAGCTTTTTGCCGTAGAGATAATTCGGCTGCGGTTTAAGATAGCTGTTCGAGGGTATTTCAAAAAGGCTGATCTCACCCTTGACATACGAGCGCAGAAGCTTGATATCAGCCTTGGTGACCGCGCCGTCGCAGTCGAGGTCGGAGTTCAGCTTTCCGGTTTCGGTCAGCTTCCCGTCACTGATATAATTCTCTAAAAGAACAATATCCTTGACATCAACACTGCCGTCCGCATTTGCGTCGCCGAAGCTCAGCTCCTCGTCTCCGCGGAAATTAAGCTCGTTGTCCTCGGCATAGGCGTAGGCTGCTGTTCCGCGGAAGCCCGTAATCACGAAGCTGTGGTTGACCGTATAGTACTGCTGACCGACAAATCTGTCCTTTGAGGTATCGGGAATGCCCGTGCGCGTTTTGCAGCTGACGGCAAACGCGTCGTCGCCGATTGACGAGACTGTCGGCGGAACCTCGATCTCGTGCAGAGAATTGCAGTTGAGAAACGCTCCGAACGAGATGGTCTGCAAACCCGGGTGCAGCTTGACCGAAGCAAGCTTTGAGGAACCGTAAAACGCCCACCAGCCGATTTTGCGGACGGTGGAGGGAATTGAAAGCTTCTCGATTTCTGAGTTGTAAAGCGCCGCCGTGCCGATTTCGGTGACGGAATAGCCGCCGACCGAGGACGGAACCGAAACCGAGGTATCGCTGCCGGAATAGCCGGTGATGACCGCTTCTCCGTTGCGAACGGTATATTGCCAGTCGCCCGACGAGGCTTTTTCGGCGGCAAACGAGGGTATCACGCAGCCGACGGCAAGCAACAAAGTCAAAACTAGTATCAGGATTCTTTTCATATTAACACCCAAAAACACAAATATATATTTATTGTACTATTTTTTTACGAAAAAGTAAATGGTTTTGGAAAAAAATCTGTCATTTTATGCCGAGTCGCGTTAAAAATTAAAACCTCCCGGTCAGGGAGGTTACCGAATAATCATTCCGCAATCATTGCGAGCGCTTCCTCGCGTGATACTCCGAGCGCAACGGAGATCTCGTCGCCGACCATCCTCTCTGCCTCGCGGAGAACGCGTTCGTCCGATATATGCAGCCGCCTGCCCAGTGCGGAAACTGCAGCTGCGCGCGCGTAAAGAAGCCGAACAAGCGCGACAAGCTCGCGGCAGTCCTCGCCGGCGATGACCGAGCGGAAAAACTCGGCGCGGTCGTTCTTGTTGTCAATCCAGCTCATGGTGATTTCCTTATCGGCGAGAATGGCGCGTATCTCGTCGGCGGGAGTGACAAACCTGATTCGGCTGACAAGGGCTTCGTTGCCGGTCGGAACAAAAACCGCCGAGCAATCCGACCTGACCGGCTTTAGCACATAGTATTCCGTATCATGCGAGCCTATCCTGCGCGTGGTGATCTCATCTATCCGGCACACGCCGTTTGCGCCGTAAAGCACGGTCTGACCTACTGAAAACATATCTCAACACTCCCTTAATCTACGGGCATTCCGCAGCGTAACTAGCGGCTTCCCTTAATATATTTTATCATATAATGATATTTTTTGTCATAGGCAGAATAGACAAAAATAGCCCTATTGATTTTTGGGCTGAAAAGAGAAAAACAACCGAGAGAACTCGGTTGCCTTTCGGGGGTATATTGGGTTATAGAAGGAATAATCTGATTAAAATTTCCGGTACGAAATAAGCGCCGCAAAAAAAATATTAATTCCAGAACTCCTAAAAAAATCACCTAAAAGCCAAAGAGAGCGGCGCGTATTTCGTGCTTTGTCATCTGACACCTTTATTATACACAATCCTTTCAGCAGTTTCAGTTGCATTTGCAACAATTTAGCGATTTGGGAGGAAAAGAATATCATAATATTTTGTGCAACTCTTACAATTCGAATACTAATTTGTGAATATTCTGTTCGGAGCAAAAAAAGACAGCGAACAAATCGCTGCCTTTAATAATCCATATTTTTTTACTGCGACGAGCTGGAGCTTGTCTCCTTGCCCTTGCTCACGATGACCGTGATATTTGTGCCGTACTCGACAGTGTCGCCTGCCTGATGATTTTTGTAGCCGATAACTCTGCCCTCGGCGTACTTGTCGCTGTAGGCGGACTCGGTGGAAGCGAGCAGACCCTTTGCCGCGATATCGGAGGAAACCTGATCGAGCGTCTGACCCTCGATCTTGGGAAGCTCACGCATCTGAGAACCCTTGCTGACGGTCAGGCTGATCTGAATAGTGCCTTCCTGATTGACCTTAGCGCCTGCCGCCGGGCTTTGAGCCATAACGATTCCCTCGCTGTACTCGTCGCTGTGCTCGTCGGAGTAAGTGCGCATGATGGTAACCGAGTTGTCTTTTTCAGCTGCCTTGGCAGCCTCCTCGTAGGTCATGCCCACGTAGTTGGGAACGGTGGGACCCGTCCACTCGGTACTCTGGGTGGACGACTGGGTGGCGTTCTGGTTGCCGCCGAACAACCCTTGGAAGGGATGCGTCATGTACCAGAAATAGCCCGCGATACCGAGGACGACCGCTGTAGCCGCGGCCGCGATAATGGTTATCG
>CACXAO010000073.1 GCA_902765625.1 uncultured Ruminococcus sp. | reverse complement strand
TCTTTACGCTCTTCTTAAGATCGCGAGTTTCAATAGTTTTAATTCTTTTCATAGTTATCAAACTCCTTTATCAATCTATATAAATCTTACCATATAGCGAGGGTTTTGTCAATTACAAATCTGCAACCAATATGGAACCGGGAAATGAAGCTTCGCTCGAAATAACATTGACGCCGTTTTTGTAAAGACGGTTGACAAGCCCGATAATTTCGGGTGAAAGCACCTCTCCTTTAACAATAATCGGGATTCCGGGCGGATACGCAAAAATATCCTCGGCTGTGACAAATCCCTGAGCATCGCAAAACTGAATTGTTCTTGTAGCAACAACCTCAAACGGAAATAACCGTCTTTCCGGCAGAGAAAATACAGATTCAAGTTCATTTTTGCCGTCCGGTGCTTTGCATGAGGAATCAATCTCAAGCAGCGCTCTGATTAACCGCTCAAAGCCCTCGTTGGTATCGCAAACGGAGGTCATAGCGATTATATAGCCGTAAGCTGCCATTTCAACTTCAATTTTATATTTCTTTCTGAGAATTTTTGCAAACTCAATACCGCCGATATCCGCCTTCTGCGTTGAAATGACAAGCTTGCCGATATCATAAGAAAAATCCCGTTTGTCGCGGAAAAGCAGCTTCAAGCGTTTCATATCAGCTGCGGCTGCTTCAAGCTTTCTTATTCTTTTAATATACGAATCGAAATCCCACTTTGTGGTCAGGCAGGTTTCGATGCTGCTCATCAATACATACGACGGGCTGCTCGTCTGAAATATCGAGAGCGCTGTTTGAAGCGGCTGAATAACTTCGCTGTCGCCTGTAAGCAGCAAAGCGGTCTGGGTCATCGCGGGCATTGTCTTGTGCAGACTGACAACAGAGATATCTGCGCCGCAGCAGATTGCGCTATTCGGGAAATCATCGTGAAACGGGAAATGCGCGCCGTGCGCTTCGTCAACAAACAGCTTTACGCCCTTTTCGCGGCAAATACCGGCTATCGAGTCAACATCGGAGCAAATACCCTCGTAAGTCGGCGAAGTGATGACGACGAGCTTAGCGTCCGGATTATCTGACAAAAGTTTTTCGAGCTTAACGGGATTAACGCAGCCGAAGATATCCGAGGCCGCACGCTCCGGCATGATAAACTCCGGTTTCAGACCAAGCAGCTCAACCGCGTGAAAAACCGACGTGTGGCAGTTTCGCGCAATAATAACCTTGTCGCCGCGCATTGTCGCCGCCTTGATTGCCGCGAGTATGCCGCAGGTGGCTCCGTTGACAAGCAAAAACGCGCGCTTTGCCCGATAGATTTCCGCTGCTTTATCCTCAATTTGCTTGATATAACCCTCCGGATGATGAAGGTTGTCGAACCCGTCGATCTCGGTTAGATCGAGCTGATACGGGAAAACGCCGTCTTTGATATTGCGCTTGTGTCCCGGCATGTGGAACGGATAGGCTTCGCCTTGTGCGTAGGCTAAGATTTCATCCTTCATCAGTTGGTACCGAATTCTCTGAGTTCAAGTCCTTTGTTGTGGTCGAGCGCCCAGTCGATACTCCAATAGCTTGTAAACAGAAGAAGATGATTTCCCTTTAAATCCTGAATGCGCTTTGTGTCGGACGCAAGATCGAGGGTTTTTGGGTCGATATCTTCGTTTACGATCCAGCGGATGTATTCATACGGGAGACCTTCCATAATAATATCAACGTTATACTCATTTTCAAGACGGTACTTGAGCACGTCAAACTGGAGAACGCCGACTACGCCGACGATAACCTCCTCCATACCTGCGTCAAGCTCCTGGAAAATCTGGATAGCGCCCTCCTGAGCAATCTGGCTAGTGCCCTTGATAAACTGCTTGCGCTTCATGGTGTCCTTCTGACGAACGCGCATGAAGTGCTCGGGAGCAAAGGTGGGGATTCCCTTGAACTGAACCTTATGGTTTGCGGAACAGATCGTATCGCCGATTGAGAAGATACCCGGATCGAATACGCCGATGATGTCGCCGGCATAGGCCTCCTCAACGATCTCGCGTTCCTGAGCCATGATCTGCTGAGGCTGAGAAAGACGCATTTTCTTGTTTCCCTGAACGTGGAATACCTCCATGTTCTTTTCAAACTTGCCGCTGCAAATTCTCATAAAGGCGATTCTGTCGCGGTGCGCCTTGTTCATGTTTGCCTGAATCTTGAACACAAAGGCGGAGAAGTCCTCGCTCATGGGATCTACTTTTTCACTTACAGTCTCACGCGAAAGCGGCGATGTGGTGAGCTTTAAGAACTGTTCAAGGAAAGGCTCCACGCCGAAATTAGTAAGCGCCGAACCGAAGAATACGGGAGTAAGCTTGCCGTCGCGGACAGCCTCGAGGTTGAATTCGTCGCCTGCGCCGTCGAGAAGCTCGATTTCATCGAATAAATCCGCTTTAAGATACTCTCCGAGAGCATCGTCAATCGCGGGATCATCAAGAGCAAGCTCGGTTTTTTCAACCTCCTTCTGACCGTTGTTGGCGGTGAAGCAGAGGATATTCTTTGTATTGCGGTCGTAAACGCCCTTGAATTCCTTTCCAGAACCGATTGGCCAGTTGACGGGATAGGTGTTGATTCCGAGAACATTCTCGATGTCCTCAAGCAAATCAAAGGGATTTTTGGCGTCTCTGTCCATTTTATTAATAAAAGTAATAATCGGGATATTTCGCATTACACAAACCTTAAACAGCTTGATTGTCTGCTTCTCAACACCCTTAGAGCCGTCGATGACCATTACTGCGGAGTCAGCCGCCATAAGCGTGCGGTAGGTATCCTCTGAAAAGTCCTCATGTCCGGGTGTGTCGAGAATATTGATGCAGTAGCCGTCGTACTTGAACTGCAGAACCGATGAGGTTACCGAAATACCTCTCTGCTTCTCGATTTCCATCCAGTCCGAAACAGCGTGCTTTGCCGTTCTCTTTCCCTTAACCGAACCGGCAAGGTTGATCGCTCCTCCGTAGAGAAGGAGTTTTTCGGTCAGTGTGGTTTTACCTGCGTCAGGGTGAGAGATAATCGCGAAGGTTCTTCGTTTTGTGATTTCGTCTCTGTATGAGCTCATAAATTCAATCCTTTCGGAATTTTCTACAACTTTATTATTTTACAATTTCAATGCGCCTTATGTCAACAATAATTACGGGATTTATGTCAAAAAAATTTTTTTGAATTATTTCGCTACAAAAACTTGACAAAAAAGTTAAAATATTGTAATATAGGAGTACAGCAAAGATTATTCCTATCTTTTCATATACCTTCCAACTTTTGAGGCAGGGGCAGCAATGCTCCTGTCTCAAAAATTTTAAATAAAGGAGACCGGTTCATGTCTGATACGATCGGTATTTATTTACATATTCCCTTTTGTAAAAGCAAATGCCCTTACTGCGACTTTTTCAGCGGCAAAGCGACTCAAACCGATTACGACCGCTATACTGATATTTTAAAAAGCAGTATCATTTATTGGAGCGGACAAACCTACAAAAAGGTATCCACCGTATATTTCGGCGGAGGTACTCCCAGCGTGCTCGGCGCTGACAGATTATCAAAACTTCTCAAAACCTTGCAAAACAGCTTTGAGGTTTTGCCTGACGCCGAAATTACCGTTGAAGTAAACCCCGACACCGGAAAGTCACTTGATTTTGAAAAACTCAAGCGCACAGGCTTTAACCGTATCTCGGTAGGATTCCAAACGGCTGTCGAACGCGAGCTGCAGGCGCTTGGCAGGATCCACACCGCAGAGGACGCGCTTGTCACAACAAAAAATGCAAGGGTTGCCGGAATAGATAACGTTTCGCTTGATCTGATGATGGGTATTCCCTATCAGACCCGCGAGAGTCTCAAGGAATCCATTGACTTTTGCGCGTCATGCGGAGTAAAGCATATTTCATCGTATCTGCTGAAAATTGAAGAAGGCACGCATTTTGACAAGATAAAATCTCAGCTGAGCCTTGCGGACGACGAAGAACAGGCTAAGCTTTACCTTTTTGCCGTCGAATACCTTGAGAAGCTGGGTTATAAGCAGTATGAGATCTCAAATTTTGCAAAACCCGGCTTTGAGAGCCGCCACAACACCGCTTACTGGAAATGCGGAGAATACATTGGCATTGGCCCCTCGGCACATTCGTTTTTGAACGGAAAGCGGTTTTATTACGGGCGAAGCACGGAGGACTTTGAAAAAAATATTATAATTCCGGACGGAGAAGGCGGCGATGAGGAAGAATTTATTATGCTGTCGCTGAGGCTTAAAAGCGGTTTGAATTTTCGGGAGTTTGAAGAATTGTACCGCCATCCGCTCTCCCCTTTACAACTTAAAAAAATCGGCAATTTTGCGAACGCCGGATACATGGAGCTTGACGAGGAGCATGCCTGCCTAACTCCAAAGGGATTTCTTGTATCAAACGCGATAATCTCGGAATTGCTTGCATAAAACAACGGCTGCCTCACTTGAAGCAGCCGTATTTTTTATTCGGCAAGCGCCTTTTGAATTAATGTGGCGTCGACGATATTTACATCACCGTCGCCGTTGAGGTCGCCGCAGCGAATCTGGGCGCTGTTAAAATCCTCCATCTTTGCGGAATATCTCTGAACCGCAGTGACGTCGGAAATACTCATATAACCGTTCATATCGGCGTCGCCGATCGAGAGCCCTCCGATGTAGCTTCCCGATGTGCCGCCACCGCCGCCGTAGCTTACACTTCCGTCATGATGAATGATGTGATTAAAGGTTGTTGCATAGCGAACAGAATCTCCCGGCTTCGTGGAAATATAAATCTTAACCATACCGTCTTTGTCGGGGACAACATGATTCACCGCGCCGCCGCTGTAAATCAGCAGAACGGAAGTAAATCTGTTTCCGTTTGCGTCTGCCTCTTCTTCGCGAAATTTGTATTTATGATTTCCGACATAGTTTTCCTTTTCGGTATGGCTGCCGTCCGTGTTAAAATAACTCGAAAAATCAGAGAGCTTTATTTTAACGTATTCGTATTTACCGCCGCTGTTTTCAAGGTTTATGCTCGGAGCGCTTCCGCCGCCTCCGCCGCTGCCCATTGTAACCCATGTACTGGAACTAAAGATGCCTTTTCCTAAGTTATATGTCTGCGGATGATTGTAGAAATCCGCAAAATTATATGTTGTTTCTTTGCCGTTCGAATCCTCTATCTTTATTGCCGCTTTGGTGTCTGCGGATACATTATAGTTGTATAAGGTCAGCACACCGTCCTGCTGGGTAGTTTTACCCAAATGCTTTATGGTTGGATCTGCGGTTGAAGCCTGTACGGGAACTCCCGCGACAGAACAGGTAACAAGTGTTGCAGCTGTAACTGCTGCAGCAAGTATCTTTTTGAGCATAAAATCCGCCTTTCGTTTTTGCTGGTTATATTATAGCGTATTTGTCTTTTAATTGCTATTTGCGAATTAGAAAATGTTTACAAAAAATTAAATTGATTTTTGTTTAAAAAAGGCGCTGTGAAGAAACGAAGCTAAAAGCTTCCGACTTCACAGCGCCCTCTTTTTTGCAGCAGTTATGTGGAAAAATGTTGAAAAAACCGCACA
>CACXAO010000072.1 GCA_902765625.1 uncultured Ruminococcus sp. | reverse complement strand
AGAAAACGCCATGTTCTGATAGGTGTTGACGGATTTGTCCTCCTTGACTATCCTTTCGTCGGGAACACCGAGCTCAATAAGACAGCGCTTCATGCTCTCTGCTTCGCTGATGACCTCGTCGCTGCCCTGTCCGCCGGAGGGCACGAACTTCGCGTGCTTACCGGTCTTTTCGTACTGCGCCTTTTCATAGTCGAACGCGCGCATGATCCTGCCTTTGAGCAGCGGCGTAGGTGTTCCGTCGCGCCTGATCGCGCAGCCGAGGATGATGATATAATCCATATCCGGCGCAGGCTTGTAACGCGTTGAGGCGACCGCACAGAACATCGTGGAGATAAGCATACACTCAAAGTAGCAGAGCAGAAATGTCACCCCGAGGTTCACGGTCAAAAGTATGTAAAACACAGTCTGACTGTCCGCGCCGATAAAACTGTTAGTGAGCTTTTCGGCAAAATAACCTCCGATATACAGCGCGCCCATCAGGATACCGAGGACGTTCTGAACGCGAAAGCCCTCCTTTTTGATCAGCCAGATATTGCTAATTGCGAGGGAAGCCGCAAGCAGGAACATCGGCATTCTCGTGATACTCAGAAACATTTTTCCGCAGTTGATGAGCTGCAGCGGCAAATCGGCAAAGCTTACCAAATTGCTTTCAATGCCCCAAAGCTGAAAATCGAGCATGATAACGATAAACGAAACCAGCAAAAACAGAATGACGCCGCCGATAAAAACCATTGAATAGGAGAAATCGCCGCGTCTCAGCTTCCCGATAAAGGTGACTGTCAGCACACAAAGAGTAAGCAGAACGATCAGCAAAAAAGTGGGATCACAAATTTTGCCGCCGCAAAGCTTTTCCCGGTGATATCGTAGACCATTCCCGTGGGCAAAACATAAAACTCAGATTCACTATTGATCTTCTCTACGGGTTCTTCCTCTTTAAGAACATACGACAAGCTGTTAGAGGCATTGCCGCCGCTTTTGCCTTCCAAATCTAAATACAAATAATAAAAATCGTCGTTTCTGACTTCCTGACCGACGGACTTCACCGCAAGTACGCTCTCATCCGAGCTTTTTACCTCAACGGTACTCATATCGACAGGGTTGTATCCCGTGACCTGAATATAGCGGTAGCTTTGCCCTGTGCTCAGCGCAAAGACAGCAAAGCCTAAAACGAGTACGGCAACGGTTACCGCCAGGAAAATATACCGTTTTTTCGGGGGATGCTTTTTCATTTTCTTTTTTCCTCTGACCTTATTTTGTTCTTACGAATCAAAGCGATAAGATAAATTGTAAATAAGACGAATGCCGTTACGGCACCGGCGATATAGGAAACGGTTTGGTTTAGCCTGAAACCCTCCTGTGCCATGAGAATGTAGGTAAAACTGACCGCAGTCATAAATGCCGCGGGAAAAGCGGTAAAAAGGGAACCGAAAGGAAATCAGCAATGAAATCATTATTATCCCTTATTTCAATATTTTATCTTAGCGTTATATCATGCATGAATCACTTAACCAAGATGACATTCTTCGGCTTTTCGGGCAGATACTTGATGCGGAGTTTGTCGCCCTCGCGGGTCATTCTCGGCGCGCTGCCCAGCTTTGCTTCGACGGTCTGTCCGTCCTGCGTAGTGAATTTGACATAGTAGGTGTAAGTTGTATCATAGCTGCCGTCGTCGTTTTGATTTTCTACCTCTTTGATACGGGACACGACAGCGTCCGCCTCAACGCCGTTCTTTTTGATAGCAGTGTAGCGCTTGACGGTAAAGATGATCGCGATAACAGCCGCGACCGCCGCGACCGCGATGGCAACATAAAACAGAGGATTCATAATTTTTTCCCTTTAGCCTTTCATCGTATTGAATATCATTCTGCGGCTGCCGCCTCTTTCGTCTGTCGCGCCGCTGCGAGCCATGGCGACCAATACGGTAAACAGCAGATCAAGGTTCTTTTCGCTTGTGCGGACGCGGTAGAAGCCCTGAATCGGCACCTTGGAAGCAACCTTGTGCTCCGCTTCGTCCTCCTCGTGAACGTACTGACTGGTGTTCTCCGCATAGGCTATCTCCTCGCCGTTCCAGCTGATGTTGTAGCTGGGCATAACGCCCTTAGCCTGACCGAAGCGCGAGTCGATCTTAACGCCGTGCTTTCTCAGCTGCTTCCAAACGTCCTTGCCGTCGAAGGTAAAGCTGTAGTTGTTGTCGATAAGCAGAGAATTCCAGTCGCTTTCCTCAGTGTGACCGATAAGGTGGGGCGTGGTCTTGTTATGCTCATGGTCGATGAAGTCAAATTTGAAATCGCTCATCGGTGAGAACTTTGTCATCTTTGCTTCATAGATGATTCTGCGGTTTTCGTCCTCAAGACGGTGACCGACCTTTACCGTGCCGAGATCGGTAATAAAATACAGCCTGCGCTCCTCGCCCTTTACGGAGGGAGCAAAGGTAAGCTCGCCGACCTCTTCCTTGAGCTTCTTAACTGAAAGCTTCTTTTTGACAGTCAGAACGATTATTGCAAGCACGATAACGCCGCCCGCGATCATGAGGTAGATTCCGAAGCCGAAGCCCGAGGTGATCTTGGTCGGGTCTTTGGGATCGTATTTGATTTCTACAGTGCCGCCGACTTTGTAGCCGGGGTCGTAGGAATCGAGCTGTCTGGTGTACTCCTTGCCGTCAACGGAGTATTTGGCGGTGGCGATGTACTGCTTGTCGTTTGAAGTGTTAGGATCGGGGATGTAATTGGGGTCTTCCTCGATGGAAACGATGGTCGCGGTGGTCGTTTTGTAGCCCGACGACATAAAGAAGGTCGAGTAAATGCCGAAAACCAGCGCCGCCAAGCCGACGATAGCCGCAACGATTTTAAATCCGGGTCCTTTTAATGAAATCATCGTGTTTCACTCCTTATATAATTTTTATTTTGATTTGCGGTAACGGATATAATACATCGCGATTCCCGCAAATGCGATCAGCATGACAGCGGAAGCTATCATCAGACTGCTTTGTCCGGTCTGAACCGTGCCGGTTCCGCTTGTCGTTGTTACGGAATTATTGGCGGTCGTCGCTTTCTGCGTGGCCGAGGTCGCGTCTGTATTTGTCGGTGCGATCGTCGTTGCAGGCGCCGTGGTTCCCTCCGTCGTTTCCTCGGGCTGCGTTGTCTGCGGCTCGGTGGTGGGTTCCTCGGTTTCGTAGGTTAATCCGAAGCCTCTCGCGTAGAGAACCGACTCCGTAAAGTTGTATTCGTTGTCAAGCTGCGGGATGTTGATCGGCAGCTTTGCCGTCGGAGCGTCGTCCTCGCTGAACATCACATACAGCGCGGCGGGCATATTGGGACCGTACTGCTGCATCTCCTTAACCTTATCGCCGGGATCGACCGGCATGGAGCGTGCAAGGTAGGCGATCATAATCGCGTCCGCCTTTTGAAAACGTGCCGCGTCATACGGCAGGCTGACGGACATCACGACGAACTTGCCGCCTTTTTCGTGAATGGTATCGGCGAGCGTGTCCGCCATTGCCGCAATGTCATCTTTCAGTCCTTTCGCATTGTAGACCTCGGACATAAAAACCACGTTATCCGCGCCTTCGATCATCGGCAATACATCATCGAGCGTTTTGTGGTAATAGGAAACCGCTTCAACGACCGCTCCATCCGGCAGCTTGCCGTCCTCGGTGAGCTTCCTGACCGCGTAATCCATCGGAATCGTTTCGTCGTCATAGGGCACGAGCACGACGGTTTTCTGATTGGCGGTCGAGAACGGAAGCGTCTTATTCTCGTTCTTGACGAGCGTCATCGCCTTTTTGGTGATCTCCCACTCTCTGTCGTGGCTCACCTTGGTGCCGACGGTATCGACGGCATTCTGCACGCGGCTCTTGATATCCGAGCCGTCATATGTGTTGAACAAGCCGTTGTTTTCCTTTAATCTCAGTATTCTGAGAACGGCAGCGTTGACCTTCTCCATTTTGATCTCGCCGTTGTTTGCCATTTGCGCGAGTGTTGTAATGTAGGTATCCATCTCAGCAAAGTCTTCCGTTGACTGCATTTCGACGGGCATGAGCAGGATATCCACGCCCGCCTCGATCGCGAACTTTGCCGCATCATACTTATCAAAGTGCTTGGCGATCGCGTCCATATCCATCGCGTCGGTCGTCACAACGCCGTCGTAGCCCATATCTCCGCGCAGAATGCCGGTGATGATCGTTTCGCTGAGCGTGGCGGGGATATTGATCTTCTCGCCCGTCAGCTTGGAAATATAGGTGCCGGTTTCGATCTGCGGATAGACGATATGCGCCGTCATGATCATCTGCGAGCCCGCTTTGATGCACTCTTGGAACGGGATCAGCTCGTTTTGCTTGAGCTGGTCGTAGGACTTGTTGATACAGGGCAAGCCGGTGTGGCTGTCGGTATCGGTGTCGCCGTGACCCGGGAAGTGCTTTAAGGTAGAGATAACGCCCGTGCTGTTGAGTGCCTCCACAAAAGCACTGCCGTGATTTGCTACGGTCTGCGCGTCGTCGGAGAATGAGCGGACTCCGATAACGGGATTGGCGGGATTGCTGTTCACATCCACGTCGGGCGCGAAATCAGCGTTGATTCCGATAGCTGTCAGCTCTTTGCCCATCATCGTCGCGACTTCCTTTGTCACGCTGACGTCGTTGATCGCGCCGAGCGCCATATTGCCGGGCATCATCGTGCCCTGCGTCAGACGGGTGACGTTGCCGCCCTCCTGATCGGTGGAAATTATCAGCTGCGGGCGGTCGCCGCCCGCGGCGTTCGCCTTTTGCAGCGCGTCAACAAGCCTTGTGGTGCCGGCGTTGGTCGCGGTGTTCTGCGCGAACAAAATCACGCCCGCGTATGGGTGCTTTTGAAGCGTTGCGGCAATGTCGTCCGTGATCTCCGTCACGTTCGTCTTATTACCCTCGTCGTCCGTTTTATAGCGGAATGCAGGCATGAGCATCTGAGCGATCTTTTCCTCCGTCGTCATCGATGTGAGAACCTGCTCCGCCTTGCTTTGCTCCGCGGCTACAGGTATTACCGCGACCGATAATATCATATGCATTATCATCAATGCGGCAGCTATTCTTCTTGTTTTCATTTTCCATCCTCCGTTTTCTGTTATTAAACGCAACACGTTCCTGTATCGCATTATCCATTTTATTATAACACACCACTCGTAACAAAAACGTGACACATCTTTCTTTCAAAGAAAAATAGTCACGCTTTTTGAAATTTTTTTATATATTTAGTTGTCAGCAAAGTATTTTCCGAGCGTTTTCTCAGCCCAGCCGTATTGCGTCATGTACTCTCCTCGGAACGCTTTTACCGCGTACGGCTTATCGTCCAGATAATCGTAGAAGTCGCACTCAATCAGCTCCGGCACGATACGGTACTCCTTGAAGCGAGAGATAAAGACGTCCTGCGCGCCGACAGCCTTTATTCTTCCCACAGAGCGGAGCAAATCTCTCTCGGCGTACATGCCGCGCCGCGCCTGTCTATCAGATAGGCAAAGAGCTCCTTTGTCTTTTCCCGCTTGAAAGTGAGCGGCTTGCCGTCCGAGGTCACGTCAAAATAACCGAAGCACCGCGCTTGGATTTTCTTTCCGCTTTGCGGCTTGGGCATGGGATAGCGCAGGTTGTCGATCTCCGCGCGTATCTTCTGCTCGGTTGCAGGCTTGGAAACATAGCCGCTCGCTCTCAGCTCAAAGGCGTCGGGAGCGTATTCGAGGAATCCTGTCACAAAAACGATATTGATCTTCGAATTGACCGCCTGCAGCTTTTTGGCGATACGAATGCCGCTCACCGCGCCCATTTCGATATCGAGAAATGCGACGTTTGTGTCGGCTGTATTGCCGCTCTTGATCTGTTCCAAAAGCGCGGTCGAATCGGAAAAAGCGACTATTTCGGCAGAGGGGACGGCCTTGGCAATCGCTCTCTCCAGTTTGTTGAGCTGTAAAATCTCGTCGTCGGCTGCGAGGATCTTCATCTGCGTTTCTCTCCCTTCTTTGGTACGGTGATGGCGGCGG
>CACXAO010000071.1 GCA_902765625.1 uncultured Ruminococcus sp. | reverse complement strand
GAGCGGATAACGCGGGTTGGCGCCTGTGCACTGGTCGTCGAACGCCTGCTCGGTCATCTCGTCGAGGGTAGCGAGGAAGTCCTCCTCCTTAACGCCGTAGTCAGCGATTGTGTTCTTGATACCGACCCTTGCCTTGAGTTCGTTGATGCCGTTGATGAGGTTCTCAACGCTCTCCTTGTCGTCCTTGCCGCCGAAGCCGAGGAACTGAGCGATCTCAGCATAGCGCGCGAGGGTGTGGGGATGGTCGTACTGGGGGAAGGTGCCCATCTTGGAGGGAACCTCGGCGGAGTTGAAGCGGATTACCTGCTCGAGCATGAGTGCGTTTGCAACGCCGTGAGCGATGTGGTGGAACGCGCCGAGCTTGTGAGCCATAGAGTGGCATACGCCGAGGAAGGCGTTGGCGAACGCCATACCTGCCATTGTAGCTGCGTGAGCGACCTTTTCACGGGCATAAGGCTCGTTCATGCCGTTGTCGTAGCAGGCAGGCAGGTACTCAAAGATGACCTTGAGCGCCTTGAGAGCAAGGCCGTCGGTGAAGTCGGTAGCCATCATCGAAGCGTAAGCCTCGAGAGCGTGGGAAACCGCGTCGATACCCGAAGCGGCGGTCAGACCCTTGGGTCCCGACATCATGAAGTCAGCGTCAACGATAGCCATGTTGGGCATGAGCTGGTAGTCGGCGAGAGGATATTTGATGCCGCTCTCCTGATCGGTGATAACCGCGAACGGGGTGACCTCGGAGCCTGTGCCCGAGGAGGTGGGGACAGCGATGAAGTAAGCCTTTTCGCCCATCTTGGGGAAGGTGTAGACGCGCTTGCGGATGTCGACAAAGCGCATAGCCATATCCTGGAAGTCTACGTCGGGATGCTCGTAGAGAACCCACATGATCTTGGCAGCGTCCATAGCGGAACCGCCGCCGAGAGCGATGATAACGTCGGGTTCGAACGAGCGCATAGCCTCTGCGCCCTTCTGGGCGGAGAGCAGCGACGGGTCGGGTTCAACGTCGGCGAAGGTGGTGTAGGTAATGCCCATCTCGTCGAGCTTATCGGTGATCGGCTTGGTGTAGCCGTTCTTGTAAAGGAAGGAGTCGGTGACGAGGAACGCGCGCTTTTTGCCCATAACGTCCTTGAGCTCCTGCAAAGCAACGGGCATGCAGCCCTTTTTGATGTAAACCTTTTCGGGCGCTCTGAACCAAAGCATGTTCTCTCTCCTCTCAGCGACCGTCTTGATATTGAGCAGGTGCTTCACGCCTACGTTCTCGGAAACAGAGTTGCCGCCCCATGAGCCGCAGCCGAGGGTGAGCGAGGGTGTGAGGCTGAAGTTATACAAATCGCCGATACCGCCCTGCGACGAGGGTGTATTGACGAGAATACGGCAGGTTTTCATATGAGCCGCGAACTCGCTGATCTTGTCCTTGCAGTTGATTGCGTCGACATAGAGCGACGAGGTGTGGCCGTAGCCGCCGTCCGCGACGAGCTGCTCCGCCTTCGCGATAGCGTCCTCAAAGCTCTCAGCCTTGTACATGGCGAGAACGGGACTGAGCTTTTCGTGAGCGAATTCCTCGCTGATATCTACGCTCTCGACCTCGCCGATGAGGATCTTTGTCGCCTCGGGAACCTCAACGCCTGCGAGCTTCGCGATGGTAACGGGCTTCTGACCTACGATGCGTGCGTTGAGCGCGCCGTTGATGATGATGGTCTTTCTGACCTTCTCGCACTCCTCGTCGTTGAGGAAGTAGCAGCCGCGAGCCTTGAATTCCTTCTTGACCTTGGCGTAAACCTTCTTTTCAACGATAACGCTCTGCTCGGAAGCGCAGATCATGCCGTTGTCGAAGGTCTTGGAGTGGATGATAGAGTTGACCGCGAGAAGGATGTCGGCGGTTTCGTCGATGATGGCAGGAGTGTTGCCTGCGCCAACGCCGAGTGCGGGCTTGCCCGAGGAGTAAGCCGCCTTTACCATGCCGGGGCCGCCTGTCGCGAGAATGCAGTCGCTCTCCTGCATGAGCAGGTTGGTAAGCTCAAGCGAGGGCACGTCGATCCAGCTGATGATTCCCTCGGGAGCGCCTGCCTCAACGGCAGCCTCCAGAACGATCTTAGCAGCCGCGATTGTGCTCTTCTTTGCGCGGGGATGAGGGCTGATGATGATGCCGTTGCGCGTCTTGAGGCACAAAAGCGCCTTGAAGATCGCGGTCGAGGTGGGGTTGGTGGTGGGGATTACCGCGCCGATAACGCCGATAGGCTCGGCGATCTTCTTGATGCCGGCAACCGGATCCTCCTCGATAACGCCGCAGGTTTTGGTGTTTCTGTAGGCGTTGTAGATGTACTCCGAGGCGAAGTGGTTCTTGATAACCTTGTCCTCGGCAACGCCCATGCCGGTCTCCTCCACAGCCATCTTGGCAAGGGGGATTCTCGCGCGGTTTGCAGCGGTAGCCGCCGCAAGGAAAATCGCGTCGACCTGTTCCTGTGTATAGGTAGCAAACGCCTTCTGTGCCTCGCGCACACGCGCAAGCGCAGCCGCAAAGGATTCGGCGCTCTCTACGGTGGGATACTCTTTTGTACTCATATTATCTACCTCGCTTTTTGCCGGTTCTGCCGGCGTATCTGAAAATTAAACGGATTCGTAGTTAATACCCTGCTCCTGAGCGTACTGCTCGGCGTAGGAACCGGAGGCGACCTTGAGGGTCAGATCGGCAGGACACTCGCTGAAGGTGTCTTCGGCGATCTTGGTGATTGTCGCGGGAATTACAACCTCCTTGAGGTTGGGGCACTGGTGGAAAAGGAACTGCGGCAGCTCGGTGAGCTTTTCGTTCTCGGGGATAACGAGAGTTTTAAGACCCGAAGCGCAGAACGCGAACGGCTCGATTTTCTCGAGCGACGAGGGCAGCTCAATGGTCTCGAGAGCAGAGCAGTAGAAGAACGCGTCGGTGCCGAGGTGCGTGAGGTTCGATGACAGCTTAACGGAGGTAAGACCCTTGTTGCTCGCGAAGGCGTAGTCCTGAATGTCGGTTACGGTATCGGGAACGGTGATGGTCTTGATTCCGTCGTTGTTGAACACGCTGTGGCCGATGGTGGTTACTGTGTAATTCTGGTATGTATCGGGGATAACAACGTCTGTTTCTGAACCGAAGTAACGGGTCAGCATAAGGCTCTTGTCGTTAAGGATGTAGAAGCCGAACACGTCGTCTTTAAGGTCGGGCTGGGTGGCTACTACCTCGTAACCCTGTTTGCTCTCCTGGCTGCCTGACGAGGTTTTGCTGCTGTTGCATCCGCATCCGCCGAGCGACGCAGCGGTAACGGCTCCGATGGTACATGCGAGAATTGCGCAGATTACTTTTTTCATTGTAAAAAATCCTTTCTGTGTGTCATTGAGCTCAGTGACTGACTTTATTCTATATGATTGTTAAAGTTTTGTCAATCTTTTTTGAGCTTTTTAAGATACGATTTATCGCGTTACATAAATTTTCGCCGCAGCGGCGGAATACATTATGCAACATAACGTTACGGACAGTTTTCGCAGAAAACTACCTATACTCTTTTATAATACCATAACAATCCCCCAAAGTAAAGGTTCGGACGGGTACTTTCTCCGCGTTTTTTAAAAATCCTCCCGCTTTGCGGCTGACCGGCGCAAACAGCTCCGTCTGACAGCAAAAACCCTTGTACTTCTCCCCAAAATATGGTATACTATTCAGGTATACTATAATTGAAAAGGGTGATTGGATGGCTGAGTTAACAGTCAGAACAAGATACGCGCCGAGTCCCACCGGCTTTATGCACGTCGGCAACCTGAGAACGGCGCTTTACGAGTACCTTGTCGCCAAATCTCAGGGCGGCAAATTTATCCTCCGCATCGAGGATACCGACCGCGAAAGGCTCGTTGAAGGCGCGGTCGACTTTATCTACAACACGCTCAGGCTCGCGGGTCTGCAGCACGACGAGGGTCCCGACGTAGGCGGCGATTTCGGACCCTACGTGCAGTCCGAGCGCAAGGACATGTACCTCCCCTACGCCGAGCAGCTTATCAGCGAGGGCAAGGCGTACCGCTGCTTCTGCTCAAAGGAGCGCCTTGAAAAGCTCCAGAACGAAACCGTGGGCGGCGGCTACGACAGACACTGCCGCGACCTTCCTCAGGAGGAGATCGACCGACTTCTCTCCGAGGGCGTACCCTACGTTATCCGCCAGAAAATGCCGGTTGAAGGCAGCACGACCTTTACCGACGCGGTGTTCGGCGAGATCACCGTTGAGAACAGCGAGCTTCAGGATCAGATCCTCATCAAGACCGACGGCTATCCCACCTACAACTTCGCGAACGTCATCGACGACCACACAATGGGCATCACCCACGTCGTAAGAGGAAGCGAGTACCTCAGCTCGACCCCGAAGTACAACCTGCTTTACGAGGCGTTCGGCTGGGAGATACCGACCTATATTCACCTGCCGCTCATCATGGGCAAGGACGAGGACGGCAACGTCTCGAAGCTCTCAAAGCGCCACGGCGCAACGGGCTTCTACGACCTGATCGACGACGGCTACCTTCCGCAGGCGATCATCAACTACATCGCGCTTCTCGGCTGGTGCCCCAAGGACAATCAGGAGATCTTCACCCTCGCAGAGCTTGAAAAGGCGTTCGACATCAGCGGAATCAGCAAGTCGCCCTCCGTTTTCGACTACGACAAGCTCAGCTGGTTCAACGGCGAGTACATCAAGGCGATGACCGCGGACGAGTTCACCGATGCCGCCATGCCGTACTACAAAAAGGTTTTCGGCGACACGGAAATGCCCTATCAGAAGTTCGCGGCTATCCTGCAAAAGCGCGTCACGCAGCTCACGCAGATCCCCGAAATGCTCGACTTCTTCGCAGAGCTTCCGGAGTATGAGAAGGAGCTCTTCGTCAACAAAAAGAGCAAGACAAACCTCGAGAACGCGCCCGTCGTGCTCAAAGAGGCGACCGAAAGACTCCGCGCTCTGCCCGAGTGGACAGCCGACGCTATCCACGACTGCCTGATCAACATGGCTGCAGAGAAGGGCTTGAAGAACGGCACGGTAATGTGGCCGGTGCGCATCGCGGCGGCAGGCAAGACCGTAACGCCCGGCGGCGCGATCGAAATCCTCGACATCCTCGGCAGAGAAGAAACCATGAGAAGGCTCGAAACCGGACTTGCGAAGTTTTGAGGTTTGAGAGAAAACCGAATGCCTGCAATAACGCTAAATTGCTGCGAAAGAATATGACCAAAGAAGAAAAACACCTTTGGTATGATTATTTGAACAAATATCCGGTGAGGTTTCGCAGGCAGGAGGTAATCGGAAATTATATCGCAGATTTTTATTGCGACAAGGCAAAGCTTATTGTCGAGATAGATGGTTCGCAGCATTTTGATGACGCCGCAATTGAATATGATAATAAGAGAACCAAGTATTTTAACAGTTTGGGACTTCGCGTTTTAAGATTTACAAATCATGAAATCCACACCATGTTTCAGGCTGTTTGCGATACGATTGATATTACCGTAAAAGCCTCCCCTTGAGGTGATTCCCCTGTCAGGGGAAATGTCGCGAAGCGACAAAAGGGTTGCCGTTCTTGCTAAAGAAAGGTGGCACGGCGTTTTCGCCGTGACGGTAGGGTGGGTTCGGTAGATGATACTTTACCATTCTGCGATAGTTTGGTAACGAATCTGCCTTTGCCCTCAC
>CACXAO010000070.1 GCA_902765625.1 uncultured Ruminococcus sp. | reverse complement strand
AGCCTCGCCCTCTTCCTTCTTCTTCTTTACGACGCGCTTCTTCGGCACGGGCAGAGCTTCCTTAAGGCGATAGTAGCAAACGCCGAGAGGCGGCAGGGTAAGCTCGAGGGTGTAGTCAAGCTCATGCTCCTTCTCGTTCTTTGTCTTGAGGTCGCCTGCGTTCTTGATGCCGCAGCCGCCGAACTCCTCGCTCTCGGAGTTGAATACTTCCTCGTAAATACCGTAAACGGGAGCGCCTACGCGGTAGAACTCACGGGTAACGGGCTGGAAGTTGCAGACAACGAGGATCTCGCTGCCGTCGTTGGCGATTCTGCGGAACGCGATAACGCTTTTCTGATAGTCGTCGAGAGTTACCCACTGGAAGCCGTTCCAGTCGTAGTCATTCTCGTGCATAGCAGGTGTGTCGCGGTAGAACTTGTTCGCGGTCGCGAAGAAGTGCTTGATCTGGCGGTGCTTCTCGTAGTCGAGGAGACCCCACTCAAGCTGCTCGTTGGCGTTCCACTCGTCGAACTGACCGATCTCGCTGCCCATGAACATGAGCTTCTTGCCCGGGTGAGCGAGCATGTAGGTGATAAAGCCTCTTACGCCCTGGAACTTCTGATCGTAGCCGCCGGGCATTTTATTGATAAGCGAGCCCTTGCCGTAAACAACCTCGTCGTGCGAGATAGGCAGCATGAAGTTCTCGGAGAACGCGTAAACCATGCTGAAGGTAAGGGTGTCGTGGTGGTAGTTTCTCCACAGGGGATCGAGAGAGATGTATGAGAGCATGTCGTTCATCCAGCCCATGTTCCACTTGTAGTCGAAGCCGAGACCCAGACCCTCGATCGGGTAACGGGTAACGCTCGGCCAAGCGGTACTCTCCTCGGCGATCATCATAACGTCGGGATGGAACTCGTGAACAACGTTGTTGAGCTTCTGGATGAAGTCAACGGCAACGAGGTTCTCTCTGCCGCCGTAGGCGTTGGCGATCCACTCGCCGTCCTTACGGTTGTAGTCGAGGTAAAGCATTGAAGCAACGGCGTCAACGCGGATACCGTCGATGTGATACATATCGAGCCAGAACATAGCGGAGGAGATCAGGAAGCTAGTAACCTCATATCTGCCGTAGTTGAAGATATAGGTGCCCCATTCCTTGTGCTCGCCGATTCTCCAGTCCTCATACTCGTAGCAGCCTGTGCCGTCGAAACGTGCCAGACCGTGAGCGTCCTTGGGGAAGTGAGCCGGAACCCAGTCGAGGATAACGCCGATGCCTGCCTGGTGAGCCTGGTCGATGAAATACATCAGATCCTTAGGCTCGCCGTAGCGCGAGGTAGCGGCAAAGTAGCCGGTGCACTGATAGCCCCAGCTGCCGTCGAACGGGAACTCGGTGAGAGGCATGAACTCAATGTGTGTGTAGCCCATTTCCTTAACGTAGGGAATAAGCTCCTCGGCAAGCTTGCGGTAGCCGTAGAAGTTGCCGTCGTCGTATTTGCGCCAGGAGCCTGCGTTTACCTCGTAAACGTTGATAGGACGGGTCTTGTGGGGATGAGCGTTTTTGAACTCGTACCAAGCGGCGTCGTTCCACTCGTAATCATAGATATGATAAGTACGCGAAGCGTTGTCGGGACGGGTCTGGCAGTGGAAAGCGTAAGGGTCGGTTTTCATTACGCGGTCGTTCCACGGAGTTTCAACGCAGTATTTATAGCAGCAGAACTCCCAGAGTCCCTCTATAAACAGCTCCCAGACGCCGGAGTCTGAGATACGGTACATGAAGTTCGCATCGGGATTCCAGTCGTTGAAGTCGCCGACTACGGAAACAGATTTTGCATTTGGAGCCCATACTCTGAAAACTACGCCTTGACGGCCGTCCCAATTTTCGAAGTGGGAACCGAGGAAATGGTAGGCTCTCGCAGCCTCACCCTGCAGGAATTGCTCCAGTGGTGGTCTTGTGTCATTGATTGAAAAAGCCATAGGATACCTCTTTTCTAAAGTTTTTTACAGAACTTGCGATAGATATTCGAAAGATACAGTATTCCAAAATATTCTATACTACTATTATAATATATTTTCACAAATATACAAGAGGTTTTTTCAATTTTTATGTAAAAATTATTTGGATATTTCGGCATGTATATCGCACAATCGTCATTTTTCACGATTTTCTCTCAGTATTCTTGTGCAATAGTCTGAATCGGACGGCATAATTTCATCATAAGCGAGCGAAGCGAGGTCGCAGGCGCGTATATCAAGCTGCAAATGCGCCGTATTTTCGTCATTTTCGCGGAGCGCTTTCGCAACGGATGTGACTGTTTTGCACTTGCAGGAGCGCAAGATTTGCTCTCCCTCCTCCGTAAACCCCAAAATCCTCGCGTACCCCGAACCGCTCGTCTGCAAATCCTCCGTAAGTCCCAGAAACGCGCAGGCGAGTATCCTTCTCAGCCGCGCGTGGGTGTAGCGCTTTGTCTTGACCATCGTCAGCAGCTCCTCAACAGACTGCGCCCGTCCCGCCGCCTCGAGAATGCGGTTTTCAAGACCCTCGCCCACCTCCGGCAGCGCGCGAAGCTCTTCGGCGGTGATTGTGCGCAGACGGTACAGAACGGCGCGGTCGAGCAGCTCCGGACGGGTGACGTGCGGCGGTATTTCGGGCAGCAGGGCTGAGCAGTCCGCACCCTCGCGCAGAAGCGAGCGGATATGCGAAGCCGAGGCAAAGCCGCCGTCTGTTTTGTCGCTGTCGTGCGCGGCGCCCTGGCGCTTTATCGGAAGCGGACGGATTCCCGTTCCCTCGAGAGCGCGTATGTACTCCACCGCGAGGATATTGTTCGGCGAGGACACAGCCGCCGCGACTTCGTCGCCGCATACCGCTCTCACCGCTTCCTCCAGCGCGCGCGGATAATAGCCGCCTCCGCGCATTTCGGCGGCGATCAGGGCGTTCACGCGCTCGCTGCGAATCGCGTCCGCCGCCGCCTTGAGAGCGTCTGTGTCGTCGTTCTCGCAGCCAAAGGCGAGGCTGCGCACTTCGGAAAAGGACTTCGCTATCCTCACTCCGCCACGGGCAAACCTCTCGGCGTTCGCCACGGCGTAGGCTGTCGGCAGCTCGGCGACGAGATCGGCTCCGTGGCGCAAGGCTGCCCCTGCGCGAGTGAACTTGTCGCAGATTGCGACCTCGCCGCGCTGTGTGAAGCTTCCGCTCATTACCGCGAGGTTAGGCTCGTTTGTCAGGCGCTTCGCTTCGCCCAGAAGATAGGCGTGTCCGTTGTGAAAGGGGTTAAATTCGCAGATGACCGCGGTTGCCATATACTCCTCCTGTATAAAAACGGATGAAAATTATGTATAAATTCTCAAAAAGTACTTGAAAAATAGCTATTAATGTAGTATCATTAATAGGCATATTTGTAATTATTATACATGAAACAATTTTTAAATGCAATAGCGCAATAGTAAATGAAGGGAAATGATACCAATGAAAGTATTAGTAATCAACGCAGGCAGCTCCTCGCTCAAGTATCAGCTCATCGATATGACCGACGAGAGCGTGCTTGCAAAGGGCAACTGCGAAAGAATCGGCACTGACGGCGCGTTCATCGGCTTCAAGACAGACGACGGTCAGAAGATCGAGCGCAAAACCGAGATGAAGAACCACACTCAGGCGTTCCAGGCAGTTAAGGCAGCTCTCCTCGACGAGCAATACGGCGCGATTTCCGACCTCTCCGAGGTTACCGCTATCGGTCACAGAATCGTACAGGGCGGCGCATATTTTGACCGCAGCGTTCTCATCAACGCCGATGTGCGCACAAAGATCGAGGAGCTTTCTCCTCTCGCACCCCTCCACAACCCCGCTCATCTCCAGGGCATCGACGCGTGCACCGAGGTATTCGGCACCGAGATCCCCCAGGTCGCGGTATTCGACACCGCTTTTCATCAGACAATGCCCGAAAAGGCTTATATGTACGCTGTTCCCTATGAGTACTACGAGAAGTACGGCGTAAGAAAGTACGGCTTCCACGGCACCTCTCACCGCTATGTAAGCGCGAGAATGGCTGAGCTGCTCGGCAAGCCCATTGAGGAAACCAAAATCATCACCTGCCACATCGGCAACGGCTCTTCTATCACCGCTGTTGACGGCGGCAAGGTCATCGACACCACCATGGGTCTTACTCCCCTCGGCGGCTTCATGATGGGCACGCGCTCAGGCTCTCTCGATCCCTCCGTCGTCACCTTTATCGGCGAGAAGGAAGGCATGAGCGTTACCGAGCTTTCCGAAATGCTCAATAAGAAGTCGGGTCTGCTCGGCGTATCGGGCGTTTCCTCCGACGACCGCGACGTTACCGCTGCCGAGAAGGAAGGCAACCACCGCGCTAAGCTCGCTCACGATATGCTCTACTATCAGATCGCTCAGTACATCGGCAGCTACTATGTAGCTCTCGGCGGCTGCGACGCTATCGTATTTACCGCGGGTCTCGGCGAGAACCAGCCCTGCCTGCGCGAGGGCGTATGCAACTACCTCGAATGCCTCGGCGTTAAGCTTGACAAGGAAGTCAACAACAACACCATCCACGGCAGACAGGGTATGCTCACCGCTCCCGATTCCAAAATCCGCGTAGAGCTGATTGCGACCGACGAGGAAATGGTTATCGCAAGAGATACCAGAGATATCGTTGCCGCTCTCTGATTTACAATTTAAAATAGTACGACCTCCGAAGCTCAGTGTTTCGGAGGTCTTTTGTTTTGCTTATTTTTCCGCGGAATGCGCAAAACGCAGCGCGGGCTTGTCGAGCACTGTCTCTCTGACAAAGATGAATGTCACATACGCGTAAAGTATGATGTTTATCACCGAGGTCTGACCGAGCGTCAGCGTCTCGTAGTTTGCAAACAGGTAGTAGCAGTAACCGCGCAGACTGATAAGCAGCGAGGTCAGCGCCGCGAACGGGTGCTTTCGCGTCATAAAGAAATACGCGATGAGCAGAACATCGAGCAGATACGAATAGCGCTCGTGCATTGACGAGAGGAACATAAGGCAGGTGAACGCCGTCCAGATTCCCGTCATCATAAACTTGTCGCCCTTGCTCAGATCCACCTTTTTATGCAGCACGATAAACAGTCCCGCCGCGAGAATACCCATTGTAAGAACGAGCGACAGCGGCTTGAGCAGGTAGTAATATTCCACGTTCTGACCGTTGCACATAAAGGCGTAAACGTTGGGGTAGTTCATCTGGATCTGCTTGCCGTAGTCGGTCTGGTCGGCGTAGATTTTGATGATATCGAAGAACGGTCTGCCGCAGAAAACCGCGGGAAGGCACATAACGATATCGGTCAGCGGAATGATGAAGAAGTGCAGAATGCTTATCTTCTTCACCGAAACGTAGTAGTAGATGTAGAGCGGCAGAATGAAAACCATCTGCAGCTTGAACGCCAGCGCAGCGCCGAGAAGGATAAACGCCGGAATGTGCCTGTCCTTCATAGTGCAGAGAAGCGCGAAAACGATCAGGCTGACGTACATTGAATCGCACTGACCCCAGAACGCCGAGTTGAGCACGACCGTCAGCGAGCAGAGCGTAACCGCGTAGCCGAGCATGGGCACAATGCGGAAAAAGCTCTCCCTGCGATAGCCTGCAACGAGCATTCCCACGCCTGCCGCCAGCGCGAAATCAAAGAGGATCGAAACCATCTTGTACGCGTGAAGCGCGTTCGCGGTGATACGGGTGAGAAAAAAGATAATTATCTGGTACGGGATGTTGTAGTTGCCGACCTGTGAGGAAATGCCGGAAAAATCCTGATTCGCGATCACGTTCCACCAGCCGTTGAGAAAGCTGTTGAAGTCGTCGCTTCTGAAATCCAAACCCGTCACACGGAGAAAAACTCCTGCGGCAGTCGCCAGAACAAAGATAATTACCGCGGCGTAATCGCGGACAAAATCGAGCCTTCCCTAGAAAGTGTGGGTAAATCTAATCCGCGTTTATGCCGCGAAAGCTATTGACAATGAGTATGCATATGGTAGGCTAAATGCCGGGCAGCA
>CACXAO010000069.1 GCA_902765625.1 uncultured Ruminococcus sp. | reverse complement strand
TCAGCAATACAAAAGTAGAGGGCAAATCACCAATCACCGTGATATTTCACAAATGTCAAAGCTCTCGTTTGTACACAACGGAGAAAGAAATCTTTTTTAGGCTCTTTGAAAGCGTTGTCGCCCGAGGTGTATTTGATGATGTTTTTGTAATCCTGAGCGCATACCTTGTCTTCCTTGAAGAGAGCGATCTGTCCGAGTGCGGATTCGTTGTAGCCCTTTGCGCTTGTCAGGATGTTCGCGAAGCTCTGGAGCTTGTTGATAGCCTCAAGCGCCTTTACCTGAGAGGTCTGCGCGTTGTAGTGGCTGTCGATCTTATCGGAAAGCTGATTGATGAGATCAACGATTTCCTGAGTGCTCGGCTGAGGTGTTTTGGTCGCGTCGTTGTAAAATGTTTTGAACGCTCCCAACAGTCCGCTGGAAATGATTCCCGCTATGGGATTTGATTTTCCCAAAACGCTTATCAAGGCTGACGCTCCGCTGAAGAAGCCGTCTGATGCGGCGCTCTTAACGCTTACGGTTGAAGCGGTAGCCGCTGAGGCTGATGTCATTGCTACAGAGCCTACGGAGAATACCGAAATGGCTGCTAATGCTGTTGCGATGATTCTGGTCTTGATTCTTGTCTTTCTTGTCATTGTGTTTGTCATTGTGAATGCCTCCTTTATAGTCAATCTGTTTTTGATTTGTTTTGTTTCTTGACTGTGTCTATAATATACCACGACATTCACATAAATACAATTTACAATAAAACCCCGGAATGTTTAGTTTTGAACACAATGGGGACCACTCTGTTCAAAACTAAACAGAAGCCGAATAAATTGTAAAGATTCTTGAAAGAAAAACTGTTTTGTGCTATAATCCTCTTATAACATAAGGAAAGCAGGGTTGCGATTATGGTTGAACAAAAGCCCGGCAGAAAGGCTTTGAAAACGAAAAAGCTGATTAAGAACGCGCTTGCGGAGCTTCTTCAGAACAAGAATCTCAAGGACATCACAGTTCAGGAGGTCGCTCAGAAGGCGGATATTAGCCGCACAACCTTCTACAACTATTATTACGACGTTTACGACATATACGAGCAGCTCGAAAAAGAAGTGCTCGCCGAGCTGGGGATTCTGACGCTGAACTTTCACGATAACCCGTCGAAGGATTACGGCGACGAGTTCTTTAACTACATAACGCAGAATCCCGAAGTATTCAAAATGATTTTCAGCCCGTATAACACCGGCGAGCTCAGATACAAAATCACCGCTATGATAGAAGGCGTGTTCCGCCTTATCCAGACGGAGAAAAACGAAGTTGAGATTACTGACAAAGAGCTGGATTATTTTTCAGCCTTCTGGTCGAGCGGATGTATCGCCGTTATCCAAAAATGGGTGCAGATGGATTTTTCTCCGTCCAAGGATTACATAATCAGAACCCTGACGGATTTTGAAAAACAGATGGAAATCTTCATCGTGTCGCAGTTAGGTCTCAGGTAACAAACTAAACGTCTGTCATTAAAAAACCCGAAATCCGGTCTTACCGGATTTCGGGTTTCGTCATTTTATCGAAGCAACGCTGTGGCGTCCCTGATATCGTGCTTTTTGTCGCCGTCGATATCAGCCGCGAAGCTTATATATTCGTTCTCGTCATCGTCCGGGTAAACAAGCTCGCCGGTGAGGTAGCGCTGAATATACGCCGCGTCGCCGGAGTCGGATTTGCCGTCCATATTCAAGTCCTTCATGCTCGGCGGCACCTCTCCTCCGGCAAAAACAAAGTCCACCCTCTCGTCGTTCATCAGGCGGTTCGCAAACGCGCTGTCCGTTTTAATAAATATCAGTCCGATGCTGTCGAGGCTCTCGGTGACGCTGACGTTTTCGTTTTTCAGCGCCGCCATTAACGAGGTCAGCCTGTCGTTTTTCACTCCCATTCCGGCGAGAAAGGAGTTCAGCTTCCTCACCAGACCGAGCGCGTAATTGTTATCGGTCAGAGTGCGCTCAAGGTCAACGCCGTTTGTGATATAAAACGTGCCGGCAAGCGCGAGAAGATACGGGTTAGTCAAATCCTGTCCGCAGTAAACGGCGGTTTTGCCGTAGCTTGTCAGGCCGCTGCGCGAACTGAGCTTTGAATAGCCGTTGATTATCGAATACCCCAGCTTCATCTGACTTTCGCTTTTCAGATCGTCCATGCCGAACGCGCTTACCGCAGCCGGATTGCTCATAAATGCCGCAAACGAGATCGCGAGAACGAGAAAATACGCGATAAATTTTTTATACACAAAAACACCTCCGTTACAAAACTATTGTTCCGCAAACGGAGGTAAATATTTATATTCAAATTTCTAATTTCTGTCAACAATCGCCCGACGCGCAGTATACGCCGCTGAAATATCCATATTGCAGGTGAGGACATAAAATTTCGTTTTGCCGATAAGCAAATCAAAATTAATAAGCATTTCCTCGGCGGTTTTCATTCCGACAAAACGAGCCGTCTGAAAATACAGCTTTTGGATAACCTCCTTTGAGGTCGGAACGCGAACGGAGTTTTCCTCTCCGCGCTCCACAAAGACGATAGCGCCCAAGGGATAGGTTTCGTTGAGCGCGATACCGCTGCCGCCGTCAAACGGAGTGCCGCAGGCTAGGATTTTGTCGTCGTAAATCCGCAGAACCGGCTTGTCGTCGTTCATAATATGAACCTCGCCGCCGAATGCCTGCAGCCAGAGCCGAGTATGGGTCGACTTGCCAACGCCCGAATCAGCGGAAAAAAGATACGCCTTTGAGCCGCAGACTATTGCGGACGAATGCACAAGCATTGCGCGGTATTTGATGATCGCGCGGTTAAATATGCCCGACACGCCAAAGCTCTCCGCCTGAGCAAAGGTTGTGCCGTCTACCATTTTTTTCAGAAGCGTTTCTACGTTTTCGCGCGAGTAGCTGAGAGTAATATCCGTTTCTCTGTCGCCGTCATAAGCGAACTCAGCCATGAAAGACCTCAACTCTCTGGAAAGCGGAGTGTATTCCGTCACAAGGCCGGCTATCAGATATCTCATTTCCGCCTTTTCCTCCATGGTCTTAATATCTGGTAAATCTTCCAGATTTTTTCATGATAAAAAGTATTGATCTCCGCACCGATCATAAGACAGACTATGCATAAATACAGCCATACCATTATTACCGCCAAACGGGTAAGACCGCCGTAGACCGAAAAGCCGTTGAAATCGTCCACGTAAATCGAAATGCCGAGCGAAAGCACGATCCAAGAAACCGCGCACAGAAACGCTCCGGGAAGCTGATAACGGAAGCTGTACTTCTTTCTTACCTCGCGGGTCAGGTTCGGGATATTGCGGTAAATCAACGCGAAGAGGATGACAAGATACGCAAATACAATTAAATACCGCAGGTTGTAGAGCACGCTTACAAACCCGGGCAAAACGGTGAGATACTCCCTCATTACGTTATTGAGCGTGCTGCCGAGAACGACGACAAAAATCGTTCCCAACAGAATCAGAAAGAAAATCACCGTATAAAGCATTGAGCGCAGACGCACAAACAGCCAGTTTCGGTTTTCGTAGGTGTTGTGAACGCGGTTCAGTCCGTTTGTGACCGCCTGGATTCCCTTTGCCGCCGACCACAGTGTGACGATTATCGTTATCAGACTGATTCCCGTAGTATTCTGGTAGACGTTGCTCATGAAATCCGACATATACCGCGAGGCGGTTTCATTCAGAAACATTCCGAAAAAATTCTCGAACGTCTCAACGGGAATATGGAAGCTTTGCAGCACCGACACTCCGAACATCGCGAGCGGCATGCTCGACAGTATCAAAAAGAACGCGCTCTGTCCGGAAATCGCAAAGACGTTATCGTGATTGATCTTATCGAGAAACGGCTGAAACGGCGCGTATACCGATTTAATAATTCCGCCGACCCTACGCATCTTCGTTACCGTCTTTTCTTGACTGTACATTGTAAGACGCGCGCGTGAGCGCCTTTTCACTCAGAAAATGCTGAAAGAACTTCAAGACCTTCATTCCCGTTCCCGGGATAATGATCATCTTGCCCTTTTGCGCCCTGTCAAAGGCGTAACGAACCACGTCGCGCGGATCAAGCCCGTTAACTGAGAATTTCACGTTTGCAACGTCGTTGAATCTCGTGTTCACCGGACCCGGACAGAGCACCGAAACCTTGACCTTGCTGCCTGAGCGCCGCAGCTCCTCGTGGATTCCCTCGGTCAGACGGACGACGTAGTTCTTTGAAGCGTAGTAGCTCGAAAACGTGGGACCGGCTGAAAAGCCCGCCATCGAGCCGACGTTCAGAATCAGGCCGCTGCCGCGCTTGAGCATATCCTTGAGATACAGCTTTGTGAGAATATGGAGCGAGCAGACGTTGGTATGGATCAGCTGCAGTTCGCGGTCGAGCGGAACCTCGCTGAACCTGCCGTATACTCCGAAGCCGGCGTTATTTATCAGAACGTCGATATCCTCTCCGTCGAGCGAAAGGTGCTCGTAAAGGTCAAACGCGTCCTGCTCGCGCGAAAGGTCGATTGTGATCACGCGGACGCTGACATTTTTGATCTCATCCCTGAGCTTGTAAAGCTCATCGGTGCGGCGCGCGCAGATAATCAGATCATAGCCAAGCTCAGCCAGATAATAGGCAAATTCCCTGCCGATACCCGAGCTTGCGCCTGTGATTAAAGCCTTCATTCCTACTCCTTTTCGGCGGTCGCGCACAGCCATGTGGTACCGCTCCTCACATATGTGCGAATATTCTGATATCCTGCGCGGTCGAGCATCTCCTCAATGCCCTCGCGAGTTACAGCCTCTATATTAAGGCGCTTTTCAACCGCCTTCCACTTATCGGGATTGTCGGGGTCTGCGAGCATTTCAAAAACGAGCAAAAGCCTGCCGCCGCATTTAAGCGTGCGCGCGATTTCCTTCAAATCTCCGAGCTTGTCGGGCCAGAAATAATATGTTTCAACCGCAGTGACCGCGTCGAATTTTTCATCCTCAAACGGAAGCGACGACACCGAAGCCTGACGGATAACCGCCTTTTCGCACAAGACGTTCTTGTGATTCAGCTTCTCCGCCTTTTTTACGCAAAGCTCCGAGTAATCGACGCCGTAAACCTTTCCGCCGCCTACCATTTCGCAGAGCTTGCTGACGGTTCTTCCGCCGCCGCAGCCTACGTCCAGAACCACGCTGTTGCTCTGGATAGGAAAATGTGTAAGCGCCCAGTCGGTCAGCTCGTGATGACCCTTGTTCATGGAACGAATCATCAGCCTTCCCCAAAAGCCGTCCGGCTTAACCGCGTTTTCGGTGAGCTTATGATATTTCATATTTTCACTTCTTTCTGGATTAGCCATATAGTAATATTATATATTCCCGCGCGCCGGCGGTCAAGAGAAATCATGCCGTTTATTGCGACATCCGCCGACTCTTTTTCGCGCGTTCAAACACATTTCGGAATGAACATATCCGATAAAGCCGCATATAATAATCAGGGATTGCGCGCAAGCAGCGCTACGCTCTCAACATGCGCTGTTCGGCTGAACATATCGCAGGGTGTGACCTCGCGCGTTATATATCCGCGCTGCTCAAAATATTTCAAGTCCCTCGCAAGGGTAGCCGGGTCGCACGAAACGTATACCACGCGCTCAGGCTGCATTTTCGCGACAGTTTCTACAAGCTCCTCGCCGCAGCCCTTTCGCGGCGGGTCGAGAATCACAACGTCCGGAGATACTCCCTCTTTCCTGAGCTGCTCCGCTGCCGCAGGCGCGTCGGCACAGATAAAACGTGCGTTTTTCACTCCGTTGCGTTCGGCGTTCAGCTCAGCGTCGCGAACCGCGTCGGGAATGATTTCTACTCCAATCAATGAAGCGCAGCCGTCAGCCATCGTCAGTCCGATCGTGCCCGTGCCGCAGTAGAGGTCGAGCAGCTTCTCGCTGCCGCTCAGACCGGCGTACTCCCTCGCCTTTGAATAGAGCTTTTCAGCCTGCGCACGGTTGACCTGCCAGAACGAAAACGGCGATATGCGAAAACGCTTGCCGCAAAGCTCGTCCTCGATAGTTCCGTCGCCGAATGCGACACGGTTCTTTTTGCCTAGAATCACATTTGTTTTTTCTCTGTTGGAATTAAAAACAACGGTTTTCAGATTCGGCAGAGCTTCGCGGAGCTTTTGAAGCAGCACATCCTCATGCTTCAAACCGTTGCCGTTCACCACAAAGCACACCATCAGCTCGTCGGTCACCTCGGCGTAGCGGATATACAGGTGCCGCAGTCTGCCCTTTCCCGTTACCTCGTCGTAAACCCGGATGTCGTACTGCTCAACAAATTCGCGCGTTATTCGGATAACCTCCGCAAACTGCTCAGGCTGCAGTGCGCAGTCGGCGCAATCTACGATACGGTGGCTGTGAAACGAGTAAAAGCCGATTTGAATATTGCCGTCGCGGTCTTTGCCGACGGGAAGCTGCGCCTTGTTGCGGTAGCGGTCGGTTTTATCGCAGGCGATGATCGGATTTATTTGAGTTTTTATCCCTCCGATCCGCTCAACCGCGTCGCGGACCTTCTGCTCCTTGATGGCACACTCCTCGGCGTAGGTGATATGCCGCCACACACAGCCGCCGCATTTTGAAAAATTAGGACAGTCGGGCTTTATCCTCGTGGGCGACGGAGTGATGACAGCCTCAAGCTTGCCGAAGGCGTAGGACTTCTTCACCTTTAAAATCCGCACTGTAAGCACGTCGCCGATCGCGGACATCGGCACAAAAACCGCCAATCCGTCCGCGGTATGACCAACTCCGCTGCCTTCTGCGGTGGCTGAGGTTATTTTGAGCTGTATCAAATCGTTCTTTTTCAACATAGAAGGTTTTCCTTTATCAATAGTATACTATATTCTAACATTGCGCGGCGGTTTTGGCAACCGATTTGATGAAATTTGCATTTGGGACTTTATTTTTCGCGTTTTTCGCCTTATAATAAGAGTAGATTAATTTGATATGGGAGTGTTTGG
>CACXAO010000068.1 GCA_902765625.1 uncultured Ruminococcus sp. | reverse complement strand
CATTTCAGTTAGGCAAAAATTAAGCAAGAAAATACCCTGAAGGTAAATTCAAACCTTCAGGGTATCACAGCCACCTAATTTTCCGTTAAGAACATCACGTTTGCTTGTGTTATTTTGTTTTAGGAGGAAAAATATGCCGAGAAATCAATTTCAAAGAATGGTGTTTGCGTTTATCACCGTCGTAATCACCGTACACGCCTTTGTGTTCTACAACATCTATGTCCTTAACGGAGATATGCTCCGCAGCTTCAATTACACGAGCAGCGTACTTACCGCCGTAAACAAGCAGGGCGGTATCCATAACAGTTGGTTTATCGATCGGTATGTAAAAGAAAAAACGAAACCCGCCTTTCCGTTTCAAGATTGATTGTATTATTGAAAACAACGGCAAAACGCTGGTTTGTGTATTTCCGCATTCTTTCGATGAAAAGATCACCAAGGAACAGTTGAAGCATTACATCAACGTCAGCAGCAGCTATGGGAGCCTATGCAGCGAGGTCTCCCTTGTGGTGTTTAGTGTGAACCGATTCAGCGACTGGTGTGTTCATCAGGCTTCGGTTTTGGACCAGCTGTTTTGTGTAACGTTGGAGAGATTGAAATATTAGATAACACAGCGCATAGATTAGCGTTATGCCAATCCATGCGCTGCTTTCATATATGCTCCTTTCGTGTGAGGTACTATACTTTTACATCACAAATCATACCATAGTTGCAACAAATTATCAACGAGAATCCAATGGTATTTGTGAAAATATGTCAAACAAGTGCAAAAAATGAGGTGCCGCAAAATTACAGCACGTCGGGCATTATATATCCCGTCATCTGAAATAAAATACAAAGAAAGATGTTGTATGGTATTCCTCAAATCAGACCGATCACAGACCTGCGCAACACTAACGAGATTTCCGAGCCAAGCCTACGCCGCAATCAGAGAGGTGAAGCAGAAGGTTGAAAGCGGAGGAGAGCTTATTGACACGTAGCTTTGTCATATCGCACAAATCGGCACTAAAAACTTTGTTGATTATCCCCCTTTGTTTTGCGAAACGTCATCCTCGCGGGTGATAGACAAAAAGGCAGTTGTTATGATAAAATAAAAAAGAATACAAAAGTCGAGGAAGAATTTGTATGAAGAAAATACTATCCCTGATGCTTGCGTCGCTACTGCTGCTCACGGCGTTTCCGCTGACAGCTATGGCAGCAAAGACCGATTTCGACGAGACGGGTTATGACCCCATTTATCTTTCCAGCGCAGACGTCTTGGTCACACCGCCTTTCGAGGGTTCAGCGCCGTCTTATTCCGCCCAAAAACAGACCAACGGAATTCGCGTCTCCGACGTCAATAACGATACTGTAAAGAACGGAGTATGCTGGAAGAACGTAACGGACTCAACCGTCCTTTCCGTTGATGATAATAATGTTTTTAAGAAAGGCAAGGAATATGCCGTCATTGACGGTAAGTCCACGCTGACCCTGAAAAACGCGATCATAGATACCGGCACCAAAACAGCGCAGGGCGCGACCTTCGGCATAAAGGGTCTGAATATCGTTGTCGAGGGCGATTGCCGTATCATAGACAGAGAGGTAAACGGCATTAAGCTGACGCAGAACGCCACCATCACCGGCGGCGGAACGCTGACCGTGACAGGCAAGAGCAGCGGTATCTCATACGACGGAGACGGAGATATCGAGCTTACCGTAGAAAAAACCGCGCTGAATGTCAGCGGCAGCATCGGTATAAACGGCGGTTCTTCTCCGAGCGGAAAGAAATTGACAATCAACTGTTCGGACGTAACCGCAGAGGGCAGCAACAGCGCAATTAATTATTTAGGCGAAATCACTCTCAACGATGCTGAAATCATAACGCCCAAGGGTGGAGAGATAAAGAGCTCGGCTACATGGGACGGCTCGCCCTCGCTGGGAATATACGACGGCTCAACGCTCTCTAAGAAAGCCGTGATAGCGGCTAAGCCCAATGCTCAGACGATGATTGGCGACGTGAACGGCGACGGCAAGGTGACGATCGACGACGCTACCATGATACAAAAAGCGGTCGCCGAGCTTGTTGAGCTTGACGATACTCAGAAAAAAGCCGCCGACACAAACGGCGACGGCAATGTCACCATCGACGACGCAATCTCACCCTCGGCGTGATTCGGGAGGATTATTCCAAACTGATCAAGAATAATCACTACAACGACATCGTCAACATGGAGAATCAGCTTTCGCAAACCTGCGCCGACGTTTTCCGCGAGTGCGAAAAAATCAACAGTATTGACCCTAAGACCTTCATCGACCACGGCAATGAGAACAAAGTATTCACCATGCATTACCATGATTGGGTCAATTTCGGCTACTGGGCTCTTTCGTATGAATCCTTCTTCAAGAACAACTACAGTGTTTCTCCGGCGCAGATCAATGAGATATGTAAAGCGGCAAGAGCAACCGGCATGAATGTAGCTGACTATCTCAACTCTGTCGGCTATACCGAAATCTACCAATTCAAGCCCTCGGGACAATATTATGTCCTCGCAAGCGAAAAGACGGATGTTTTCTCGTTCGGAGCATCTACACTTATTTTCTTCACAAGCGTTGACACAACAGATAGTTGGTGCTTTGCAAGCGGTCGTTCCCCGATGTCTGCGCCGGGTGCCGATCCGACTGATCTGTGTCTGAAAGATGTTCTGACCTTCTGATTGCAACAGCGTATAAAGGATAATGATTCCAACAGAAGAAAAAATGAAATGGGTGTTTTCCATGGCGCGGCGGCGGTCGGTTGAGTTGTATGCGTTGATTTGAACGGCTCTCTCATGTGAATTGATGGTAGCGAGTTGAAAAAAATGAAAGCTGATTTTATATTGACAAAAGAATTTGCTTTTAGTAGAATCTAAAGTAGCAGTTTAGATTTGCTAAATTGAGGTGCTTCATATGTATTATGAAAGAACGATTGAGAAAACCGTGCGGAATATCAGCGACACATTCCCGGTGCTTCTCCTGACAGGTCCGCGGCAGGTCGGCAAGTCCACCCTGCTGGAACGCATGGCGGAGCCCGAGCGCAAGCGCGTCAGTCTGGACAACCCCACCATCCGTGCGCTGGCGCAGAAAGACCCGGAGCTGTTTTACAGCGTTACGCTCCTCCGGTGCTGATCGACGAGGTGCAGTACGCGCCGTCGTCTGCCGAAATATCATCAGTTATTCCTTTGCGTCCGAGGTCGCCTAAATGTATTATTTATTTCGTGTTATCATCATTCTTCTCGCGGGACTTATCATCTTTCCCGTTCTTCTGCTGACGGGAGTCCTGCGCGTCGGCAAAAGCACAAACCCTGATAAACCCAATATCCAAAAAATTTCGGGATGGGCTATTTTCACCGCGCTCATCACCTGCTTTGGCGCGGCTGCCTTTGTTCCGTATGAGGAGCACTTCATGACCTTTTCGACCATAGAGGATTCGTTCCGATACAGTGCGGTCCCGTCGGACAAGCTGTATTTGCGCGAATACGGCGACTGCGCTTTTGCGGCGTCCTGCGACGGAAAGATCCATACCTTGAATATCCGAAACGGCGGCTACGGCATTTGCGACGCGCACTCCGCAACCCACTGCTATACTCGTACCTCGGGCAAAGCGGACGAGAAAATCTCCTGTATCGCCGTAACAAACACTCAGGCGAACAAAACCTTTTATCTGATTCTGATAACAAGTCGAAATCCGGATAATACCGAAAACGAAATTACCGTGAACGGCGAAAAACCGACTTATATCACAACGCTGCAAAAAAGCCAAAACAAGCCGTCGCTGTTTTTCCCGGTTGATCATTATTACATCGAAAAGGACGGCTGCGCCGACAAAAAGCTCATAATTGACATGCACGGCAAGCAAGTAATATTCCAATAAAAAAGGGGCGAGCACGAAGCTCGCCCTGAGTTATTTTAAAATTCTGTCATGGGGTCGTATTTCTCGCCGCCGAGACGGCACTCAAAGTGAAGGTGAGGTCCCGTGGAATTGCCGGTGGAACCTACCAAACCGATTACCTGACCCTGCTTAACGGTATCGCCGGACTGAACGCCCGCGCTGGTGAGGTGACCGTAAATTGTCTCCTTGCCGTTGCCGTGGTCAATAATCACGTAGTTGCCGTAGCTGCCGCAGGCGCAGCATTTTTCCTTGCCCCAGTTGTGGGTACAGCCGGTAAATACGGCGATAACCGTTCCGGCGTCCGCAGCAAGCACAGGCGAACCCATGATTCCGCCGCCGGCTATGTCGATTCCTCCGTGGAAATAGGAGGTTCGGTTCTCGTGGAATACCGAGGAGAGATAATAGAATCCCGGACACGGCCAAACGTATTTGCCGGTGCTGATGATATTGCCTTCCTGCGACTTTTTCTCAAAATACTTGCGGATCTGAGCCTCCATAAGAGTTTCCTCGTTGTCCGCGTCGGCGAGGAAGTCCTGTGCCTCCGCCGAGGAATCGCGCAGCTTTTTGAGCAGCGCTTCGTTTTCCTCAAGCGTTTTGTTGAGGTCTGCCAAATCGGTGCTGAGGGTTTCCTCGTCCTTCTGCAGCTGTTCCTTGTCCGCCTGCATCGAGGTCTTTTTATCCTCAATATCGGCGAGCTTGGTGCTGAGATTTTCAATCAGATCCTTGTCGTACTTCGAAAGCGTTTTTACAAGGTTGACCTTGTCAATCATATCCGAAAAGCTCTTTGCGCCGAGGATGATCTCAAGATCGCTGGCGCTGCCTGCCATATAGATAACGCGCAGCCGCTTGCACAGAGAGTCGAGCTGTCCCTCGATATCGGAATTTGCCTGATCGATCTCGCTCTGGCTGGTGGAGATGCTGTCGGTGAGATTGGTGATGGATTCACGGGTAAGCGTGACCTTCTCGCTGAGCACCTTTATTTTCTCGGTAAGAGCGGTAGTATACTCCTCTTTGTCCGCGATTTCCTTGGTGTTTTTCTGAAGGATCTTCTCGTATTCTTCCTTCTTCTGACCGAGGTTCGAAATTCTCTCTGCCAAAGAACGGGTGTCGGTGGTGGTTTCCTCCACGGTTTCCTCTGCCGAATCCTCCGCGGACGCGGTAAACACTGTTCCGGTCAGCGGAAGGGCAACAAGGCAAACGCTGAGCAATGTACAGAAAAACTTCTTACATTTTGTCATTGCCGCCGCCTTTTACATCAAAGCCCTGTAGCCGATTTCAACGTCGGGATCATAAGTGGAGCCGTTGAGACGGCACTCAAAGTGGAGGTGCGGACCTGTGGAGTGACCGGTGGAACCCATCGTGCCGATCTGCTGTCCGGCGGAAACAGTGGTGCCTTCGCTCACATTTACGCTCGCGAGGTGTCCGTAGATTGTCCACTTGCCGTTGCCGTGGTCGATCATTACGTAGTTGCCGTAGCTGCCGCCGCAGCCGCAGTCGCCGTTTTTGCCCCAGTTGTGGGTGCATCCCGAATAGGTCGCGATAACTGTGCCGCTGTCAGCCGCAACGATGCTGCTGTACATCGGACCCGCGATATCTACGCCGCTGTGGCTGTAGCCTCTGTCAGCGGAATCGCCGTAGTCTGAGCTGATATAGTAAACGCCGGGAGCCGGCCATACATAGCTGCCGCTCGAGGGTGTGGGATCGGGAGTGTAGATGGGACTCGGGTCTGTTGCAGGCTCGGGATCCTCTTCGGAAGTGGTTGCAGGCTCGGTTGCCTTCTGCTCGCCCGAGCTGCCTGAACCGCTTGATGAACCGCCCGAATTGCCTGAGCTTTCCGATGAGCTGCTCTTTTTCTTTGCAGCCTCCATAGCCTTCTGAGCCTCCGCCTGCTGCTCCTCGAGGATCTTGGCGATATTTGCCTCAAGCTCGGTTTTGTTGTCGCCGAGACTGCTGAGAACGTTCTCGGCGTCGGTCTTTGAAATTTCAAGATTAGCAAGTCTGTCCTTGTTGGTCTCAAGAGTGTCGTTGAGATCCTTCATATCGGCGTCAAGCGACTCCTGATCGGCTACAAGCGCTTCCTTGTCCTTGAGCATAGCGTCCTTGCTCACCTGAATTTCGTCGAGCTTGGTGTTTACCTGGTCAATCAGATCCCGGTCGTACTTCGAAAGGCTCTTGACGAGGTTCATTTTGTCGATAAGGTCAGAGAAATCCTTTGCGCCGAGAATGATCTCGAGGTCGCTGGCGCTGCCTGCCATATAAATCGCTCTGAGACGCGTGCAGAGCGCGTCGAGCTGACCTTCGATGCTGGCGTTGCCTTCATCGATCTTCTTCTGGTTTTCGGCAATGCTTTCGTTGAGCTTGCTGATAGACTCGTTGGTGAGGTTGATCTTCTCGCTGAGCACCTTGATTTTCTCAACAAGAGCGTCGTTATACTCCTTCTGATCGGCGATCTCGCTCTCCGACTGACTGAGGATAGTCTTATATTCGGACTCCTTCTCCTTGAGCTCAATGAGCTGTGCACGGAGAGAGTCGATGTCCTCCTCCGCCGAGACGGAGACAACCGAGCCGAAAGCCGGTACGGATACGATGCAGACGCTGAGCATTGCACAGATAATCATTTTTAATCTTTTCATATATTCTGCTCCTTTCGGGGAATTACCATCCAAGTATTTCATTGCCTTCCATTTTCAGGTATTTGCGGATCGAGAGGAAGCCGCCGCAGAAACCGACGAACACGCCGAATACGGTGAACGCCGCGGCGACGTAAGGCAGTACGTCAAGATACGGAATGAAGTCGAACATCGACTGAGCGTTCTCGACCACCATGCCGACGCCCTGATAAACAAGGGCGAGAGCGCCTGTGGCGATAACCGCGGAAATCAGACCGATGACCATACCCTCAACAAGGAAGGGCATTCGTACAAATGAGTTGGTCGCGCCGACAGATTTCATAATGCTGATTTCGAAGCGGCGTGAGTACATAGTCGCGCGGATGGTGTTCGCGATAATGAAGAGCGAAATCACCAGCAGCGCCGAAACAACCGCGATTGAGAAGATTGTGACGAGGTTGCTGATTCTTGTCAGCTTGTCGGCAAAATCCTTACGGTTGAGGATGGTGTCGGGGTCAACGCCTTCGATCTTCTGGATCTGGGCGACTGTGTCGTCATACTGCGAGAGGTCGTGCATAACGACGATGAAGGAATCGGGAAGCGGGTTTCTGTCCTCGATTCTTGAGAACAGGCTGTCGCCGAGCGTTGTGCGGTACTGCTCAAACGCCTCCTCCTTTGAGTAAAACTTCGCGGAGGCGACGTTGGGAACCTTTTCGATTTCCTTACCTACGTAAACAGCCTCAAGCTGAGAGTAACCTTCCTTGATGTAAACGATAGTTTCGTTGCTCTCTCCCACCTCGTCAACCATCTTGGAGACGTTGATGGAAAACAGCGCAGCCGCACCGGTAAGCACGAGACAGCTGATAAGCACGCAGATTACTCCAGACGTTCTTGAAGCCCTCTTTTACAAGATAGCCAAAGCCTTTCATACAATTATCCTTTTCTTGCGCGAAAACTCGCGTTATTTTTTAGCCGTGTCCGTCAGTCGAGACGGTCGTCGTCGTCGGGAACAATCACCACGTTGCCGGGGTACTGCGGCGAATCGCCGAGGTCGTCGTCGATGTCGTCATAGCCGAGATCCGAGTAGCTCTTGATGATCTCATCGTCGGTGAAGTCGTCTTCATCGTCGTACTCGTTGTATCCGGCAGTATAGTCGTCGTCATCGTAATCGTCGGAAACGCCTGCGGAAAACCTGCCGCTCTTGGTATCGCCGATGATCTTTCCATGGTCAATGGTTACTACGCGCTGGTTAAATTCGCGCACAAGCTCGTGCTCGTGGGTAACAACAAGAACCGTGGTGCCCATGGAGTTGATCTCGTTGAGCAGCTCGATGATCTCGTGCGAAAGCTCGGGGTCAACGTTACCGGTAGGCTCGTCCGCAATGATGATCTCGGGGTTATTGACGAGCGCCCTCGCAAGACTGACGCGCTGCTGCTCGCCGCCCGAAAGCTCGTTTGGCTTGTTCTTCATCTTGTCCTTGAGGCCTACGAGGTCGAGAACATACGGAACCCTCTTTTTGATGGTGGCGGTGTTCTCGCCTACCGCGCGCATTGCGAAGGCGACGTTATCGAAAACGGTCATCTTCTCGATCAGGCGGAAGTCCTGAAAGACTATGCCCATGTGACGGCGCAGATACGGCACATCGCGGCGGCGCAGCTTTGAGAGCTTGTTGCCGTTGATGATGATCTCGCCCGAGGTCGCGGTCTCCTCGTGCATGATAAGCTTGAGGAAGGTACTTTTACCTGCTCCGGAGGCGCCTACGATAAATACGAACTCGCCCTTGTCGATATTGAGGCTTACGTCGTAGAGCGCATGGGTGCCGTTTGGATAGGTTTTTGATACATTCTGAAATTCAATCATAGAAACACCTTTGTCTGTGATTTGTGCGGAAGCAACGACTTTTTAGCCAATTTTGAAGAGAAAAAGTGCAATTTGTCATTATCCGCTAAAATACCAATGCCCTGAACACCCATTTTGGGCGTTCAGAGCCATTGATCAACGCCGGTTGTCCGCGCAAATTAATACTTTGTGGGGCTGGCGTTGAGATATTTTTTAACCATTAACGCTACCTTGAATACAATAGCGTCCTCGAACTCACGCAGGTCAAGACCGGTGAGCTTCTTGATCTTCTCAAGTCTGTACACAAGGGTGTTGCGGTGTACAAACAGCTTTCTGGAGGTCTCCGAAACGTTGAGGTTGTTTTCGAAGAAGCGCTGGATGGTAAAGAGGGTCTCCTGGTCGAGGCTCTCGATGCTGCCGCGCTTGAATACCTCATTGAGGAACATTTTGCAGAGAGTTGTGGGCAGCTGATAGATAAGACGGGCGATGCCGAGGTTATCGTAGCTGACGATGGTGCGCTCGGTGTCGAATACCTTTGCGACCTCAAGTGCGGACTGAGCTTCCTTGAAGGAACGCGCCAGATCCTTGATGCCGGTAACGGTGGTGCCGATACCTACAACGCAGTGGGTGTAGAATTCGCTTGAGAGGGTGTCGGCGATAGAGCTTGCAAGCTTTTCGAGGTCACGGCTCTCGGTGTCCGCCTTAACCTCCTTGACAAGCGCGATTTCCTCCTCGTTGATATTGATAACGAAGTCCTTAGTCTTGTCGGGGAAGAGGTTCTGTACGATATCGTAAGCGGAAACGTCTGTCTTGGAAACGATCTTGATGAGCAGGCAGACGCGCGAAACCTCGGAGTTGAAGTGAAGCTCTCTTGCCTTCAGATAGATATCTCCGGGGAGAATGTTGTCGAGAATGACGTTTTTGATGAAGTTAGAGCGGTCGTACTTCTCGTCGTAATACTGCTTGATGCTCGCAAAGGAAACGCTGAGCAGCTGAGCGTACTTCTGAGCGTACTCGTCGGTACCCTGAACAAAAACAGCATAGTCGTACTTGGCGCTGCTGCCAAAGGATTTGTAGGTATAACCGTTAATAACAAACGGGGCTGTTGAACTGAGAGTCTCGGAGTTGATGCTCTCGTTCACCTCGCCGATTTTACCAAGCTCAGAGCAGGCAATTACAACGGAAGTTTCGTCTATTACGCCGATGGTTCTGTCGCATCTGATGCACAATACCCTGAAATAATCTGTTAGACATAGTATTAACCTCTTTTTCTCCTAAATTTTATGCAAAATCGGTATTATGTACCGCAAAGTATTTGTATGTCCGCCCGAAAACACGCGATTTGCCGATTCGGACGCGAAAGTTACAATACCCTCATATACATATTACACAAAATTGAAGAAAAAATCAACCTCTATCAACAAATTTCTTTAAGTTTTTTTAGGAATTACGCTCTTAATCTGTGCAGATACGCCAAAGCGGTTTCCAATCTGCTTTTATTGTAGCAGATATATGTGACAGAAATGTGACAGAATTGTAACAATTTACTTCTGTGTCCCTTATTATACCACATTTTTTCTAAAAAAGCAATATAAATTTTAATGTCTGAGCGTCAACGTTTGTTCCGCGGACGATTTGCCTGACTTCACCTCCCGACCCGCGGCGCGCTCGGCTATACAAAAAAAGACGGCAGGATAACCTGCCGTCGTAAAAATTATCGGAATCAGTTTGTGATGATCTGCTCTGTGTCCTTATCAAAGATGTGGAGCTTATCGAGGCTGAAGCAAACCTTGATGTCGTCGCCGACCTTAGCGGTGGAGGTAGGAGCAACTCTCGCGGTGATGGACTGACCGGCGATGGTAACATACAGATAAATCTCTGCGCCCATAAGCTCGGTAACGTCAACCTTAGCGTCGAAGAGCATCTTAGCCTTAGCGATCTCCTCGGGCTCGTCGTGAGTATGCTCAGGACGGATACCGAAGATAACTTCCTTACCTACATAGGGATCGAGCTGACCGTTGGAGCACTTCTCAGCAGGAACGGGAACCTGATACTTATCGAAGTCGAGGGTATACTCGCCGCCCTTCTTGGAAACGGTGGCGTTGATGAAGTTCATCTGAGGTGAGCCGATGAAGCCTGCTACGAACATATTGCAGGGCAGGTCATAGAGGTGCTGAGGTGTATCAACCTGCTGAACGATACCGTCCTTCATAACTACGATTCTGGTACCCAGAGTC
>CACXAO010000067.1 GCA_902765625.1 uncultured Ruminococcus sp. | reverse complement strand
GCTGTCCTCCTTTAAAAAATCTTCATACGGCGTGTCGTTGTTCACAAAGGTATCAAGGGTAAGCCTTGCGCCTAATCTGAAACCAACAATGAAACTATCAAGTTCCGATTCTCCCAAAATGATGTCAGAAGCGTTGACGAAAGTGAGAAACATCTTCTTTTCGTCACCTGTTAACCTGTCGGTCAACAGCGCTTCACTTTCCGAAAGAATAGTCATCTGCTTTTTCAGATAGCTGCCGTTCTTGAAACCTCGTGCCTGCGGATCAATATTGCCGTAATACAATTCTTTAATAAAGTTTTTCATTTGTAATTCCTCCGATTACACTATTATTTTACGGAGAAATCGAATAAATCACAAATGTGCGAGCGAGAAATGTGTGTGACTGCCGATAAAACCTGAATTTTTCATAAGTCCGTTATGAACACTCGCACCACCATAATCCCACTCTAATTCTGATACAATGGTATCGGGTAGAGCGGGATTTCTCTTTTGCACCCCATACCGCCTAGAAGCGCCAGTTTTCATGGGTTTATTAGGCTACAAACACACGATAGCCTTGCCTGATATTCTATATCTAATTATAAATAATTAAGGGAACCTTTCTTGATATACGTCAGTATACCTGCGAAGCTTTGACAACATTCTGCCATAAATCTTCCGCACTTCTGCACAACATTGAATTATTAGAGGCTCCCTTAAGATTGTTTTATCAACGGATATACACCGCCGTTTTTCACAATGAATAAATTTGATTTACCCACTCCGGCTCAGATAATATGCGGCTTTCGACACGTACATCGCCTGATCAGCTTTTTTGTTGAGTTCTTCCGCACTCAAGCCCTGATAATCCTTTGCGCACGCATATCCGGGTGCTATGCTGAGAGAAAACGCGGACTTATCTCTTGACCACCGCTTTGTTTCCTCGTCAAGGCGCACAAGGATCTCCTCCGCCTTATCCTTCTCCGTATTCGCCACAACAACGAACTCGTCTCCGCCTATCCTGTAGCACCTGAACGCGTCGCCTGTGGCTTTTTTGATACAGCCTGCGGCTCCGAGAATCAGCTCATCTCCCGCGTCATGCCCTATGGTATCGTTGACCGCCTTTAATCCGTTGATGTCAAAGACAAATACGGTAAAGTCCTCGGGCAGAGGGTTCATCAGGCTGTACTGCTCCATATCCTTCTTATAGGCGTAGCGGCTGAACACGTCGCTGCACAGCGCGTCCTTCATCAGCTGTTCGTCCGCCGCCATCTTATAGAACTCCGCATAATGGATAAACATCAGCGCCACTCCGATCGTCATCGCGACGTAAGCCGTTCTGTATTCTCCGCCGAGCACCTCCTGAATGCCGATACCGACGAGCACCAGTACGAAAACGGAGATCAGCGAAACCCTGTTCCGTTTGCGGTATGACAGGCTGAATATTACAAATTCCGTGGCGGTCAAAAAAGTCACCAACAGATAGATTGCGATATAAACGCCGTACAGCGGACCGTGAATATAACGATGCTGCATATCAACAAGAATCATCCAATCATTAAAGCTTGCAATGATCTGAAAAACCGCATTGCCGGCGAGAACGGCTATCAGCGCTTTGAACCAGCGGTTGTGCAGCTTCATCTGCGCTACGATAGCTCCTCCCGCCATCGGAGAAAGAATGTAATCAAAACACTTCACCAGCTTAAGCACCCATACATCAATCGCCTCGTTGCCGCTGAGCTGTACCCCAAGCCATTCCGCGAAGGCAGACAGCGCTATGATACCGTATGTCAGATAAAAAAGACGCTTATCCTTCCCTGAAATCCAGCTGTTTTCATGTACAAGAACACAAAGAACGCCCAGCGCCAGCCAGCGCCAGCCAGCAGAGAATGATCAAAACAGAATAATAACTTACCAAACCGCTCCCCCCTTTCGGATTATGCCTGACCACGCCTAATTTTGTAAAGGCTTCTGTTTTTGCACATTTAGATTATTTCTCATTTTTGCTTAAATTTCAATAGGGGGTACCAGAATGGAAACCCCTATTCTAAAAAATATTTCAAAGGCTTATTGAATTAATTTTCTTCCTCAGTTAAAATAATATTCAGATGGAAGATTATTAGGAGCGTTATGTAATGAGGTGGTAAAGGTAACAATTCCTGCCTGATTTTCATTCATAAACACCCTCTTGAAATCTGTCCCAAAAAACGATATAATGAATATAGATATTGATGTCTTTTGACATAAAATAAAATTAATTGAAGAAAGGAAATCAAATCAAATGAAACGCTTTTTATTATTCTCAAAAAAGACAGTTTGTATGCTGTTAGTTCTTATCCTGACGGCAGCCTTTGTACCGGCGGTATACGCGGCTGAGCCGGAGGATGCGCTGATAAAAGGCACGTTTACAATGAGAACCTTTGACGGCTTTGATCCCGGCGAGCAGAACTACTATTACAGCGACAGCTACTTTACCGCATCGGGCAAAGAATCAAACGAACATCTTCGCACCATGTCCGCAGCGCTGGTTTTTCCGCTAAAAGGAATCTCAGACACTCCCGCTGAAACCTTTGCCGCAAGCCTGAGCAATATCGGTTTTCAGGATATCACGGCCTACGATATGGATCATACTTCTCTTGATACGATGGGAGTTATCCTGGCGCACAAGTCCGTTCACGGAACAGAGGTTGTTGCCGTTGCGCTCAGAGGCGACGGGTACGATCATGAAATGGCGGCAAACCTGATTTCGGGAACCGAGGGCGATATTAAAGCGTTTGCGGACGCGGAGGCTCTCGTGGAAAGCCGCGTCAGCGAGTATATTGCCGGACGCGGTATCACCTCGGCAAAATACTGGGTAACGGGATACAGCCGCTCAGGCGCTGTGGCAAATCTTTTCGGCAGAGAGCTTAACAAAACGCCGGAAAGGTTCTATACCTCCGCAGATGATATTTATGTTTATACCTTTGAAGCTGCTATCGGTTCCGCCGACGACACCGTCTATGAGAACATCCATAATATTATCGACCGCCGCGATCTTGTTACCCATGTGTATCCCGGAGGCTGGGACTTGTACAACAACGGCACTGCGGAGTATATCGGCACTTCGGACGATAAGATCATGATAAAAAGATTAGATTTATTCAACGAGAGCCACGTTGCGGATTATCAGGAAGTGAATCTTGCCGATTATCTGAACGAATTAATCTCCTTCCTTTCACAAAACATCAGCCGCGAAACCTATGCGGAGAAGCTCAGCTTACCCCTTTCAAGGGTTCTCAATATTTATTATGACCTTGATGGAACGCAAAGAGCAAAGGTTATCCCGTTCTTTAAGCAGGCGTTCAGCGATATGATGAACGATGAGCAAACGACGTCTACCCTATTTCTCGCGCTGATGAACCCCGAATCTCAGGAGAACATCGAAAAACTCTATGCGCTGATCGTCAAATATCTCGACAAGACCGCCGAGGAAAACGGCAAGCCTGTTGACGATGAAAGCTATGAGATCATAAAGGCTTCTCTGAGGACGATGCTTGAACCGCTGCTTCCGGTATTAAAGGTGGATTTCTTTGCAACGATTGACAAAGGCGACGGAAGCGACCCCGAAAATGTTCCGATGTACCATTTTATGACCCTTGCCGGTAACCTTTATTACATCTTAAAGAACCACTTTAACTACAATGTGTTCAATGAACTCAAGGCAAGGGATTCTTACTATACCGAACGCAAAGACGACGTCTTGCTCGGCGACGCGGACGGCGACGGAAAGATCACGATTTCGGACGCGACGATGATACAAAAATACATTGCGAATTATAATTTGCCCGCGGATTTCCAGATCAAGGCATGCGACGTAAACGGAGACAAAAGCATAAATATCAACGACGTTACCGAAATACAGCGTTTTCTCGCAGATCTCGGCAATCCCTATCACATAGGCGAATCTGTCGGCAGTGATGAGTATGAGCTGCCGGTTATACCTAATTAGTTCTCCTTGCATTCGTTGATTAATCTGCGCCACAAACAGCTCGATTTTATCGGGCTGTTTTTATTAGGCATTTTTCGCTCTCAAAATATTGGCAGACGCGTAACCTATATGCCCTTTTGTTTGTAAAAACAGGAACGGAATCATAATGAGTCCGTTCCTGTTTTGTGCTGTGAAATATAAATTTTTATCCGTAGAATGCGGCATAGGCTTGGTTAAAGCTGCACATACATCCGCTGTACATCGACTTTTTGTAGGTGTTGTAGAACACTCTCAGCTTGCCGTTCGCGTCATAGTAGCGGAAATAAGCTCTTGCGGCGATCTTCTCGCCCTTATAAGATGCCGGATCAGTATCATCATAGGTTACAACCAATGTATACAGCCTGTAATTATCAAAATTACGGTGATCCTTAAGAACTACTCCGCTGTTGTTATTTGTACCCTGCTTTGAGGTGCAGTTGACGTTGGTAACGTAGGCATAATCGTTATCGGCGTTTCTCTCTTCCTTAGGCTTTCTAATATTATTATCATCAAAGCCTCTTGTGTCGACGCCGTTCACATTTTTACCGTTGTACTTAATCGAATAAGCTGACGGATCCTTGACCTGATAATTGCCGACAAAGGTGTTAATATTTTCCTCCGTGCCGACAACATAGCCGTACTCTATGCCGAACTTATTCATCTCATCATTGGGATAGCTGCTTATCCTCGATATACCGTTGACGCTTGTAATCAGACTTTCGCTGAGCGACGCCACAAAACGCATACCCTCGGGGGTGGGCTTGGCGGAGCTGCTGTACTCGGAACCGTGAGCGTCCTTGTCACGTTCGTTATCATCGTACATTGTCGCGTCAACGTACTGACCTGTTTCTTTGTTAAACACCTTAACTGTCTTGGGGCGGATCTGAACTCCTGCGATACCGAAGCCGCGGTATGTACCGTCGTACTGGTTCTTATCGGCGTCATCCTGTTTTACCGTTCCGACCTTGATCCACTTGGCGTAGATATGGTAGTCCGGGTCGTCACCGCTTCTTGCCGTGGTAAATGTCACGTTCTCAAAGTTGAAGGCGGCATTTGCATCGGTATCGATGTTTGTATAGCTTTTGAAGGAACCGCTTTGGTAGCTGCCGTGGTACCAACCCACGAATACATACTCGTCGCCTGCCCATTCGGGAATATCGTAGAAGTGAGGAACTTTGTTTTCCTTCAGATCAGTCGGTTCGTAAACCTTGACTGTATCCTTTTTATCAGTACCGTCGTTGTAATTGAGGGTGATGGTATGCTTATTTTTATCATTCCATTTTGCCTTGATAATGTTGCCGCTCGATAGTTCGAGAGTGGTGCCCTCGTTTACCTTAACATCATTAAAGTACCAGCCCAAAAACTCGCTGTTTTCCTTTGTTACGGTCGGGAGCGTGCTGATAGTATAGCTTGCAGTTTCCTGCATTGGATATCCGTCGCTCGGGTAAGAAGTATAACTACCGCCGAAGGTTTCAAATTTCGGCGCGAAGCCCCAGTGAGCGTAGTAGTTTGTATCAGCCTTAATTACCGTATTTGAGGTGATTTTATCTCCTCCCGACACCGCTGTGTACCAGCCCATAAATGACGCCGAGTCGTGTTCGGGTTCCGGAAGAACGCCGAGCTTTCCGTTGTATTTACAAATCTTTGTTGTGCTTATTTTTTGGGGATTGTTGTCAAAACATCCTCCGTTTGTGTTAAAAGTCGCGCTGATGTTCTTTGCCCAGTGGGCGTGAAGCGTGCAGCTTTCCGTGACAGGAGTTGAAGAGGTGATTTGTGAGCCGCCTGTTTCCCCTGTAAACCAACCGAGGAAGGTGTAACCGTTCTCTGAATTCTCGTCAGGGAATCTGTAGGACAAGCCCGAATCGCCGTAGGTTACAGTTGTGCCCGAACCAATGGTGTAGGTTTTGTCGCCGACAGCGGTACCGCCGTGAGAACTGAAGCTGATTATTACGTCGGGCTTGTACCACTGAGCGTAGAGAGTTACCTCTCCGTTCTGAGTTTCGGTGAGCATACAGACGGAGTCGTTAGGGGCGTAGCTGTCGCCTGTGCCGTTGGGTCGGGTGTTCCAGCTCGTAAGCACGTAGCCGTCCCTTGAGAACGCCGTATTGCTCAGCTCGTAGAATTTGTTATAGTCGAGGCTTGCGTCGGCGACAAACTCGCCGTTATTGTTTTTGTCTTTTCCGCCGTTGCCGTTAAGCTTAAGGGTATAGTGGTGCGGAGTCCAGCGGGCGTAGTAGTTCCAAGCGTCAATCACGTCGCCGGTCTTGAGCTTTTCTTCGCCGTCCTGAGAGTCTTTTGTCTTATACCAGCCGTCAAAATCGTAGCCGTTGCGCTCGACAGGGAGAGTATCGGGGTCGATTGAGATTGAATCTCCCTTTACGCCCTTAATTGTCTGGTAGTTAGGCGAGCCGCCGTTACCCTTGAATGTGATTGTCGACTCGGCTGCCCATTTTCCGGCGTATTTTTCCTGAAATTTCCCGAACAGCTCGTCGTTGGTTAGCACCGTTCCGACCTCAACCTCGTCCGACTGAGGTATCTCTGCCATCGCAACCTTCTTCCACGTTCCCTTTACGGGTATGCTTGTACCTGCATAGCCGGTTTTTGATGGCCAACCGGCGCTGAGCGTAACGATAGTGAGCTCGTCGCAGCCCTCAAAGATATTTGCTTTATTGCTTAAGTCGGAATATTTGAAGCCCGGTCTAATATTCTCATCTGTACCGACTGAGCTGAGGTCAAGCTCCTTAAGGCTTTCGCAGCCTTTAAATATCGAGGGAGAAAACAGATAGCTTGTCATAAACGAAGGCTTGAGCGTTACAAGTGAAGTGCAGCCTTCAAATGCATTTGGATAGATTGCGTTACCGGAAACCGAACTCCACGTTCCTCCGTCAAAATTGACGTCGGTAAGAGCGGAGCAATTCAAAAACATGTTGGTGCAATCCTGACAATAATACACATTCCATGAGCTTAAATCAAGCGTCTCAAGCGCGGTGCAGCCCTCAAACATTTGATACAGGCTTACTTGTGGGTTTGTTTGCTCTGTAAGTTCTCCGACAGTAAACACTTCGCCGAAGATAATATTTTTCAGCTTTGTATTGCCTTTTAGCATACTTCTCAGATTAAGGCATCTTTGAAGATTGAGCGAGGAAAGGTCGATAGTTTCAAGCCCGGTAGCCTGTAAAAAGCTTTCCATATTTCCCGAGCCGTCAGAGCCCACATTAGACAGCGTCCAGTTCGAAATATTCAGGTCTGTTAAGCTTGAGCACACAAAAAACGTCGCGTATGCGCTTTTCACCTTGCTTACGTCAAAGCTTCTTAAGTCAAGCTTTTCAAGCCCGCTCTTCGAAAACGTATAACGCATATATTCGCATGAGGAAGTGTCGAGATTTTCGAGATGCAGCAGCTCGCTGCTCTTAAGCTGAGTCATCTCATAAAACCAGCCGTCGATTGACTTCGGGGCGATTTTATCTCGGATAGTTACTCTTTTAATACCTTTTCTCTCATCTTTCCAAGGCGCTATCCAGCTTTCTTTTTGCGTATTAACCGTATCCGCAAAGCCCGAATAGCTTTTGACAAGCTCTTTATTTAGGTCGACGTCGTTTCCGTTCTGTATAACCAGCTCATACTGATTATTAACATATTTATACAGCATTGCATAAATACTATTTCCCGTCGCTGCCTCTTCTTCTGCGAACACCGAAAGATCAAACGGCACGAAAAGACCGATCATTACCGTAAGCACCAAAAGCAGCGAAACAAGTCTTTTCATGGTCTTCTTGATAAATCTCTTTTTGAACATATTATCACCCTTGACAGAAAATTTTTCAATTATCCGCTATAGTTATACACAATTAAGTATACTACAAAATAAAAAAATGAAAATGTTCTAAATGCAGAAATTTTACTAAACAATATATTAATAACACACAAAAAAATTCAAATGTAATTTTCTTTGCTTTAGTCAGGTAAAGATTTTCCGTAGTTCAATGCATCCGCCGCGATTCTGATTCCAAGAGAAAAGGCGCTGTGAAGAAACGAAGCTAAAAGCTTCCGACTTCACAGCGCCCTCTTTTTTGCAGCAGTTATGTGGAAAAATGTTGAAAAAACCGCACAC
>CACXAO010000066.1 GCA_902765625.1 uncultured Ruminococcus sp. | reverse complement strand
GACGACTTCGGCACAGACGAGCTTTAATAGGGAGGCAGAATAAATGATAGACAACAACGTTTTTGATTCAATTAAAATCGGACTTGCTTCCCCTGATCAGATCAGAGAGTGGTCATACGGCGAGGTAACCAAGCCCGAAACCATCAACTACCGCACGCTCAAGCCCGAACGCGAGGGTCTGTTCTGCGAAAGGATCTTCGGACCCACCAAGGACTGGGAGTGTCACTGCGGCAAGTACAAAAGAATCCGCTTCAAGGGTAAGATCTGCGACCGCTGCGGCGTTGAGGTCACCCGTTCAAAGGTAAGACGCGAGCGCATGGGTCACATCGAGCTTGCCGCGCCCGTATCTCACATCTGGTATTTCAAGGGCACTCCCTCCAGAATCGCCCTTATGCTTGATATTTCACCGAAGGTGCTCGAGAACGTGCTCTACTTCTCGCAGTACATCGTTACAAATCCCGGCGACTGCCGCGACCTCGCAAAGTATCAGGTGCTCTCCGAGAGCGAATACAACGATATGCGCGAGAAATACGAGGACGACTTTGAGGCAGGCATGGGCGCAGAGTCCATCCAGAAGCTCCTCGCCGAGATCGACCTCGAAAAGCTCTCGGCACAGCTCCACGAGGAGCTTGAGGGCGTGACCGGACAGAAGCGCGTCCGCATTCTCAAAAGACTCGACGTTGTAGAGAGCTTCCGCATTTCGGGCAACCGTCCCGAATGGATGATCCTCGACGTGGTACCGGTAATTCCTCCGGATATCCGCCCGATGGTTCAGCTCGACGGCGGCCGTTTCGCGACCTCCGACCTCAACGACCTCTACCGCCGCGTTATCAACAGAAACAACCGTCTCAAAAAGCTCCTCGAGCTCAACGCTCCCGAGATCATTATCCGCAACGAGAAGCGCATGCTCCAGGAGTCCGTAGACGCTCTCATCGACAACGGCAGACGCGGCAGACCCGTTACAGGCCCCAACAACCGCGCGCTCAAGTCGCTTTCCGACATGCTCAAGGGTAAGCAGGGACGCTTCCGTCAGAACCTTCTCGGCAAGCGCGTCGACTACTCCGGACGTTCGGTTATCGTCGTAGGCCCTGAGCTGAAGATCTACCAGTGCGGCCTGCCCAAGGAGATGGCTCTTGAGCTGTTCAAGCCCTTCGTAATGAAGCGCCTTGTCGAGACAAAGGCGGAGCAGAACATCAAGTCAGCCCGTAAGGCTGTCGAGAGAGCCAAGGAGAACGTATGGGACGCTCTTGAGGTCGTGATCAAGGGTCACCCCGTAATGCTCAACCGTGCGCCAACGCTTCACCGCCTCGGCATTCAGGCGTTCGAGCCGGTGCTCGTAGAGGGCAGAGCCATCAAGCTCCATCCGCTCGTATGTACCGCGTTCAACGCCGACTTCGACGGCGACCAGATGGCGGTTCACGTACCGCTCTCCGCGGAGGCTCAGGCTGAGGCACGCTTCCTCATGCTCGCGGCAGGCAACCTGCTCAAGCCCTCCGACGGTCAGCCCGTTGCCGTTCCTACCCAGGATATGATCCTCGGTTCCTACTACCTCACCCTCGACAAGGACGGCGAGCGCGGCGAAGGCAAGGTATTCCGCAACGTGGACGAGGTCATGATGGCGTACCAGACAGGCGTTATCGAGCTTCACTCCAAGATCAAGGTTCGCCGCGAGCTTGAGATCGACGGCGAGATCAAAACCGGCATTGTGGACACCACGATCGGTAAAATCATTTTCAACAATCCTATTCCGCAGGATCTCGGCTTTGTAGACAGAAGCAATCCCGACAACCTGTTTAAGTTCGAGGTCGATTTCCTTGTAGGCAAGGGCGGCCTGAAGAAGATTATAGACGCGTGCATCAAGAAGCACGGCACAGCCCGCACCAGCATGCTCCTCGACGACATCAAGGCTCAGGGCTACAAGTACTCCACAAAGGGCGCTATTACCGTTGCGGTTTGCGACGCGGTTATCCCGCCCGAGAAGAAAGAGATCATCGCCGCCGCCGAAAAGGAAGTCGACGAGATCCGCGAGGAATACATGCTCGGTCTGCGTTCCGAGGAGGAGCGTTACGAGGAGATCCTCAAAATCTGGAACCAGGCTACCGAGGACGTTACCAACAAGCTTCAGGGCAACCTCGACCGCTACAACCCCATCTTCATGATGGCGGATTCCGGTGCGCGTGGTAGTATGAGCCAGATCCGTCAGCTCGCAGGTATGCGCGGTCTTATCGCGAACACCTCCGGTAAGACGATCGAAATTCCTATCCGAGCCAACTACCGTGAGGGTCTTAACATTCTCGAATACTTCATCTCCTCGCGAGGCGCGCGTAAGGGTCTTGCCGATACCGCGCTCCGTACCGCCGACTCGGGTTACCTTACCCGTCGTCTTGTCGACGTTTCGCAGGAGGTCATCATCCGCGACGAGGACTGCGGCACCACCGAGGGCGTCGAGATCTTCGACATCGTGGCAAGCGGCTCCAACGTTATCGAGCCTCTCCGCGAGCGTCTGCTCGGCAGATATTTGCTCGACGATTTCTGCGATTCAAACGGCAACGTTCTCGTTTCCAAGGACGTTATGATGGGCGACCGCGAGGCTGACATCATCGTTGAGTCCGGCGTTAAGAGCATCAAGATCCGCTCCATCCTCTCCTGCCGCGCCAAGCACGGCGCGTGCCGCAAGTGCTACGGCGCTAACCTTGCGAACCGCATGCCCGTTACGGTCGGCGAGGCTGTTGGTATCATCGCGGCTCAGTCCATCGGCGAGCCCGGTACACAGCTCACCATGCGTACCTTCCATACCGGCGGCGTCGCAGGCGGCGAGGATATCACACAGGGTCTTCCGCGTGTTGAGGAGCTCTTTGAGGCAAGACGTCCCAAGAGCCTCGCAATCATCAGCGAAATCGACGGCGAGGTGCGTTTCGAGGAAATCAAGAACGCGCGTCACGCGGTCATCTACAACAAGGAGACCGGCGACGAGAGAACCTATCTGATTCCCTTCGGCTTCCGCGTTAAGGTTATGGAGGGCGACCAGATCCGCAAGGGTGACAAAATCACCGACGGCGCGGTCAATCCGCACGACATTCTCGACATTCTCGGACCCGAGGCTGTTATGAACTACCTGATCTCAGAGGTTCAGATGACCTACCGTCTGCAGGGTGTTGAAATCAACGACAAGCACATCGAGGTTATCGTGCGCCAGATGATGCGCAAGGTAAAGGTCGACGACGCAGGCGACACGGGCTTCCTCTCGGGTCAGACCTACGACAAGAACGACGTCCTCTACGAGAACGAGCAGATCAAAAAGCGCGTTGCCGCAGGCGAGGAAGGCCTCAGAGAGGCTACCTTCACCCAGCTTCTCCTCGGTATCACCAAGGCTGCGCTCGCAACCGACAGCTTTATGTCGGCGGCTTCCTTCCAGGAGACCACCAGAGTGCTCACCGAGGCTGCCATCAAGGGCAAGGCAGACCCGCTTGTAGGTCTTAAGGAGAACGTAATCATCGGTAAGCTGATTCCCGCGGGAACCGGTATGTCGCGTTACTCAAAGGTCGAGCTTGACAACTCCGCCCAAACGGCTGACGAAGGCTTTGACGAGACCAACGTAATCTGATATAAAACCAAACGCCTGCGGTATTTCCGCGGGCGTTTTTCTTGCATAAAATCATCATAAGTGTTATAATTCCCTCATAAAGAGGTGATTCTGATGTTCCCGAAATTCCGCAGCCGCCGCAAAAAACGCCTTGAACCCGAAATTCTCGCTCAGTTAAAGCTTTATATCGACAGCCGCCTTACCGCGTCTGATTTGACTGCCGAAAAGCTCTGTGAGGATCGGTGCGTCGCGCCGCAGGTTGAAAACGAGATTACATATACCGCGCCGAGTCCGAGACCGGAGGAATTTGCGAAGCGCGAAAAGCCGCTTTACGCGCCGAAGCCGCACAGGGATTCCTGTTTTGCTCCGCGAATGGACGCGCCGATGCAGGGTGCGCGCACGCCGGGTGCGGCTAGGAGTCTTGACGAGGCGCTGATGGGTATTGACGAGAGCTTTTCCGAGATGGTCATGCGCAAAATCGACGAGAGAGGAATGACCGACGCGCAGTGCTACAAAAAGGCGCAGCTCGACCGCAAGCTGTTCTCAAAGCTGCGCGGAAACCGCCTCTACAAGCCGAGCCGGCAGACCGCCGTAGCACTCGCGGTCGCGCTTGAGCTGAGTCTTGACGAGACAAGGGAGCTGCTGATGAAGGCAGGCTTCGCGCTCTCGCACAGCAGCAAGTTTGACATAATAATTGAATTCTTCATCAGCCGCGGCAACTACGACCGCTTCGAGATCAACGAGGCGCTCTACGAATTTGACCAAATGCTGATATAAAGCAAGGCTCCGCAGACGCGGAGCCTTTGTTATGTATTATATGTCGATGTCGAAAATGCAGTAGTCTGACGCGTTGATAACGAGGGTGCCGTTGTGGTCGGATTTCTGCGGAATGCGCGCGCCGTAGTTGCGGTGGATGTGACCGTGCATAAAGAGCTTTGGCTTGTACTTTTCCAAAAGCCTGTTGAAGCAGTCGAAGCCGCGGTGGGTGATGGTGTCGAAATCGTTAAGGTGCCGCGCCGGACAGTGGGTGACGAGCACGTCGAACCCCTTGTGAAAGAGAAGCTTGGGCATGAGCTTGAAAATCCTGCGTTTCATCTCGCCCTCGGTGTACATATACTTGCCGTCTCTGTAGCGGAAGGAGCCGCCCAAGCCGACAAACCGGATGCCCTTGTACTCATAAAACTTGTCGTCAATGCAGACGCAGCCCTCGGGTTCGCGCTTGAAGTGGTCGTCGTGGTTGCCGTGTATGTAGAGCAGAGGGACGTTAATCATCGTCACCAGAAACTCCAGATATTCCTCTCTGAGGTCTCCGCAGCCGATGATCAGCTCAACGCCCTCCACCTTTTCGGGAGAAAAGAAGTCGTACAGCGACTTTGATTCGATGTCGGAAACGGCTAAAATCCTCATTCCTCAACCGCCTCCGTTTCCTGCGCCTGTTCACCGCCTTCCGCGTTCTCCTTAGCTTCCTCCGCCTCCTGAGCGGCTTCCTGAGCGGCCTCCTGAGCAGGCTCCTGTGCAGGCTCCACGCCTGCGGTGTCAACCGTCGCCTTGCCCATCGGGTTGAGGTCGCCGTACTGCGGAATCGTGCCGACTACGTTCTCAACAAGGTAATCCATGCTGATTATCTGGTCGAGCGCGAGCGACTTCTGACCAACGCCGATAGCCTCGCCGCTCTGCTTGTAGAGCGGAGTGAGGAACGGAGTGCAGACGTTCTGAATAATTCCGTCGCGCAAAAAGTCGGCAAAACGCTTTGAGGCGCGCTGCATTTTCGGAGAGTAGACGACGTCGACAACGCCTGCCGACATGCCCCAGTAGTAGTTGAGCGCCTTGCTGCTCTCCTCGTACTCCTCCTGCATCGTCTTGTTGAGGAAACGGCGGAGAATCTGCTCGTAGTAAACGCCCCACTTCCAGACGGGGTTCGCGATCAGCTCGGAACGCTCGCCGTTGATGTACGAGAGTCCGTAAAGCTCGCGGTCGTCCTCGCGGAAGCGCGCGGTGTCCTGCGACGAGATATAGTGAATGCCCTGTTCAACGAGTTTCATGGCGGCAGCTCTCGCACCGTCGACAGCCGACCATTCGAGGTAGACCTTAGCGCGCGGATTAGCCATCTGAGCGCCGAGAGCAAAGGCGTTGATGCCGGCGATCTGACCGTAGATCGGGTAGTCGCAGACGTAGCCGAGCTTGTCGCTCTTTGTGAGCGAGCCTGCGATAGCGCCGAGAATAAACTTCGCCTCGTACATTCTTGTGTAGTAGGAAGCGATGTAGCGGTGCGATTTGTTGAGCGAGCAGTTCATGATCTTGATCTCGGGGTGCTCTACCGCCGCCCTCAGACTTGCTTGAGCAAGACGCGGCGAGGTGGTGAAGATAAGCTCTGCGCCGTCACTGATCGCCTCCTCAATGACCTTGAGAGGATCGTTTTCCATAGCGTCGTAATACGGCATTGTCTGGATCTTCTCCTCAAAAATGCGCTCAACGTACCGTCTGCCTTTTTCGTGGTCGTGTATCCAGCCGGAGCGTTCGGGAGTGCCGTCGTGAATGAACGCGACCTTCAGAACGGACTTCGGAATAGCGGCGGAGATCATCTTTGAGATAACGCCCTGTTTCTTTTCCTCGGGCGGATCGGTCTTGACCTCGATCGGTTCCTCCTCTGCGTGCAGCTCAACCTCCTGCCACATCTTGCTGAGGTTCTTTTTGATGTCGGCGGTGTCCGAGGCTTTGAGCTCGTGGTAGCCGTAGATCATAATATAGCTGAGCATTGCGTCGCCGACGGTGGACTGCAGCTTCTCGCCGCCGTTCTGGATATACGCCTTTTTGAAGTAGTAGTAGGTGCCGGTGAAGCGGCTCTTCTCGTCGTCGGTCCATTCCTCGCCCACAGCCTTGCCGAGAGCCTTCAAAAGCAGAGCGTAGCTGCCCTTCTTGGTGAACTCGAGGAAGTTGATTTTGGTCAGCTTGTAAAAGTCGAGGAATTCGTTGTACAAATCGACCTCGTCGCCGCTGCCCGTGGGCATAATGCGGATAACGTGGCCTACGATTGTGACCGCGTCAAAGAACTTGAGCACGCTTACGCGCTTGTTGCCCTCCTCAACATAGAAGCGGTTCATGTATTCATACGCCTTGATCGGGTCGCGGATGCCCTCGGTAACGTGCGCCTGACAGAGCCTTTCCCACTTGTCGGCAAACTCGGTCGATTCGTCGAGAACGGGCATGAAGTTAGGCGCAAAGGCGTTAACTCTGCCGCGGGTTTTGGTGCCGACGATAAGCTCCGCCGGTATCTGCACAAGTCCGAGGTCGATACCCGTGTTGATAGCAGCCGAGGGAACAAAGTCCTCAAGTACCGGCAGACACGGAGAATGACCCTTGAACGCGCAGGCGCGCGCTTCCTTTTGACCGAGCTTCAGCGCGTCCTTGTAGTAAAATTCGTTCATTACTCAATCACCTCTCATTAGTCAATCAGTGTTTGTATAAAAAGTTAAGTATCCTGTCCTTGTAATCGTGTGCCTCGTCAAAGACGCAGTGGCCGTAGTCGGAGGGGTAGAGGTACAGCTCGCAGCCCAGCTTTCCGGCGATTTCGCGCGACGCTTCGGCTGTGACCACCTTGTCGCCCTCAACGCCCAGAACCAGCGTCGGACATTGGATTTTGTCAAGCTCGCTGTAAGCGTCAAAGTCCGTTATCGCCCTCGCCTGAACCGAGAACCGCCTTAGCTCCTCTGCGGTCAGACCGTCGTTCATCCTCGCGAGCAGGTCGCCGTATTTTTCGATCGTCGCGTCGGAGTAGAGCAGCCCGAGAAAGCTATCCGTCAGCGCGTCGAGATTGCCGCTGTCGGCGGCGGACGCCCACTTTTCGGAGACCTCCAGCAGACGAGGATTGACCCTCGCGGCGGTTGACCCGAGAACCAGACTCCGCACAAGCTCAGGAGAGTCGATCGCGATGTACTGCGCCGTCATTCCGCCCAGAGAAGCGCCGAAGATATCGGCGTTTTTCAGTCCGAGGCAGCGCATTGCGTCAGCGGCGTCGCGCGCCATGTCGCGGACGGAGTATTGCGGCGGAATATTTTTGCGGCGGTCAAAGACGTAGACCGTAAAGTCGCCGCAGAACCTCTTGTAGGCGGCGGAGATCATCATCCGCGAGAACAGAATGCTCCTTGTTGCAAGCCCGGGCAGGATGACAAACGTTCTTTTGCCGCTGCCGAAGGAGAAGTATTCAAGCTCAGCGCCGTCGAATCGAATCAGCTCTTCCATATTAATCCACATGCCGGTGCGGCACCGGCACAAATAGAGATGAAAACGGAAGCCGCAAAATTTCCCGTTTTCTGTTATACTGTACTTGAAGGAAGG
>CACXAO010000065.1 GCA_902765625.1 uncultured Ruminococcus sp. | reverse complement strand
CTGCTACAGCTCCGGCGCAGGCCTCGGCTTCCAGATTTCAAAGGGCTTCTTCGACACCATTCCGCGTGCTCTCGACGAAGCCGCTACAATCGACGGCGCGACCAGAAACCAGATTTTCTGGAAGATCATTCTCCCGATGTCAAAGCCTATCGTAGTTTACACCGTACTGACCTCCTTCATCGGTCCGTGGTGCGACTTCATCCTGGCTAAGATCATCATGGGCGATAAGCGTGAGCTGTATACCGTTGCTATCGGTCTGCAGTCAATGGTAAGCGCCGAGTTTATCAACGAGTACTACAAGCAGTTCCTCGCGGGCTCCGTAATGGTTGCTATCCCGATTACAACGCTCTTCCTCATCATGCAGCGCTATTATGTAGAAGGCGTAACCGCGGGCGGCGTAAAGGGTTAATCTCTTTATTGAATTGTATAAACTCATATGCTCTACACGGGCGGCAGTCAACGGCTGCCGCCCTTTATTTTTCAAATGAGGTACACTTATGAAAAAGACCGTATCCCTGATTTTATGCGCGGCTCTGCTGGCTTCCGCAGTTCTCTGCGGCTGCGGCGGCGACGTTACGGACAGCCGCAAGGCGACCGCTTCAACCGACAAGTACCGCAATTTTTATGAGATATTCACCCAGTCCTACTGCGACTCCGACGGCGACGCTATCGGCGATCTGCAGGGTATCATCTCGCAGCTCGACTACCTCAACGACGGCGACCCCGACAAGGGCGACGACCTCGGTATCGACGGCATCTGGCTGACCCCGATCATGCCGTCAAAATCCTACCACAAGTACGACGTTGAAAATTACTACGACATCGACCCGTCCTTCGGCACGCTCGATACCTTCGACACCCTCGTCGAGGAGTGCCACAAGCGCGGAATAAAGCTGATAATCGATCTCGTTCTCAACCATATCTCGTCCAACAATCCGCTGTTTGCAAAGGCGGTTGACGAGGTCATGGACGGCAACCTCGACGGCAACGCCAAGTATTTTGAGATACACAAGAAGGATTATTTCAGTCCCGACACGCAGGTTGTCGCGCTCGGCGACTACGCCTGCGAGGCGAACTTCTCTCAGACCATGCCCGAATGGAACCTCAATTCCGAGGCTACCCGCGAGGAGTTCACCAAAATAGCCAAGTTCTGGCTCGACCGCGGCGTCGACGGCTTCCGTCTTGACGCCTGCAAGTTCTACACGAACAAGGAAACGAACGGCGAGGAGTTCCTCGAATGGTTTGTGAGCACCTGCCGTGAGATCAATCCCGAGGTCTACATCGTCGGCGAAACATGGTCGGGCGACGCGGACATCGAGGACCTTTACAAGAGCGGCATCGACAGTCAGTTCGCATTCAAGTATGCCACCACCTCCGGCACTATCATGGAGATGCTGAACACGCAGAAGGGCAAGGCGCTTGTATCCAAGGTCAGCGGCTATGACAAGAAGATGCGCGGTGCAAATCCCGATCAGATCAACGCGATGTTCCTCTCGAACCACGATCAGGTGCGTATCGCGAACGCGCTTGAGTCGAAGGGTCTTGACTACGAGAAGTTCGCCGCTTCGGTGTACATGCTCTTCCCGGGCAACTCCTTCACCTACTACGGCGAGGAGATCGGCATGACTGCGCCTAACCCGTCGGGCGACGCGAATTACCGCACTCCGATGGTCTTTGACAGCGACGATATGCCGAAAATCTACGTTCAGGGCGCAGGCGACACCTTTGAACCGCCGACGAACGGCGGCGTTAAGCAGCAGCTCAAGGACAAGGATTCGCTGCTCAACTTCTACCGCAAAATCATCAAGGCGAAGCTGCAGAATCCCGAGATACAGCGCGGCAGGATCACGTCTACTCCCGACATGGGCGACGACACGGTAGGCGCGTTTGTCACCGAGTACGACGGAAAGCAGGTTATGATTCTCCACAACTTCGACTCGGAGAACGCAAAGCAGCTCACGATCACCGACGAAATGCTCAAAACGCCCGAGCTTGTCGCGGATTTGTCGACAGGCGCCGAAAAGGCAGGTCTGAGCGGCACCGAGCTTAAGCTTCCGGCGCACGGATCGGTTATTCTGAGAGTAAAGGATTCATAAAATTTATATCTGCCCCGGAGTTTGACGCTCAGTCAGGCTTCGGGGATTTTTCTGCTTTGCCGGGGGTCGCACCGTTTTGCAAAATGCGCCGGAAATCTACAAGTCAGTATGAAATTCGAATAAATTCCTTAAACTGACTATTGTACTGCCTTGTCAATAGTGATATAATCATTAATTAGGAGAAATATTCTCGTATGGAATTATAAACGGGCGAAAAAGAATTATAATAAGATGATTATGGATTATTATCGGTTTTTATAGTATATTATGTCGAGGTGGATAGAATGAAAAAGTGGATTGCGTTTTTGTGCGCAGCCGCTGTTATGACAGGCGCGCTTGCCGGCTGCGGCGCGCAGAGTCAGCAAAGCTCAGAGAACGGGACTACCGAACAGGCTGCGACCGACGCGTCGGGCGACCTGAGCGGTCTTTCCGATAAATTCGGGGCGGCGGTAAAGCAGAACGAATTTGAGGGTGTGGCTTATGCCGCTCAGAACGGCGAAAAGCTCTTTGAAAGCGAGAGCGGTCAGGGCTACAACGCGGACACGGTATATCATATCGCGTCACTTTCAAAGCAGTTCACCGCGGCTGCCGTGCTGCTGCTCGAGGAGGAGGGCAGGCTCAGCGTTGACGATACTCTCGACAAGTATTTTCCCGACTACAGCGGCGGCGATACCGTAAGGCTGCACCATCTGCTCTGCATGCGCTCGGGTATTGCGGACTACACCGACGCGATGCTCGAAGGCGCCTATGTTCCCGAGAGCATCGGAGTGACCGCCGACAATTCCGCCGATGAAAACAGGGCGGCTATGGAAACGTGGATCCTCGAAAACACAACTCCTGCGCCCGACCTCAACTTTACCTACAGCAATACAAACTACTTCCTCCTCGCCGAGGTCATCGAGAAGGTGAGCGGCGAGAGCTACGAGGATTACATCAACGAGAAAATCATCTCTCCGCTGGGCATGAACAGCACCGGCTTCGGCGACACATGGAACAAAACCGACCTGACCGTTGCAAGCGGCATGGGCGAAACGAAGTACGCCTTTGTTACGTATCCCGCGGCAGCCTACGGCTCGGGCGATATGATGTCGACCGCGAAGGATCTGACGATCTGGGCGAACGAGTTCATCAACGGCAAAAACAAGGTTCTCTCAGACTTGATCATCACGAAAATGACCGCCAACTACGAGAACGCCGGCTACGGCTACGGCGTAATGCTCGATGAAAACCACGGAATCGTCCACCACGCAGGCAATCTGCCGCCGTTTACCACGTATCTCTCCGTCGACAGAGAAACGGGCTTTGTGCTTGTGCTCTTAGACAACGCGGAGGACACGTCCGAAAAAGACGTTATGCAGCAGATGAACAAGGATTACTATGCCGCGAAATCGGCGTAACGGGAGGCGTACTATTTGAGATTAGGACTTGATATCGGCTCGACCACGATCAAGTGCGTCGTGCTCGATGAGGACAACAAGCTGATTTACAGCACATACGAGCGCCATTACTCCCAGATCACCGAAAAAATCGCGGAGCTGCTCGACCGCGTCCGCCGCGAGATCAAGGGTGCGGAAAACGCTCTTGTCGCGCTTTCGGGTTCTGCCGGAATGGGCGTTGCTCAGGACTGCGGCATCGACTTTGTTCAGGAGGTTTACGCCACCAGAGTCGCCGCGAACACCTTCATTCCCGGCACCGACGTTGTTATCGAGCTGGGCGGCGAGGACGCAAAGATACTCTTTCTGACAAACGGCCTCGAGGTGCGCATGAACGGCACCTGCGCCGGCGGTACGGGAGCGTTCATCGACCAGATGGCGACCCTGCTCAACGTGCCGCTCGAGGAGATGGACGACCTCGCCAAGCAGTATGAAAAGACATATACAATCGCGTCGCGCTGCGGCGTGTTCGCTAAAACGGATATCCAGCCGCTGCTCAATCAGGGCGCGCGCAAGAGCGATATCGCCGAGAGTATTTTCAACGCGGTAGTCAGCCAGACCGTCGCGGGTCTTGCGCAGGGCAGAGAGATCGAGGGTCAGATCGTCTACCTCGGCGGTCCGCTCACGTTCATGAGCGAGCTGCGCAGCTGCTTTGACCGCACCCTCGGCACCAAGGGTATCTGTCCCGAAAATTCGCTTTACTACGTTGCCTGCGGAGCCGCTCTCTGCGCCGAACAGAAAATCAACTTCGACGCGGTGATCGAGGCTGTCAAAAACTACCACGGCTCGGGCAACTTCGCGTTCAATCAGCCGCTTTTTATCAGCAAAAACGAGTACGACAGCTTCTGCCTGCGCCACTCAAAGGCTGACGTTAAGCAAAAGGAGCTCAAGGGCTACAAGGGCAGGGCGTACATCGGAATGGACGCCGGCTCGACCACCGTCAAGGGCGTTGTGCTCAACTCCGACGGCGAAATGCTCTACTCCAAATACCTGCCCTCAAAGGGAAACCCCGTTGAGATAATCAAGGCGTTTCTCGAGGAGGTCTACGAGATCAATCCCGGACTCGACGTAGCTTCGTCGGCGGTCACGGGCTACGGCGAGGACATTATCCGCAACGCCTTCGACGTGGATTACGGCATCGTAGAGACCATCGCGCACTTCACGGCGGCAAAGTATTTTATGCCCGACGTTGAGTTTATCATCGATATCGGCGGTCAGGACATCAAGTGCTTCAAGATACACAACGGCGCGATCGACAACATCTTCCTCAACGAGGCGTGCTCATCGGGCTGCGGAAGCTTTCTGCAGACCTTCGCAAACGCTCTCGGCTACGGCATTGAGGAATTCTCAAAGCTCGGTCTGTTCGCAAAGCGACCCGTCGACCTCGGCTCGCGCTGCACGGTATTTATGAATTCGAGCGTTAAGCAGGCGCAGAAGGACGGCGCGACCATCGAGGATATCTCGGCAGGTCTGTCGCTGAGCGTCGTGAAAAACGCTTTATATAAGGTTATCCGCGCCTCAAGCCCCGACGAGCTCGGCAAGAAGATCGTCGTTCAGGGCGGAACCTTCCTCAACGACGCGGTGCTCCGCGCGTTCGAGATGGAGATGGGCGTAGAGGTCGTCAGACCGAACATCGCGGGTCTGATGGGCGCTTACGGCGCGGCTCTCTACTCCATGAAAAAGTCGAAGGGCAGCGGCAAGAGCAGCCTTTCGGACTCAAAGGCGCTGCAGAACTTCGTTCACGAGATCAAGGTGACGAACTGCGGCCTGTGCAACAACAACTGCCGCCTTACGATCAATTCCTTCGGCGGCGGAAGAAAGTTCATCGCGGGCAACCGCTGCGAGCGTCCGATTACAAAAAAAGCGCCGGCTACCGGCATGAATATGTACGAGTACAAGCTCCGCCTGCTCGAGACCTACCGTCCCGTTGAGGGAATCCGCGGCAAGCTCGGCATCCCGATGGGACTGAATATGTTCGAGCTGTACCCGTTCTGGTACCGCTTCTTCACCGAGCTGAAATTCGAGGTCGTGCATTCTCAGTTCTCGAACCGCAAGCTCTATCAGCGCGGTCAGCAGACCATTCCGAGCGACACGGTCTGCTTCCCGGCAAAGCTCATGCACGGTCATGTTCAGACTTTGATCGACGAGGGGATAGAGACGATCTTCTATCCGTGCCTGTCCTACAACTTCGACGAGCACCTCGGCGACAACCACTACAACTGTCCCGTCGTCGCCTATTACCCCGAGGTTATCCGCAACAACATGAAGGACGTCAAGAAGGTCAACTTCATCAAGGAGTACTTCGGCATCCACCGCCCCAAGGACTTCCCCAAGAAGGCGTACGAGCGCCTGAGCTTCTACTTCCCGGACATCACGCTCAACGAGGTGAGGGCCGCGGCGAAGAAGGCTTACGAGGAACAGGAGCGTTACCGCGCCAAGGTTCAGGCTAAGGGCGACGAGATCATCCGCAAGGCTGAGCACGACGGCAAGAAAATCTTTGTTCTCGCGGGCAGACCCTACCACATCGACCCCGAGATCAACCACGGTATCGACAAGCTCATCGCGGGGTTTGACGTCGCGATCGTCAGCGAGGACGTTGTTTCCTCACGCGTCGACCGCTTCTACACAGGCGTTCTCAACCAGTGGACGTACCATTCGCGTCTGTATGCGGCGGCAAAGTACGTCACCACGCGCAGGGATATGGAGCTTGTGCAGCTCGTGTCCTTCGGCTGCGGCGTTGACGCTATCACGACCGACGAGGTTCGCGAGATACTTGAGGAAAAGAACAAGATCTACACGCAGATCAAGATAGACGAAATCACAAATCTCGGCGCGGTCAAGATCAGGATCCGAAGCCTGCTCGCCGCGATCGATAACGATTAGCGGTCAGTGAAGGTTCGCTTCGCTCCAAGCAGTATTTTTCATTTACTGCAAACTACCGACTGCTGACAGCTGACAGCCACAAGGGCTGTCACTACGAACTACCAACTACCAACTACCAACTAACCAACTACCAACTACCAACTAACCAACTACCAACTACCAACTAACCAACTACCAACTAACCAACTACCAACTACCAACTATCAACTACCAACTAACCAACTACCAACTACCAACTAATAAGACTGACAGAAGGAATACTTATGGCAGATTTGAAGTATGACAAAAAAACAGGGCGGCTGCTGTTTACCAAGCAGATGAAGCGCGAGTATACGATACTCATGCCCAACATGGCGCCCATACATTTTAAAATGCTCAAAAACGTCTTTGTCCACTACGGCTACAAGGCGGAGCTGCTCGAGACCACAGGCCCCGAAATCGCTCAGACGGGTCTGAAATATGTCCACAACGACACCTGCTATCCGGCGCTGCTCGTAATCGGTCAGTTCATCCACGCCCTGCAGAGCGGAAAATACGACGTGCACAAAACCGCCCTCATGATAACCCAGACAGGCGGCGGCTGCCGCGCGTCAAACTACATCTTCCTGCTGCGCAAGGCTCTCAAAAAGGCGGGCTTTGAGTTCGTGCCGGTCATCTCTCTCTCGTTCGGAATGGAGAAGAACCCCGGCTTTTCGCTCACACTTCCGCTTATCAGACGCTTCGTCGGCGGTCTTGTTTACGGCGACCAGCTCATGCTCCTCGCCAACCAGATAAAGCCGTATGAGGTGAACAAGGGCGAGACGATGGCTCTTGTCGACAGATGGAGCGACCGTCTGGCTGAAATGCTCATCGAGGGCAAGGGCTACACGCTCGAGGAGATCGACGAGACGCTTCACAAGCTGACAAAGGATTTCTCAAAGATCCCGGTCAACCGCGTGCCCAAGGTCAAGGTGGGCATCGTCGGCGAGATCTACGTCAAATACTCCAAGATGGCTAACAACGGCCTTGAGGACTTCCTCGCCGAGCAGGACTGCGAGGTCTGCGTTCCGGGTCTGATGGGCTTTGCCTCGTTCAAGGTCGACAACCGCCTTGAGGACTACAAGATGTTCGGCGGCAACCGTCTCAAGTACGAATTCTGCAAGGCGCTGCTCGACTACGTGACAAAGCTCGAAACGCTGATGGTCGAGGCGGCAAAGCGGTTCAACTTCGTTCCTCCGCATCAGTACGCCCACACCAAGGAGCTTGTCAAGGGCGTAATCGGCTACGGCAGCAAGATGGGCGAGGGGTGGCTGCTCACCGCCGAGATGATCGAGCTTGCCGACACCGGCTACGAGAACATCGTCTGCACCCAGCCGTTCGGCTGCCTGCCAAACCACATTAACGGCAAGGGCGCTATCCGCAAGATAAAGGAGATCCGCCCGAACGCCAACATCGTGACCATCGACTACGACCCCGGCGCGCCGAAGGTCAATCAGGAGAACAGAATAAAGCTTATGCTTGCCGTCGGCAGAGAGGAGCTGCAGAAGAAGCTCGCCGCCGGGGGTGAGAAGAGTGAGGAAAAAGGCGCTGTGAAGAAACGAAGCTAAAAGCTTCCGACTTCACAGCGCCCTCTTTTTTGCAGCAGTTATGTGGAAAAATGTTGAAAAAACCGCACAC
>CACXAO010000064.1 GCA_902765625.1 uncultured Ruminococcus sp. | reverse complement strand
CGCCGTGAGAATCGCTTCCATGTAACTTCCTCCTTACGCGAACAGATTTTCAATAACGCCGCCGAAGCCTAAGAACGACAGCGAAACGATAGCCGCCGCAACGAGCGTGATCGGCAGACCCTTGAAGCTCTTGGGCACGTCGGCTTTTTCGAGCACCGAGCGCACTCCCGAGAACATGACCATCGCGAGGAAGAAGCCCAGACCGCTTCCGAGGGAGTTGACCATCGCCTCAAGGAAGGTGTAGCCCTCGTCGATGTTGAGGATAGTAACGCCGAGCACCGCGCAGTTGGTGGTGATAAGCGGCAGGTAAACGCCGAGGGACTTGTGCAGCGAGGGCACGAACCGCTTGAGAACTATCTCGACGAGCTGAACCAGTGCCGCGATAACGAGGATGAATACGATAGTCTGCAAATATCCCAGACCGTTGGGGTCGAGCAGATATATCTGTATCGGGTACGTCGCGGCGGTCGCCATCAGCATGACGAAGATTACCGCAAGGCTCATTCCCGTTGCGGAGTCGAGCTTCTTTGAAACGCCGAGGAACGGACAGATTCCGAGGAACCGCGAAAGCACGTAGTTGTTGATAAATACCGCCGAGAGCAGGATGATGATAAGCTTAGTCATTAGCCGCAGCCTCCTCTCTGTTCACGCAGGAGTGCGAGCAGACCTCAGCCGACGGACATCCGGTGCAGCCGAAATCCTGTTTCTTCGGCTTGTTAGCGGAGAACTTGTTGACCGCCGCGATAAGCAGACCGAAAACAAAGAAGCCGCCGGGAGCCATTGTCAGGATTGAAATGTGGTTGTCGGCGAGAACGGGGATGGGCAGACCGAAGAAGGTTCCGTTGCCGAAAACCTCGCGGATAAGCGCCATCAGACTGAGCGCGAGGGTAAAGCCTGCGCCCATGCCGAGAGCGTCGACAGCCGAGTCAAAAATCTTGTTCTTGTTCGCGAACATCTCGGCGCGGCCGAGGATGATGCAGTTAACGACTATCAGCGGCAGATAAATTCCGAGAGCCGCGTCCAGAGCAGGCGCGAACGCCTTTACGAGCATCTGAACCATCGTCACGAAGCCTGCGATAAGCACGATGTAGCAGGGAATGCGCACCTTGTCGGGAATGACCTTGCGCAGCGCGGAGATAACGACGTTTGAGCAGAGCAGAACGACGGTAGCCGCCAAGCCCATGCCCAGCGCGTTTGAAATGCTCGTCGAGGTGGCGAGAGTGGGGCAGGTGCCGAGAACGAGAACGAGTACGGGGTTCTCCTTAACAAGACCCTTCGAGAAATTTTGCAGGGTGTTCATCACTTCGCCTCCTTTGTCAGTTGATCGTATGCGTCAAAGGCGTTTCCGACAGCCTTTTTGTACGCCTTTGAGGAAATCGTCGCGCCGGTTACAGAGTCTACCTCGGAGTAATCGCCGGCGGTCTTTCCTATATAATTGTCGCCGTAATCGCTCGCGACGACCTTCGAGCCAATGCCGCTCGTCTCGTTGTGAGAGAGGGTCTTTATCTTGGTGAGCTTTCCGTCGAGAATGCCGCAGATGAGCTTGATGTCGCCGCCGTAGCCCTTTGTTGTCAGCATGAAAACATAGCCGCCGTTGTCGGCGAGGTAGGCTTCGGTGACTCCCTCGGGAAGCTCCGCGTTTATCTGTTCAAAGCTCTTTGCCTCGGGCATTACCTCAAGCCTTGCTTCCTCGGCTGCCTTTTGCTCGGCGGCGAGGATGATGGGCGAGGTGACGGAGTTTATGAACGCCAGCAGCGCGGTCACGACAAGGCAGATTGCGCCGAGCACCGCGATGGGCTTTACTATGTCTTTCATTCCTCAACACCTCCCACCAGCGGCTTTGAGCGCGTGAGCTTTGAGATGTAGGGCGTGAGGATGTTCATGATAAGTATCGAGTAGCTTACGCCCTCGGGGTAGTTGCCCCAGAAGCGGATTAGTATCGTGATAAGACCGCAGCCTACGCCGAAGATAATCTTGCCCAGGTTTGTGTTGGGGGTGGTGGCGTAGTCGGTCGCCATGAAGAACGCCGCGAGCAGCAGACCGCCCGAAAGCACCTGACCCAAAACGTCCTTGCCGCAGACGAGCGACATAAGCGCGACGGTGCCGATGAACGCGACGGGAGTGTGCCAGCTTATAACGCGGCGGACGAGCAGGTAAACGCCGCCGAGGATGAGCGCAAGCGCGCAGGTCTCGCCGAGGGAGCCGCCGTGTCTGCCGAGGAAGAGGTCGAGATACGAGGGCAGGTCGGTTCCGTCGGTCATTGCTTTAAGCGGAGTGGCGCTTGTGGAGGCGTTGACGTCGGTGAAGAAGCCGCCCGGAGCGATCCACGTGGTCATGTCGCCCGAGAACGCGACGAGCATGATGATTCGCGCGGTGATCGCAGGATTCGCGAAGTTCTGACCGATGCCGCCGAAGAGCTGCTTTACCACGATTATCGCGATAACGCTGCCGAGCGCCGCCTGCCATATCGGAATGGTCACGGGCAGGTTGAACGCGAGGAGCATTCCCGTCACGACAGCCGAGAGGTCGGAGATCGTGTTTTCTCTTTTGCAGAGCTTCTCAAAGAGGAACTCCGAGAGCACGCAGGTGCCAGCGCATACCGCCACGATGAGCAGCGCGCGCCATCCGAAGATGACCGCGGCGGCGATTTCGGCGGGTGCGAGCGCGATGATAACGTCGAGCATTATCATCTGAGTGCTGCGCGGCGTGTGGAAGTGGGGCGAAACGCTTGAAATCAGCTTGTTCATCATTTGCCCTCCTTTTTGCTGTTCTGATACTGCCTGAGCACGAACTTTGCGAGCTTGTTGGTCTGAACCAGCGGTCTGTGCGCCGGGCAGATGTACGAGCAGCAGCCGCACTCCATGCAGAGGTCAACGCAGAGCTTTTCGAGCGACTCCGCGTCGTTTGTCTTGTAGGCGATCGCTATCTCGCGCGGGTCGAGCTTTAATGGACAGTGGTTGATGCACGAGCCGCAGTTGATGCACGGAGTTGTCTTTGGCGGCTTCGCCTCGCGGCTGTCCATCGCGATTACAGCGTTTGTGTTCTTGAGAATCGGGCTGTCGAGCGACGGCACGGCAATACCCATCATGGGACCGCCGTAGAGCACCTTCGCAGGCTCCTCTTTGCAGCCGCCCGCAGCCTCGAGCAGGTCGCCGATCATCGTTCCGATCGGTGCGATAACGTTTTTGGGTTCCTTTACCGCGCTGCCGTCAACGGTCACGCACTTTTCAACAAGCGGCATTCCCGTCTGCAGATACTCCGCGATGAACGCGAGGGTCGTGACGTTTATTACGATCGCGCCCACGTCCAGCGGCAGACCGCCCTTTGGAACGATCTTTCCGGTGCAGTTGTAGATCAGCACCTTCTCGCCGCCCTGAGGGTACATCGCAGGCAGCACCTTAACGGTCACGCCGTCGGTCTTTGAGGTAAGCTCCTGCATTTTGGCGATAGCCTCGGGCTTGTTGTTCTCAATGCCGATGATGAAGTTCTTTACGCCGAGGTACTTTTTCATCGCCTCAATTCCGCGCAGAATGGAATCCGTGCGGTCGAGCATGGTGCGCGTGTCCGAGGTTATGTACGGTTCGCACTCGGCGGCGTTTATGATTACGTACTTAAAAACCGAGAGGTCCTTTGTGACGAACTTCACGAAGGTCGGAAATCCCGCGCCGCCCAGACCTACCGAACCGCTGTTTTTCACCGCGTCGATAAAGCTTTCGAGGTCGTGAACCTCGGGCGGAGTGATACTATCGTCGGGAGTCTGCAAGCCGTCGCTGTCTATCAGGATACAGGGCACCTTGGAGCCGTTCATGATTGTGATTTCGTCAATTTTCTGCACCTTGCCCGAAACGCTCGAGTGTATCGGAGCCGAGATGTAGCCGTCCGCTTCGGCGATCAGCGTGCCCACCTTCACCTCGTCGCCGCGCTTTACGACCGGCTTTGCCGGTCTGCCGATGTGCATCGACATCGGAATAGCCACGGTCTTAGGCGGCTCAAGCCTCACGGGCGGCAGCTGCGCCGTGTTTTTTTTGTGCGGCACATGTATACCGTGTAGTTTCATATATTACCTCCTCGATAAAAGCGCAAACCGAAAAATAAGCGCATATACGTTTATTATACCATTTTAAAAGGACTTTGTATATGTGATTTTTGTCAGAAAAACGGGTTGGAATTTATCAAAGTTTCACAAAAACCAACGGCGCTTTGGTTTGTAGCTATTCAATGAAAACTATTTTGTATAGTTGTGCATGGTGCACAAAGCGAAAAAGCGCAAAATATGCCGAGTTAACAAAAAATCAAAAATTCCATTTTTCGCATGAAGAAATATTGACTTTACTGGAAATTGATGATATATTTAGTTCGGATAATTCCAAATTCGGAGTATTCCGAAAGGAGAGATTTTTTTATAATGGGCAAGTTAATCAAAAAAATAGTTGCGGCAGGTATTGCCACAGCTCTTGCGGCTACAGCTGCGATCAGCGTTTCCGCAGGCAGAATCGAAAACAATAAGCTTATCGTAAGAGTAGGCAGCACCTACTACGAGATGTTCAGCGCAGAGGGCGGCAAGCTTCTGTACACAAACTACGGCGCCAACAGCGAGTACGGCGGCGGTACCTCGCGGGCTTACATCAGCGTAGACGGCAACTGCAACTCCATCTATTTCAGTGACGAGGTCGTAGATAATGCCAACCTCACAATGTCGGCTTCAGCCAAGGTTTTCGGCATCGACATTGAGAGAGACGTAAAGATCGTCAGCAACAACGCTTCCGGCGAAAAGGATACAGCCGAGCTGACCCTCGTATTTACAAACAATACCGAAGAAACCAAGAGCGTCGGCGGCAAGTTCTTCCTCGACACCATGGTTGAGGGCAACGACTATGCTCCCTTCCGTGTTGCGGGCGTAGGCGCTATCACCAACAAGGTTCAGTTTGAGGGCGACAATATCCCGGCTTCCTTCCAGGCGTTCGACAGCCTCGACAATCCCAAGACCATCGGCACAGGCACCTTCGCTACAGGCGCGGGCAAGCCCGATGTTGTTCAGTTCAGAAACTACTCCGACGTAAGATATCCGCTCGTTCCCGAAATCGATACGACTGACAGTATCGGCGACAGCGCCGTCAATGTTATCTGGCTTGAGCGTAACCTCGCACCGGGCGAGTCGCTCGTATGCAGAACCTACTACGGTCTCGGTTACATCGACGTTAACGAGGGCAGCGACCTCAAGCTCGGCGCAACCAAGATCGACGGTAACTTCACCGTTAAAGAGGACGGCACCGGCTACGAGCCTGTTCGCCTCACCTCTTATGTTACAAACACCGGTATCGTAGCTCTCAGCGAGGTTGAGATGTCGCTCACCCTTCCTGCAGGCGTTACCGCGGACAAGACCGCTCACACCGTAGGCGATCTCGCTATCAGAGCCGAGAAGCAGAACACTTGGACCCTCACAGCTACTCCCACTCCCGTTGAGAGAACCGTGACCGTAACCGTAAACGCCAAGTCCAAGGAGACCGGCGAGGTTTCTCCCGTAACCTTCACCTACACCATCCCCGCAATCGAAGGCGCAGAGCCCATCGTTGAGACCACAGCGGCTCCCACAACCACAGTTCCCGAGACCACCGCGGAACCCACAACAACGGTTCCCGAAACAACCGTTGCCGCTACCACAAAGGCTCCCACGACCACAACTCCGGCAACTCCGGCTCAGGCTACTCCTTCTCAGCCTTCAAATAACGGCACCGTCAAGACCGGCGAGGCAGTTCCTGCAGTTGCAGTTCTCCTCACCCTCGTTGCAGGCGTAGGCGTGATCTACTTCTACAGAAGAAAGTATTCAAAGTAATTGAATCAGACTGATTTTTATTCAGGGCAGAAAGGCTCAGGCTTTTCTGCCTTGTTTTTTTGCGCGTGACCGGCGTAGGTTCACACGCTTGTGAAAAAACTAACAATCTTACCAAATCAATCGGCTTTATATGGAGGTTCGTATACTAACTCATACAAAAAAAGTTAACGAATGGTTGCTAAAATACTTGAAAAGACACGCCTTTTGTGGTAAAATACACTTGAAACTATGTGCCCGTGTGACAAATGAGGAAATCAGCGAGGACATAGAAAATTTAGCGCAGGCGTATTATTATCCATCACTTCGCTTCCTTCCCCCTACGGAATCGGCACCATCGGCAAAGAGGCTCGCAAATTCGCGGATTACCTCAAGGAGGCAGGTCAGACTATCTGGCAAATTCTCCCCGTTGGACCGACAAGCTACGGCGACTCGCCGTATCAGTCATTCTCAACCTACGCGGGCAACCCGTACCTGATCGATCTCGATACTCTCGTCGAGGAGGGTCTTGTTACCAAAGAAGATCTCGACAGCCGCGACTGGGGCGACAATCCCGGTCAGGTTGACTATGAGAAGATCTACAACAACAGGTATGACATCCTGAGAAAAGCCTTTGAAGCGTTCAAGACGAAGGATCAGAGAAAGTACCGCGCTTTTACACGCAAAAACAGCAAGTGGCTCAAAAACTACGCGCTGTATATGGCGGTAAAGAACAGCTTCGACATGAAGTCGTGGCTCGACTGGCCGGAGGATATCAAAATGCGCGAGCCGGCAGCCATCGCACGCTACGAGCGCAAATTCAGAAAGGAAATCGCTTTCTGGAAGTTCGTTCAGTTCAAGTTCTACGAGCAGTGGGAGAGCTTCCGCGCTTATGTAAACGGCCTCGGAATCAAGATTCTGGGCGATATGCCGATCTACGTAGCTATGGACAGCGCCGACACCTGGGCTAACCCCGAGATCTTCCAGCTCTATGACGACGGCGACCCCATTGCCGTTGCAGGCTGTCCGCCGGATTACTTCTCCGCGACAGGTCAGCTCTGGGGCAACCCTCTCTACGACTGGGATTACCTCGAGCAGACCGACTACGAGTGGTGGTTTGAGCGCATCAAGGCGGCTTCAAAGCTCTATGATATCACCCGTATCGACCACTTCCGCGCATTCGCGAGCTATTATTCCATTCCTTATCCCGCAGAGAACGCCGTTAACGGCGAGTGGGTGGTAGGACCGAGAATCAAGTTCTTCCGCATGATGGAGGAGGTCGTAGGCAAGTTTGAGATCGTGGCCGAGGACCTCGGCACCCTCACTCCCGACGTTACCGAGCTTATGGAGCAGACCGGCTATCCCGGAATGAAGGTTCTTGAGTTCGCGTTCGACAGCGGCGAGGAGAACGATTATCTTCCCCATAAATACACAAACAACTGCGTTGTATATACAGGCACTCACGACAACGACACCCTCATGGGCTGGCTCGAAACCGCAAATCCCAAGGATGTCAGCTACGCAAGAGAATACTGCAAAATGCCTCCCGACGAGCCGTTTAACTGGGGTCTTATCCGCACCGCCTACGAAAGCAAGGCGGACATGGCGATTGTTCCCATGCAGGATTTGCTCGGTCTCGGCAAGGAAGCGAGGATGAATACACCGTCGGTTCTCGGCAGCAACTGGACATGGAGAGTTACCGAGGACGCTCTCACTAACGAACTGGCGGAAAAATTAAAATCAATGTCTGTTAGATGCGGACGACTGGAGGATTAATAATGTCAAATATTATGGAAAAGCTGGAGCTCACCGCTCAATCCATGTACTGTAAGAAGATCGAGGAGCTTAACGCTTCCGAGCTTCACCTTGCGCTCGGCAAGGCTGTAATGGGCGAGATCGCTCCCAACTGGGCAAAGAGCAAGGCAAAGCACAACAGCGAGAGACGCGCTTACTATATGTCCGCCGAGTTCCTTATGGGCAGAATGATGTACAACAACCTCTACTGCCTCGGAATTCTCGACGAGGTCAAGAAGCTTCTCAAGAAAAAGGGAATCGACATCAACGTATTTGAGGATATCGACGACGCGGCTCTCGGCAACGGCGGTCTCGGCAGACTCGCAGCCTGCTATCTCGACTCCGCCGCTACTCAGGAGGTACCCCTCGACGGCTACGGCATCCGCTATAAGTACGGCCTTTTCAAGCAGCTCATCAAGGACGGCTATCAGGTAGAGGTTGCCGACAACTGGCAGCGCTTTGAGGATCCGTGGTGCATCCGCTGCGAGGACGATACCGTTACCGTTGCCTTCAAGGATCAGACCGTAAAGGCTGTTCCCTACGACATGGCTGTTATCGGCTGCAAGACCAAGAACATCAACACTCTTCGTCTGTGGCAGGCTGAGGCTGTCAACGATTTCGACTTCACCGCTTTCAACAACACCGAGTACGACCTCGCCGTTAAGGAGAAGAACGACGCCGAGAATATCTCCAAGGTTCTCTATCCCAACGACAACAAGTACGAGGGCAAGGTGCTCAGACTCAAGCAGCAGTACTTCTTCTGCTCCGCTTCGCTTCAGGACATCATCCGCCGCTACAAGGCTAAGCACGGCAGCGACTTCAGCTTCTTCGCACAGGAGAACGCTATCCAGCTCAACGATACCCATCCCGTATCCTGCGTACCCGAGCTTGTAAGACTTCTCCAGATCGAGGGCATGACCTTTGACGAGGCGTTTGAAATCGCGAGAAAGACCTGCTCCTACACCAACCACACCGTTCTCGGCGAGGCTCTCGAGAAGTGGCCGGCTGACCTGATGAACCAGGTAATCCCCGTAATTTACGACATCATCGCGCTTATCGCCAACAAGTGCCAGGAGGAGCTCACCGCAAAGGGCGTTTCCGAGGACATGAAGGCTAAGATGCGCATTATCGACGGCAACGTTGTTCATATGGCAAGACTCGCTACCTATGCCGGCACATATGTAAACGGCGTAGCTCAGCTCCACACCGAGATCCTCAAGAGAGATCTTCTCAAGGAGTGGTATCAGGTATATCCCGAGCGTTTCCTCAATAAGACAAACGGTATCACACAGCGCCGCTGGCTGGGTCTCTGCAACCCCGAGCTGAGCGAGCTTATCACCAAGAAGGTCGGCTCCGACAACTGGCTCGTCGACCTCTCCAAGCTCTCTGTTCTCAACGACTGCCTCGACGCCAGAACCATCAACAAGTTCAACGAGATCAAGGCTACCAAGAAGAGACAGCTCGCAGACTACATCAAGAAGATGGACGGCTATGACATCAACCCCGACACCATCTTTGACGTACAGGTAAAGCGTCTCCACGAGTACAAGAGACAACTCCTCAACGCCTTCTCGATCATGGCTATCTACTTCCGCATCAAGGAAGGCAAGCTGCCCAACTGGACTCCGACCACCTTCATCTTCGGCGCAAAGGCAGCTCCCGGCTATGCGAGAGCAAAGGCTATCATCAAGTACATCACCGAGATCGCTAACCTCGTTAACAACGATCCCGACACCAAGGACAAGCTGCAGGTATACTTCATCTCCAACTACAACGTTTCCTACGCTGAAAAGATCGTTGTAGCGGCTGATATCTCCGAGCAGACCTCCACCGCAGGCCTCGAGGCTTCCGGTACCGGCAACATGAAGTTCATGCTCAACGGCGCTGTTACCCTCGGCACATGGGACGGCGCTAACATCGAGATCGCTGAGTGCGCAGGCGTGGAGAACGAGTACATCTTCGGCGCAAGAGTTGAGGATATCGAGAAGCTCAAGGCTGAGGGCTACAACCCCAGAGCTATCTACGAGGCTAACCCCGAGACCAAGAGAGTTATCGACACCCTTATCGACGGCACCTTCAACGACGACGGCGCTCAGGGCGAGGGCAGCTTCAAGGAGCTCCACGACGCTCTGCTCATCGGTACATCATGGCAGGTAGCAGACCACTACTTCCTGATTTACGATCTGCCGCTCTACGTAGACGCAAAGATCAAGGCTAACGCCGACTACGCAGACAGAAAGGAATTCGGCAAGAAGTGCCTCCTCAACGTTGCGAACGCAGGCAAGTTCTCCTCCGACCGCTCCATCCTCGAGTATGCGAAGGAAATCTGGCACACCTCATATAAAAAATAAGCGCCGGTGGGCGCTCTCACCCGCCTTTTCAGACGTTAAGTGATTTGAAATGTTCATCAAAGGCAGGAACAAAAGTATACAATATACAGCAAACGGGCAGTCCGACCGGACTGCCCGTAGTTTTTTTGGCTCCCCTTGAGGGGAGCTGTCGCGCCGCCCGGAGCGGCGTGACTGAAGGGTGGGAACAAAGGCGGATTCGTTACCAAACTATCATCATTTGATAAAGTATCATCTTCCGAACGCACCCAAAAACTCGGCGAAACGCCGAGCCACCTCCCCTTATAGGGGAGGCTTTAAAGTTATTCATTCACCGTTGCCCAAAACCTTATAAAGCAGCTTGTAGAGCGTGACCGCTTCCTCGGGGGTGAGCTTTACGCAGGCGGACATCTTCTGCGGAATCGTCTTTGCCTCCTCGCGCAGAGCAAGACCCTTGTCGGTCAGTCCGACCATCAGAACTCTCTCGTCGGAAGAAGAGCGCGAACGGACAACAAAGCCCTTTTGCTCAAGGCTCTTTATCACGGGCGTAAGGGTGCCCGAGTCGAGGTAGAGCTTCTCGCCGAGCTGCTTCGCGCTGCACGAACGCTGTTCCCAGAGCACCATCATCGTGATGTACTGCGTGTATGTCAGGTTAAGCTCGTCGAGGTAGGGGCGGTAGAGCTTCGTCACCTCGCGCGCGGCGGCGTAAAGCGGAAAGCAGACCTGGTTGTCGAGCCTGAGCGCGTCGTAATCCGAATTTGCCATGGCGCGCTCCGTCAGCTGCGTTCGGCGATGCTCGCCTCGCGGACGGCTCTAGCGAGCTGGTCGGCGCAGGAGGTGGGTCGTCTGCCGCAGGTGTTGTCTCTGAGCTTTTCATCGATTTCCTCGGCTGTCCAGCCGTTGACGAGCTTCGAGATAGCCTTGAGGTTGCCGTTGCAGCCGCCGGTGAAGCGGATGTCGGTCACAACGCCCTTGTTGATGTTAAAGTTGATTTCGAGAGGGCAAACGCCCTTGGGATGATAAGTGTAGTGCATAAGCTAACTCCTTTTTAATTGGATTCAATTCAATTATACACAACCGAGCCGGAGCTGTCAAGTGAGGCGGTTTTGGCAAAAAAAAAGAGAGGCCGCAAAGACCTCTCTTTATTTGAATGATTCGGATCAGTCGTTCTTGCTCTCGAGGAGCTTGTAAACGCCTGCAGCGATAGCCGCGCCAACGAAGGGACCTACGATGAATACCCAAAGAGCGCCCATGGGAGCCGCGTTGCCGTTCATGAGAGCAACGAGAGCGGGACCGAAGCTGCGCGCAGGGTTAACGGAGGTGCCGGTCAGACCGATGCCGAGGATGTGAACGAGGGTGAGGGTGAGACCGATGATGAGACCGCCGAAGCTGCCGTGGTTAGCCTTCTTTGAGGTTACGCCGAGGATGGTGAGAACGAACACGAAGGTCAGGAAGCACTCAACGAGGAGACCTGCAACAACGCTGCCGTTAACGCCGTCGAGACCGTTTGAGCCGAAGCCGCCTGTCTGGTCGGTCACGCCGCCGAGACCGAAGATCGCCGCAAGAACGCCTGCGCCTGCAAACGCGCCGAGGCACTGGGAGATGATGTAGGCGATAAAATCAGTCACGCTCATGCCGCCGGAGATGAGCACGCCGAGAGATACCGCGGGGTTGATGTGACAGCCCGAGATATTGCCTACGCAGTAAGCCATGCCGACGATTACAAGACCGAAAGCGAGAGCGGTCAGAATGTAACCGCCGCCGTTTTTGGCGTCGCAGCCGACGAGCATCGCCGTGCCGCAGCCGAGAACAACAAGCACCATTGTGCCGATGAACTCAGCGATGTACTTTTTAACCGAATTCATAGATTTTTCCTCCTTTATAATATTTGCTATGAATTTGAGCCAATTACAATATATCATAATTATTCGGAAAAAGCAATAAGAAATGTATAATTTCTGTCTTGACATCCGGATTTTTTTGGTGATTAGTTGGTAGTTGGTAGTTGGGTAGTTGGTAGTTGGTAGTTGGTAGTTGGTAGTGGGTAGTTGGCAGTTGGTAGTATTTAGTTGGTAGTGGGTAGTTGGTAGTGGGTAGTTGGTAGTGGGTAGTTGGTAGTTGGTAGTTGGTAGTTGGTAGTTTTTAGTTGATAGTTGGTGGTTGGTAGTGGGTAGTGGGTAGTTGGCAGTTGGCAGTTGGCAGTTGGCAGTTGGTAGTTTTTGGTTGGTAGTTGGTAGTGGGTAGTTGGTAGTTGGCGTGTAACCTCCTACCTCGTCCAGATAAGCTGAGTGAAAAACTGCTCGTATGCGTCGTCCCAGCCTTCTATCGGGTTCACTCCGCCGCCGTTAACGCTGCGCAGCTTCGCGTCGCTCGCCGTCATGCCTACCGTGAACAGCTCGCCTGCGGTGATTTCGTAGCCCTTGCTTTGGCACAGCGCGCAGAAGTCCTCAACGGGATTTTCGGTATCGCGGGTTTTAAGCAGCGCGGCCTTGAGTCCGCCGTCCGCCTTTGCGTCATTCAGCAGACGCTCAAGTTCAAGCTCTATCATAATGTCCTCCGTAAATCATAAAAAGAAAAGACGGTACGCACGCATACCGTCTTTGGCTTTTGCAATTATTCGATTGAGTTGTCGAGATACTCCATCAGTTCTTCATCATCCTTTTTCTGCTTGTCCTTAACAATAAGGAAAGCGGTGAGAGCAGCGGAAGCAGCCGCAACAAATGAGATGATACCGATAATCCAGAATAACTTTTTGTTTTTCATAGTCGTTGACCTCCAATATAGATAGTATTTACAATCAAGCTGTGTATACTTCTATTCTAAACATTTTTTTATAAAAAGTCAACAGAAAAACAAAAAAAGCAGAGGAAAAATCTCTGCCTTTATCGTATCTTGATTTGCTCTTACGCAGAAGCGTTGAGGCGCTTTGCGAGATTTGACTTGCTTCTGGCTGCAGTGTTCTTGTGAAGAATTCCCTTGGCAACTGCCTGGTCGATTTTCTTTGTAGCAAGACGAACTGCCTCCTGCTTGTTGTCTGCGTTGGTGTCGATCGCGTAGAACGCCTTCTTGATGGCGGTTCTGAGAGCGGACTTGTTAGCCTTGTTACGGGCGGTCTTTGTAGCGATAACCTTTACGCGCTTCTTAGCTGACTTAATGTTGGGCATTGTCCCACCTCCTTAAAATAGCAGTCATACAAGTGTTATTTTAGCATACAATAGGCTAAAAATCAAGCGTTTTTTCAAAAAAAGTACGGTTTTTCGCAGTTTCTCCGCTTTGCAACAATATGTTGTGTGGCAGAGCCTCGCTGCGACTATATGCGGTTCAGTCTTTATCGCGTTCGTCCTCGCAGTGCTCGCAGTGACAGTCCTCGGCGTGGGGAACGGTCTTGTTCTGCGACATAATCTGCGCCCGTCTGCCGCGGTACCAGATGAACACTATTATAATAAGAAAGACCAGCAGCACCCCTCTGAACACGTGCCCCATTACCCCGTCAAAGACAGGCAGCCCGGCGAACGCCTCGAGTCCGTACCATATCGTCATGAACACAAAGAACAACGTGAGCAGATACCCTGCGAGTCCGATCTTCCTTCCGATAAAGAAGCAGAGCACCGCGAGCGCCGCCCAGAGAAAAACGTAAAAATATTGTAAAAACGGCATAACAGCACCCTTTCTTTTGAGAGTTGAGAGTTGAGAGTGGAGAGTGGAGAGTTTAGAGTGGAGAGTGGAGAGTTTAGAGTGGAGAGTGGAGAGTTTAGAGTGGAGAGTGGAGAGTTTAGAGTGGAGAGTGGAGAGTTTCTTCGTTCTGCCAACTGCCAACTACCAACTAAAAACTACCAACTAAAAACTACCAACTACCAACTAAATAACTACCCACTAAACTAATTGTATAATAAACGCGGCGCAAAATCAAGAGAATTGTGAACGGAGGGTGAAACTTTTATATTTTGGAAAATATTTTTCTCAAAACGCTTGACTTTTTCTGACTTTGGGGGTATAGTAATGTTAAAGTCAATTAGCACTCTACCGGTTGGAGTGCTAAAAGCGAAAAACAAGGAGGAACAAACATGACCCCTGCCGCGAGAAAAGAAACGATTCTCGCCGCCATCGTCGAGAGCTTTATCCAAAGCGGCGAGCCTGTAGGCTCCAAATCGCTGCTCGGCGGAACAGGGCTTCAGGTTTCCTCGGCAACCGTGCGCAACGATATGGCGGAGCTTACCGCTCAGGGCTATCTTGCGCAGCCGCACACCTCCGCAGGACGCGTTCCCACGGCGCTGGGTTACCGCTATTATGTCGACAACGTAATGCGCGTAACGCCTCTTGCACAGGTCGCGGCGGCTTACATCCGCGACGCGCTCGGCAAAACCGCCGATTCTCCCGAGGCTATCCTTCAGGGAGCGGCAGACCTCACTGAGCAGCTCACGGGCTCGGTTGCACTCGCCACCACCCCTGCTGCCGACAACTGCCGGGTAAGGCGGCTTAGCTTTGTGCAGACGGGCAGACATACCGCGATGGCGGTGCTTATCTGCTCCAACGGCGTTATCCGCACGCGGCTATTCCGCTGCGCGTTCGTGATCACTCCCGAGATCATCGCGATGTTCGACAAATCGCTCAACGAGCTTTTTGCCGGAGTCGAGGTCGGGGTAATCGGACAGCCGTTCATCCAGTCCGCAGCGGTTCGTTTCGGCGAGCTGTCGCTGTTCATGCCGCCGGCGCTCATCGCGATTATGGAAGCGGCGCAGCAGGCGGCTAAGGTAAGCGTGAAGCACAGCAAGCTCAGCAGACTGATTTTTAACTGCGGCGCGTCCGCGTCTGTCAGCAGAGAGTTCATCGACTTTTTGCAGAACGAGCGCGACGTTGCGGCGATGCTCAGCCGCAGACCGCAGCACACGGCGGTCACCATCGGCGCAGAGAACAGACGCGTGGAGCTTTCAGCCAGCGCGGTGTTCTCAACACGCTACAGCATAGACGGAACGCCGTCGGGCGTACTCGCGATAATAACGGCGCAGCGAACCGACTATGCGCGCAACATAGCTATCATCGAATGCGTTGCGCAGTGCGCAGGCGAGCTGATGGAGGAGCTTATTGAAACAAAGGATTAATCCCACAAAGGAGATGAATAAAATGTCAAAGAAGAACAAGGCGGAGATCCCCGAGGAGGAGATCAAGGCTGAGGAGGAGACCGTTGAGGAGGTAGAAGCCGAGGCGGTTGACGCGGAGGACGTTCCCGACGAGCGCGACGAGAAGATCAGGAAGCTCGAGGATGACCTTGCCGCGCAGAAGGACAGGTATATGAGACTCGCGGCGGAGTATGACAACTACCGCAAGCGCACCGCCAACGAGAAGCTCGGCATTTACGACGACGCAACCTCAAAGGCTGTGACCGAGATCCTTCCCGTAGCCGACAGCGTAAGAATGGCGCTCGAGAACCTCAAGGATTCCGATCCCGAGATCATCAAGGGCGTTGAATTGATAAAGAGTCAGCTCGACCGCTCGTTTGAGAAGCTCAAGATAGAGAGCTACGGCGAGGTCGGCGACGAATTTGACCCGAACCTGCACAACGCGATTTCAATGGTAGACAGCGAGGAGCTGAAATCAAACCAGATTGCGGCGGTATTCCAGACGGGCTACAAAATCGGCGACAAAATAATCAGACACGCAATGGTTCAGGTCGTTAATTAAGAGTTGAGAGTTAAGAGTTGAGAGTTAAGAGTTGAGAGTTAAGAGATTTTTCAACTACCAACTGACAACTATCAACTATCAACTACCAACTACCAACTAAAAACTACCAACTACCAACTAAAAACTACCAACTAACAACTAATAACAACCAACGGAGGTATTAATTATGGCAAAGACAATCGGTATAGATTTAGGTACAACAAACTCATGCGTAGCAGTAATCGAAGGCGGCGAGCCCGTAGTTATCGCTAACGCGGAAGGTTCAAGAACAACTCCCTCAGTCGTAGCTTTCTCAAAGGACGGCGAGAGAATGGTAGGTCAGGTCGCAAAGCGTCAGGCCATCACCAACCCCGACAGAACCGTTTCCTCTATCAAGAGAGAGATGGGTTCGGCTTATAAGGTAGCTATCGACGGCAAGAGCTACACTCCTCAGGAGATCTCCGCGATGATCCTCCAGAAGCTCAAGGCTGACGCTGAGGCTTACCTCGGCGAGACCGTAACACAGGCTGTCATCACCGTTCCTGCATACTTCACCGACGCTCAGCGTCAGGCTACAAAGGACGCAGGCAAGATCGCAGGCCTCGACGTAAAGAGAATCATCAACGAGCCGGCGGCGGCACCTTCGACGTAAGTATCATCGAGATGGGCGACGGCGTACAGGAGGTTCTCGCGACCGCAGGTAACAACCGTCTCGGCGGCGACGACTTTGACAAGCGCATCATCGACTGGATGGTTTCACAGTTCAAGACAGAAACAGGCATCGACCTTTCATCCGATAAAATGGCTATGCAGCGTCTCAAGGAGGCTGCCGAGAAGGCTAAGATCGAGCTTTCGGGCGTAACCACCTCCTCGATCAACCTGCCCTTCATCACGGCTGACCAGACAGGTCCCAAGCACCTCGACCTCACACTCACCAGAGCTAAGTTCAACGAGCTGACCTCAGACCTCGTAGAGGCTACAATGGGTCCCGTGCGTTCCGCACTCTCCGACTCAGGCCTGCAGATCGGTCAGATCGACAAGGTTCTCATGGTCGGCGGTTCCTCAAGAATCCCTGCCGTTCAGGAGGCTGTTCAGAAGCTCATCGGCAAGGAACCCTTCAAGGGCATCAACCCCGACGAGTGCGTTGCAATCGGCGCGGCTATTCAGGCAGGCGTTCTCGGCGGCGAGGTAGACGGTCTGCTTCTGCTCGACGTTACTCCGCTTTCCCTCGGCGTTGAGACCATGGGCGGCGTAATGACAAAGATCATCGACAGAAACACCACCATCCCCACCAAGAAGAGCCAGATATTCTCTACTGCGGCTGATAACCAGACTCAGGTTGAGATCAACGTCCTTCAGGGCGAGCGCGAATTTGCACGCGACAACAAGCAGCTCGGTCTGTTCGCACTCACAGGCATCGCTCCTGCAATGCGCGGTATTCCGCAGATTGAGGTTACCTTCGATATCGACGCTAACGGTATCGTAAACGTATCCGCCAAGGATCTCGGCACCGGCAAGGAGCAGAAGATCACGATTTCTTCCTCCACCAACATGAGCAAGGAGGATATCGACAAGGCTGTCAAGGACGCCGAGCAGTACGCTGCAGAGGACAAGAAGCGCCGCGAGGAGGTTGACGCCAAGAACGAGGCTGAGAACCTCGCATATCAGGCGGAGAAGCTCGTCAACGAGAACGGCGACAAGCTCGCTGCCGACGACAAGAGCACAATCACAACCAAGGTTCAGGCTGTTAAGGACGCTATCGCGAAGAACGATATCGGAATGATCAACTCCGCTAAGGAGGATCTCCAGAAGTCGCTCTACGAGGTATCCGCGAAGCTCTATCAGCAGGCAGCGCCCCAGCAGGGCAACCCGGCACAGGGCGCACCCGACATGGGCGGCGCACAGCAGGGCGGCAATAACGGCGGCAACGGCGGCGACCCCAACGTTTACGACGCTGATTTCACCGACGCTGAATAAGATAAATCAGATAAGCCACGAGGAGCTGCCAGCCACAGCTCCTTTTGGCGTGTCAGTATCATATATCCCACAGACTGACGCGGGCACCGATTTTTAGCTAAGACACCGCGCTTTCTACCCGGAGGTAAAATAATGGCAGATAAGAGAGATTACTACGAGGTTCTCGGCGTTCAGAAGGGCGCAAGCGAGGACGAAATAAAAAAGGCGTACCGTCAGAGCGCCAAAAAATACCATCCCGACCTTCACCCCGGCGACAAGGACTGCGAGGAGAAGTTCAAGGAGGTCAACGAGGCTTACGAGGTGCTTTCCGACAGCGAAAAGCGCGCGCGCTACGACCAGTTCGGCCACGCGGGCGTAGACCCCAACTACGGCGCAGGCGCAGGCGGCGGCAGTCCCTTCGGCGTTGACATGGACTTCGGCGATATCTTCTCCAGCATTTTCGGCGGCGGCTTCGGAGGCGGCAGACGCGCGGCAAACGCACCCCAGCGCGGCAGCGACGTTGAGGCGAGCGTCACCATCACCTTTGAGGAGAGCGCGAAGGGCGTGACCAAAAAGGTCAGCTACAACAGCGTAGACACCTGCGCCGACTGTCACGGCACCGGCGCTGCGGCAGGCTCGCAGCCCAAGACCTGTTCGGCATGCGGCGGCTCGGGCAGAGTGACCATCAACCAGCGTTCGCCGCTCGGCGTTATCCAGACCCAGCGCACCTGCGACGCGTGCCACGGCAGAGGAAAGATAATCGACAATCCGTGCCGCAGATGTAACGGCTCGGGCAGATACAGACAGCCGCATTCGGTAGACGTGAGCATCCCGGCAGGTATCCGCGATTCGCAGATACTCAACGTGGGCGGCCACGGCAACGCCGGCGTAAACGGAGGTCCCAAGGGCGACCTGCACGTATATGTAAACGTCCGCAAGCACGAGCTCTTTGAGCGCAGAGGCGACGACGTGTGGTGCGACCTTCCCATCACCTTTGCTCAGGCTGCTTTGGGCGCAGAGGTGACCGTACCCACCCTCGACGGCAAGGTTCGTTACCCGATCCACGAGGGAACCCAGCCCAACGACGTTTTCAAGCTCAAGGGCAGAGGCTTCACTCACCTCGGAGGCAGAGGCAAGGGCGACCACTACTGCCGCGTTGTGGTTGAGATCCCCAAGAACCTCAACCAGAAGCAGAAGGAGCTTATCACGCAGTTTGACCGCTCGACGACCGAGAGAAACTACGCTAAGCGCAGCGGCTTCTTTGACAAGCTCAAGAAAATGTTCGGCTAAGGTGAGCATATGAACACATGGACTGAAATCAAAATCGCCGTCAACGCGGCGGATATCGACCGCGCAAGCGACATAGCAAACGTGGTTGTGCCGTACGGCATTTATATAGAGGACTACACCGACCTTGAGCAGACTGTCGTTGATATCGCGCACGTCGACCTCATTGACGAGGAGCTGCTCAGCAAGGACAGAGACCGCGCGTTTGTACATATCTACCTCGAACCGGACGTGTCGCCGTCCGAGGCGGTGGCGTTTCTGAGCGCGCGTTACGATGCGGAGGGCATTGCCCACGAGATCGAGCTGCTCGACTGCGCCGAGGAGGACTGGCGCAACAACTGGAAAAAGTATTTCTCACCGATGGCGGTGGGCGAGAAGATAATGATTGTTCCGAGCTGGTACGAGAACGTCGATACTCAGGGCAGGATCGCGCTGAATATCGACCCGGGTCTTGCGTTCGGAACGGGCGGCCACGAAACCACCCGTCTTTGTCTTGAAACGTGCGAAAAGTACATGAAGGAAGGCGACCGCATTCTCGACGTAGGCTGCGGCAGCGGCATTCTGGGCATAGCGGCGCTTCTGACAGGCGCGTCAACCGCTGTAGGCGTTGATATTGACGCAACGGCTGTCCGCACGGCGGCTGAGAACGCCGAGCTTAACGGAGTGAGCGACCGCTTCGCGGCGATCTGCGGCAGCTTCACCGAGCAGGTAGAGGGAAAGTTCGACATCGTTCTGGCGAACATCGTCGCCGACGCGATAATCTTCCTCTCAAAGGGCGTGAGCAGCTTCATGAAGGACGACGCGGTCTACATCATGAGCGGCATAATCGACACCCGTGCCGAGGAGGTAAAGGCGGAGGTCTCGAAGTATTTTGATATAATCGAAGAACACCTAAAGGGCGGCTGGCTCTGTCTGGCTGCCAAGAGAAAAAGCGCAGCTTAGGCTGCGCTTTGGCGTGCCGCTTTAGCGGCATGACTGAAGGGTGATTGGCAAAGCAAGCAAGTTTCCCATTCTATCTTCAGTTTGGTAAAGTATCTGCCTTTGTCCGCACCCTTCCGCCTCGGCATGAATGCCGAGCCACCTCCCCTCATAAGGGAGGCTTTGTCTTTGTCAAATAATGTTGTTCACAAAAGAACGTTTGGGCTTTTTCTACACTCTGAAAGCGCAGCTTAGGCTGCGCTTTTTTAGTTGGTAGTTGGTAGTGAATGGCTGTTGCGCCCGATAACTCCACTCTTAACCCTCAACTCTCTCTTGCAAAATATCAATAAATATACTATAATATACCTTACAAAAGAAGGAAGTGATCCGATGGCACATAAGCATAAGCATCATCACGCGCCGGCTTATTACACCGCGGCGCGTTTTACGGCGGACGATATCGGCAGGGTGTATATTTTCCGCGACCGCTATAACGGCACGCTCTACACCTTTGAGCTTGTCGACTGCGTGAGCAAACCCGTCGCGGAGCTTGACGCGCAATTGATTGAGGAGTATAATCTCCGTCCGGACGTCACGGTTGAACAGATCTGGTGCCGCGTCACTCCGTCGGATTTCGACCGCGAGCGGCTTGTCATAGGCTTTGTCGAGAGCTATTCGGATATCTACACCGAGGACGCCGACGGTCCCGTAGCGTTCGGGCTGCAGCTCAAGCCGTCAAAGAAGCTGGGAGACGGCGTCTTTACAGCCTCGGCTCTGAAATCAGACGCGGATTCCTCTGTCAGCTGGAAGGTGGAGGTGTGGAATGATTAAGGCGGCGGTTTTTGACATGGACGGTCTGATGTTCGACACCGAGCGGCTCGTATACGACAACTGGCAGCAGATGATGGACGAGCGCGGCTATGAATACTCGATCGAGGACTTCAAGCAGACCGTGGGCAGGCGCAAGGCTGAGGTTCAGAATTTTTATTTCGGCAGGTACGGCGCGGATTTCCCGTACTGGGAGCTGAGCGAGCACGGCAAGCAGATGTATATCGACAAGGTGAAGCGCGACGGAATCCCCGTTAAAAGCGGCTTGTACAAAACGCTTTCCTATTTAAAAGAAAAGGGCTGCAAAATCGCGCTTGCGACCTCTACCTCGCGGCAGACGGCTGAGTTCAACCTCGAGAGCGCGGGCGTGACGGAGTATTTCGACGCTCTTGTGTGCGGAGGCGACGTTAAAAACGGCAAGCCTCACCCCGAGGTGTTTCTCACGGCAGCGGCGGCGCTCGGCGAAAAGCCTGAGGACTGCATAGCGTTTGAGGACAGCATCAACGGCATAAAATCGGCTTACGCGGCAGGAATGACAACGGTAATGGTGCCCGATTTTCTCGAGCCTACCGACGAGATCCGTCCGATGATCGGATTCCTCTGCAAAAGCCTTGAAGAGAGTATATTGTTTATGGAAAAGGAGTAATGTTTTATGAGTTATCATTCTGAGGCGGCAGGCGCTGCCGGAGTTGCAATCTTTATGATTATTTTCTGGATAATGTATTGTATCATCATCTTCGCGGCGGTAGCGGCGGCTTTCGTTTCGCGCTGGTTTATCTTCAAAAAGATGGGCATGCCCGGCTGGAAGGGCATCATCCCTTATTACGGCGAATGGCTGCTGTTCCGCGAGGTGTGGACGACGAAGATGTTCTGGGTGTATGTGATCAGCGGCGCGGTCTACGGAGTTCTCAGCATAATCTCGACGTTTTTGGGAATGGGTATGTTTCTTGTGCAGGCGTCAGGCGCGCAGAGTGTGAACGAATTAGGTCAGGCGGCGTTTGCGCCCTTGCTTGTGATCGGTTTTTACGGACTGCTCACCCTTGCCTACATCATTTTCGCGCTCGTCGTGACCTTCAAGCTCAACAACCGTCTTGCCAAGGCGTTCGGCAAGTCCGCGGGCTTTGCGGTAGGACTGACGTTCCTCTCGCCGGTTTTCGATCTGATTCTCGCTTTCGACAAGTCGGTTTACATCGGCAGACAAATGTAATACTAATTCAGACCGGTTCAAACGAGCCGGTCTTATTTTATGCCCCAAGGCTCCTTTGGTAACGGAGCTGTCGCGCCGCCGTGTAAATCCTCCGTCACGGCATAAATGCCGTGCCACCTCCCTTACGAAGGGAGGCTTTAAAGGGGAGCCTTCAGAGCGGCACTGTGCAATACGCACAAAACATTTGTGTTAATTTTGGATTGCGCTGTAAAGATGTGTGTGGTAAAATTTAGATGTGATAGTTTGCGCATTTTGCGCGGCGACAGAACCGAAAATCAAAAAGGAGGATTTTTATGAGAAAGCTCACAAAACCGGTCAGCATAATTTTGTCCGTTCTTATGCTGGTTTCCATGGTTACCTCGCTGAACATCTCGGCGTTGGCTGCGGAGACCGGACAGACTGTGACGGCAAATCAGCTGACCGTGCGGGCAAATTCCAACATTTTCCCGACTGTCACGCAGGACTTTGAGTCCGACACCAACCAGCTCACCGTTACATGGTGGATGCAGATCCCCGATAACAGCATGATCAATACCCAGTGCGTTATCACCTACGACGACGCCAAGCTCGCGGTAGATATGTCCGACGGAGTAAACAACGGCGTTGTCGACGGCAAGCGCGTGGATCAGATTCTTCGCGTGACCGACGGCAAAGGCACCGTTACAAACTATTCTCCCAAGCAGACCTATCTCGAAAAGCACGAGAATCATCCCGACAGCGTTCCCTTCCTCGAGGGCGAGGAAAACAACAACGCGAGCATCAAGGTGAACTCCGTCTGCCTCGACGGCTACAACCTTACCGACGAAAAGGGCAGAGTTCCCTTTGTCTCCGTCACCTTCAATCCCAAAGAAGACGCGCAGGGCGTTACCGACGTAAACCTCTACGTTGAAATTATGCAGATCGCGCGCGAGGGCGAGGACGAGCGTTACTTTATAGCGCATTCCGAAATCGCCGACAAGAACGTCGCCTATCTGCCCGAGACTGCCTCGGCTGTTTACGCAGGTTCCTTTGACAACGACTATCCCGTAGCGGCAGGCGACGTTTACACCATCGCAGGCACCGCGAATTTCCTCGGATCCGCTTGGTCAGCCGCTCCCGACAAGAACGTTATGACCCTCGGCGCAGACGGTATCTACAAGATCACCGTTCCCTCCGTCAAGGCTGTCGACGGCGCGATCTATCAGGTAAAGGTCGTTCAGTTCGTTGACGGCGACCCCGAAAACATGATCTGGCACGGCAAGGACGGCGGCGAAGGCAACGTC
>CACXAO010000063.1 GCA_902765625.1 uncultured Ruminococcus sp. | reverse complement strand
GGAAGTGTGCGGTTTTTTCAACATTTTTCCACATAACTGCTGCAAAAAAGAGGGCGCTGTGAAGTCGGAAGCTTTTAGCTTCGTTTCTTCACAGCGCCTGTTTTTTTGAATTATCGGAAACTTCTCTGTCCCGCCGTTGATGAACACTCGGAAAAACGGACGTTTCCAAAGGCGGGTGGGAGTGCCCGCCGGCACATTACAGCGCCGAATAGCCGTAGCTGTTTACGAGAGCCTCGATTTTCTCACCGCGCTGACAGATCGGGCAGCGGTGCGGCTTGTAGCTCTGGTAATCGCCGAGGTCGTTCGGGTCGAAAATCGAGCGGACGGGATGACCGTCGCACTCCTCGACCGTCGCGAAGATCGCCGAAATGCCGACTACGATTCCGCCGTAATACTTTATCGCGTCAACGGCGGCGAGGGCGGTCTTGCCGGTGGTGACCGACGCGGCGAGAATCAGCACGTGCTTGTTGTGAACCATGGGGACGAGGTTGTCGCGGAAAATCATCTGACCGCCGCCGATGAACTCGGGCGTGACAACGTAGATCGTCTGGTGGGCGTTCATGTTCACAAAGTTGTCGGCGGTAAGCTCGCGCGCGATCGAAGCGCCTATGACCTCGGTGCCGTCGAGACAGATAATTGTGTCGACGATGGTGGAAGCGCGGTAAGAGGCTACCATCTCCTTGGCGACAGCCTCAGCCTCGGAAAGACGGGTTTTCTGAGTTGTCACGTCGATATAGTAGTTGGTGTGGCAGTGCATGGTGGCAAAGTGGCCTTTTTTAACGCGGAGAAATACGTTTTTGTTTTTGGTTCTGATTTTATATTCGCGTGACATAAGCGCCCTCCTGTATTTTGAATAAAAATTATTTTCCGATATAATTAATATTACAACATAATGACAAAAAATGCAAGTGTTTTTTTAGCTTACCGCAAAAGTCAAGCGAAAAAATCAGACGGAGACGGCCTGACAAAGAAAAAGCCTCCCTTACTAAAGGAGCCTTAAATCGGTTTTGCGAAAAAAAGAGAGGTCTGAAAATTTCAAACCTCTCAAAATTGTTTTAAGCTTTCAGATGGATAGTCAGCTCCGCCTTTTCGATTATTCTCAGGTCGTTGTCGTAGGAACAGAGCTTTCGCGCCTGCTGCAAATCGACCCAGATGTAGCTGTCGATCTCCTCCTCCTGGATCTTCACGTTGTCGGTGAAGGCTCTCGCGAGGAAGAACACGACCCTTTTGCGGATTTTTCCGAACGGGCTGTACTCGCTGATCTCGCGGAAGCCGTGGATAAGCGTAACGTCAAGCCCGGTCTCCTCCTTGATCTCGCGGATAGCGGTCTCCTGCTCGGTTTCGCCTTCCTCGATGTGACCCTTGGGAAAGCTCCAGTACCTTCCGTTGTTGTTCTTGACGAGGAGGATTTTTGTGTTCTGCCTCGTCTTGTAGAAGATAATGCCGCCGCAGGATTTCTCGTAAAGACAGCGGATAGACTTCAGCCTGATGTTGCGCAGCTTCGAAAGTATCCTGCGCAGCTCAGGCTCGTAGAAAACCTCGCCGAAGGTCGAAACGATGGGACGTTCTCCGTCGAGACCCTCAAATTCGGCGACAGCCACGACCACGCCGTCAAAATATTCCTTGACCTTTTTTCTCGTCACAACGTACGCGCTCTTGTTAGACGCGCCGCCCGTGCCGATGTACGCGGAATAAAGCCCTTCGCTGATGCTTCCGAACAGCGAGACCCTGACGTTTTCCGCAATCATACCGTCGCCTCCTCTCATTATAAAATTACAGATTTATCAGAACATGCCCGAAATGCTGTCGAGCTGCAGCTGGGTGTTGGCGCTCATAACGCCGTTTGCAAAGAGCACGTCGGTGATGCCGTTCTCCACGCAGTAGGAGGGAAGGGTCTTGCCGACGGTTCCCGAGAAGTAACGGAAATCGACTACGTGAACCTCCTCGTAGTTGTTGGTAAAGTAGGGAGCAAGGGCGTTGCCGTAGCTCTCCTTGACGATAACGAGCTTCTTGCCCTTTTCGGCGTTCTCGGACTGCGACTTGATCACGGTGAGCGGATTGTCGCCGAAGATAAACACGCCGTAGGTCAGCGAACCCTCCGAAGCGCCCGAATAGTAGGGGCTGTCGTAGGTTTCGGTAGCGCCGGTCGTGTAGGTGAGGGTCATTTCGGTGGCGTAGGGGAACTCCCAGTAGTGAACGGAGTCGGTGTCGAGCGTCAGACCCGAGCCTTCGATATTGCCGTTAAAGCTGCCGGTAAAGCCGTCGATGGTCTTTTCGGTGCAGTCCTCAAGCTTGAGCGGCGTCATCTTGTTGGTGTCGGCAAACGCCTTGTAGGCGTAGTATGCGCCGAGACCCGTCCAGTGGTGGTCGGACTTGAAGTAGATATACTCCTCGTTGTGGTCGGCGAGGTAGTTGTAAACGTTGACCGGGGTTACGTTCTTGTCCAGACCTGAGTAAGCCGCCTTGATGCTGTCCGCCTGAGAGGTCGAAACAACGTCGCCTGACTTGAGGCGTTCGGGCAGACCGAACTCGGTGTGGTTCGGAATAATCATGTCGTACACCTTGATGCCGGGCAGCTTTGCCGCCAAGGTGTTGATTGTGTCGGCGTAGGTCTTTGAGTGCGCGTCGTCGCCGCCGAACAGCTCGTAGCCCGTCTTGTTCCAGACGTAAATGCTGTAGCAAAGCTCGCCGTTTGTGTTATCGTCCTTGATAACAGGGGTTTTGAAGTAAGTGGGAGACAGGTCGCCTTCCGCAGTGCCGGTGTTCGCCGCCTCGTCGGGAGTAGCGGTAACGCCTCCCTGCTGCTGAATGGTGTCGGTAGAGACCTTTTCCTTGCTGCCGCTGCCTGACGAGCAGCCGCGAATCATGAGTGAGAACAGCACGATTATCAAAATCAGCAGAGCAGCGCCGATTCCGAGGATTATCGCGCGGTTTCTGAGTCTGCGCTTCCGCTGAGCCTCGCGCCTTCTGCGTGCGCTCGCGTTGCGGTATACGGGACGTCCGCTTGCGCCGTTGTTGGGTCTGGGTCGCCTCTGCTGCGGCTGCGAACCGCTTCTGTGCGGCTGCGGGGGGTTTCTGCGGGGAGCTGCACTGCCTCTTTGCGGCTGACTCGGTGCCGAACGTCTGCGTCGGTCTATGCTGTCGTCAAAATTGTCGAGATCCTCGCGGGATACCAATTCACACACCTCCGTTTGGTTTTTGTTTAACTTATTCTTTTTATCAAAACATATATATACTTATTATACAACATTATAACAATAAAAACAACAGATATTTTGATATTTTTTGACCAATTATCTCTCGTCGAACAGACCGGGGTTCATTCTGCTGTAATGAAAAATGTATTGCTGGGCAATGCCGGCGTACTGTCCGAAATCATCGGGCGTCATGCCGGGAAAGAGCTTTGCCATAGCGCGCTTCATCCATACGTCCAGCGGAAAGGCCTCTATCCTGTGCAGACCGAACAGCAGCGTGCAGTCCGCGACCTTAACGCCGACTCCCGTTATCTGCATAAGCTCGTTTCGCGCTTCGTCGTAGGCGCAGGCGCGGCATTTTTCGAGGTCAACGTCGCCGTCCGCAACCTTCCTCGCCGCGTCTATAAGATATCTGTTGCGGAAACCTGCTCTCAGCGGCGCGAGGTCGTCGGGGTTGAGAGCGGCAAGCTTTTCAGCCTCGGGAAAGGCGAACGCGCCGTCGGGAAGCCTTTCGCCCAGCAGCTCGCACAGCCGCTGCACAATGCCCTTTATGCGCTTGATGTTGTTGTTCTGCGAGATTATGAAGGTGCACAGCGCTTCAAACGGCTCCTGCCTGAGAATGCGAATGCCGGGCGCGTAACGCGCGGCGTCGGCGAGGACGGGATGTATCGCGCTGATTTCCTCACGGATTTTGCCGTAATCGAGCCCGAGGTCAAAGTAGCTGTGCCAAAGCTCTCTGTCTGCTTCGTCCGCGTTTTCTATATATAAGTCGGTTCCGTCGAGCCTTACGGTCACACTTTTTTTGAACGCAACTCCGTCAAAGCCGCCGTCGCTTCGTTCGACCCAGCGGAAGCTCTGACCGCAGTCGAGGGTCTGGGCGAGGTCGAGGTCTCGGACGTTCTCAAATTTCAAAAACTTTTTCATAAATATATCTCTCCGAACTTCCACAATCAAATATTATGTGGTACAATATAGTTATCAACAATTTAGGAGTTTTTGCCATGAAAGAGACCATTGTTACCATACCTATCAACGACCTCTTTGCGCCCAAATGCGGCTGTCCTCTGTGCCGCATGGAGGAAATGCTCGAGGAGCAGTACGTCACCTTTATCACCGGCGACGCCATGATGGAACCGAGCGTCCGCGTCGCGACAAACAAAAAGGGCTTTTGTCACCGCCACTTTTCGCGCATGACACAGCTCGGTCAGAAGCTTCCGAACGCGCTTATTCTCGAAACCCATCTCGAGGTGGTCAGAGACGAGCTTCTGCCCAAGAAGGCAGGCGGCAAGCCCGACAAAAAGAAGCTCGAAGCTATCCGTCAGACGCTCAACTCCTGCTACGTCTGCGACAGGATAGAGGCCGATATGTTCCACCTCGTCGCGACCGTCTTTACCGAGTGGGCTAAGGGCGGAGAGTTCCGCAAGACCTACAACGACCAGCCCTTCATCTGTCTCAAGCACTACCAGTTCATCATGACCGCCGCGATGGGCAAGGGCGGCGTGCCGTCTAAGCTGCTCGGCGACTTCCACGCCGATACCGCCGCGCTCACCAAAAATTACCTCGATTCGGTATACGGCGACATCAAGCATTTTGTCTCGATGTTCGACTACCGCAACCGCGGCAAGGACTGGGGCACCTCGACCGACGCTATCGAGCGCAGCATCGAGTTTTTGACGGGCGAGAAGCCGGCTGTTGCGGAAAAATCAGAGTAAAAATTCAATCAGCTCGCGCACGCCGCCGTCGTCGTTTGACGGGATAACGGCGTTCGCGGCGCTCAGGCACAGGGGCGTAGCGTTGCTCACAGCCGCGCCCAAGCCCGCAAGCGCGAGCATATCAGCGTCGTTGTCGGCATTGCCGGCAGCGGCGGTGTTTTTTAGGTCGATATCAAGGCGGTTTGTGAGCCACCTCAGCGCGTTCGCCTTTGTGGCGGTGCCGTTCATCAGCTCAACGAAGTTTTTGGATGACGAGGTGATGTAAACGTTCGGCAGCTCTCTCTCAAGCCTTGCCCAAAGACCCTCGCGAAGCTCCTTGTCGGTGCTGACGAATTCAATGCTGTCGAGGTTTTTGCGGTTGCGGCGGATGTAGCCGCGCATATCGGCGCAGCAGCCGCGCGAACCGCGCACGTAGCTTATGTACGCCTCGGAGCAGCCGTACTTCATCGGGTCGTCGTAATACCGCTTGTCGGTGCAGGTCTCGCCCTCGAGGAAGGCTTCCCATATCAGGTCGTGCTCCTTTGTCAGGTCGAGAACGCGCAGAACGTCCGCTTCGTCGAGGGTGTCCGAATGAGCGCGCACTCCGTTTTGATAGATAGCCGCGCCGTTTGAGGCGATCACCCAGCTTATCCCGTCTATCGCGAGGACTTCCTCCGGCATTGACCGGAACGGCCGTCCGCTTGCCACGGCAACCTCTATTCCGCCTTTTATCGCCTGTCTTATCGAGTCCCTGACCTCGGGCGCGAGGGTGTTGTCGGTGCGCAGTACGGTTCCGTCGAGGTCGAGGGCGAGCAGCTTAGCTTTCATCTTTCAGCTCCTTTACTCCCGTGCGGCAAAAGCTTTTCATGCAGCAGCTTTCGCACTTGGGACTTCTCGCCGTGCAGACCGCTCTGCCGTGGAGGACGAGGCGGTGACAGAAGTCGTTGCTCTCGTCGGGCGGCAGCAGCTTTCGCAGGGCGTTTTCTATTTTTCTCTGGTCGGTCTCCTTGTGCAGACCGAGCCGCGTTGTTATGCGTATGCAGTGGGTGTCCACCACGACGGCGGGTTTGCCGTAAACGTCGCCGCAGATCAGGTTCGCGGTCTTTCTGCCTATACCGGGCAGCTTCGTGAGGTTGTCTATGTTGTCGGGCACCCCGCCGCCGAATTCGCTGACGAGCATCTTCGCCATCGCGACGAGGTCTTTTGACTTTGTCTTGTAAAGTCCGCAGGATTTTATGTACTCCGCGACCTCCGACGGTTCGGCTTCTGCGAGGCTTCCCGCGCTTGGGAACCGTTCAAAAAGCGCCGGCGTGACAAGATTGACCCTCGCGTCGGTGCACTGCGCCGAAAGTCTTGTCGCGATAAGCAGCTGCAGCGGCGTCTGGTAGTCGAGCGAGCACTTTGCGTCGGGATATTCGTTTTTGAGCGCCTCTACTGCCGAGAGCGCGATTTCTTTTTTCGTCATAAAAGCACCTTCTCCGATAAAAATTTTAACATATTTTCAAAGCTATTGCAATCGCGGATTTTTGCGTATATAATAGTATCGGAACGGAGGAGATTCAATGTATAAAAACTACATTTTCGATTTATACGGCACCCTGATCGACATCAACACCGACGAGTGGTCGGCAAAGCTCTGGAAGTCGCTGCAGATTCTTTGCGCCTACCACGGCGCGCAGTACACTCCGCAGGAGATAAAGCGTGAGTACGGCAGACTGGTCGACAGGGAAAAGGAAGCGGTTCGCCGCCGCCACCCCGAGTACACGGTCATCGACGTGAAGATAGAGAAGGTTTTCAGGGCGCTCTTTACCCAAAAGGGAGTCAGGGCGACGAAGAGCCGCATAGACTTCATCGCCGAGGCTTTCCGCTGCTATTCGACAAAGTACATCAAGCTCTACGACGGAGTTCAGGATCTGCTCGACACGCTCAAGGCGCACGGTAAAAAAATCTATCTGCTCTCAAACGCCCAGCGCGTGTTCACCGAAAACGAGCTGAATATGTTCGGCCTTGACAGGTACTTCGACGGCGTGTGCATCAGCTCCGACGAGGAGTGCTCAAAGCCCGACGCGCATTACTATCAGACCCTCTTTGACCGCTACGGCCTGAAAAAAGAGGAGAGCATAATGATAGGCAACGACTATATCTCGGACATCGGCGGAGCGGCTGACTTCGGGATCGACAGCCTGTACATCCACCAGAGCATTTCGCCCGAGATCAAGGGTGAGCTGCGCAGTCAGTACACGGTAATGGACGGCGACGTTTATAAAATCAAAAAGTTGATAGTCAAGGAATAGAAAAACATCACCCCGGGCACAATAACCCCGAGGTGATTTTTAATGAGCAAGAAAAAGAAGAAAAAGTCCGACGACAGCCCGATTACCGAGATGAACACGGTATATACCAACGAGATGACCGGCAGGATCCCGGCGAATCCCGACGACGAGGATTACGCGGACTATTCCGAGGACGAAGAGCTTTAATAAGAGCTTTGAATGAAAACGAGCGGAGGCGATAGGTTTCGTCTCCGCTCAAATTTTATTTAACTCTGTGAACGCCGCTGAGGTCGGCGGTGAGTATGCAGCCCGTTGTGCAGTTTTTCGCGCAGACCGCGAAGTCCGGGCAGTTGTCGCATTTTTCGTAATCGATGACCGCAAGGTTGTCAGTGACCTTTATCGCGCCGAGAGGACAGACCTTCTCGCACTTTTTGCAGCCTATGCAGCCGCTTGAGCATACCTTGCGCGTGACCGCGCCCTTGTCCCTGTTGCTGCACGCGACCACGACCCTCTCAACGTCCGCGACGAGAGAGATAAGGTGATTCGGGCACGCCTTCGCGCAGAGACCGCAGCCGACGCAGTCCTTTGTATTGACGCGCGCAACGCCGTCCGCGATGCAGATCGCGTCGTGAGGACATACCTTCGCGCAGTCGCCGAACCCTAAGCAGCCGTAGGTGCAGCTGCCCTTGCCGCCGTACATAAGCTTCGCGGCGGAGCAGGTCTCGATGCCCTGATAAACCACCTTGTCGCCGGTGTGCTCGCAGTCGCCCGAGCAGTGAACGACAGCCACCTGCTCGACAACGTCGGCGAACTCAACGCCCAGAATCTCGCTGAGCTGTCTTGAAACGCCGTCAGCGCCGGGAATACAAAGGTTGGTGGGCGTGTCGGGATTTTCGCAGAGAGCCTTTGCGTAGCCGTCGCAGCCGGCAAAGCCGCAGGCGCCGCAGTTCGCGCCGGGCAGGCACTCTCTGACCGCGGGGAACCTCTCGTCCTCCTTGACCGCCATGACCTTGGCGGCGACAACGAGAACCGCGGCGCAGATAACGCCGATGATGACGACGGGAATGACCGCCGTGAGAATCGCTTCCATGTAACTTCCTCCTTACGCGAACAGATTTTCAATAACGCCGCCGAAGCCTAAGAACGACAGCGAAACGATAGCC
>CACXAO010000062.1 GCA_902765625.1 uncultured Ruminococcus sp. | reverse complement strand
CTTAGGATGGATGTTTTCTTTCATTCTTTTCACCTACTTCTTTACACAATTAACAGATAGATTATACTACATCTATTTACAAATTGCAAGAGTTTTTTTGAAATTTGCAATATTTTTACTTAATCGCCTTTGTCTCGATTTCTTCCTTGGCAAGAGCGATGAAGTCTGAAAGCTGCATTGCGCCGAGGTCGCCCTCTTTTCTGTGACGGACGGAGACTGTGCCTGCCTCGATATCCTTGTCGCCTACGATGAACATATAGGGAACCTTTTCGAGCTGCGCCTCACGGATCTTGTAGCCGATTTTCTCGCTTCTGCTGTCTACCTCAACGCGGAAGCCCTCTGCCTCGAGCTGCTTCTTGATCTCGTATACATAGTCGAGGTGTCTGTCGGCAACGGCGAGAAGCTTGATCTGTGTGGGAGCAAGCCACAGCGGGAACGCGCCTGCGTACTTTTCGATAAGAAGCGCGAGCGTTCTCTCGTAACAGCCGATGGATGTGCGGTGAATGATGAAGGGATGCTTTTTCTCTCCGTCGCGGTCAACGTATTCCATGTCGAACTTCTCGGCGAGATACGGGTCGATCTGAATCGTGATCAGAGTATCCTCTTTGCCGTAGACGTTCTTGATCTGAATGTCGAGCTTAGGACCGTAGAAAGCAGCCTCGCCTACGCCGATCTCATAGGGAATCTCGAGGTGGTCGAGGATTTTGCCCATCATGGACTGAACCTCATCCCACTCCTCCTGGGTGCCGATGTACTTGGCGCGGTCGTTGGGGTCCCACTGAGAGAAACGATAGGAAACGTCCTCGTACAAGCCGACGGTCTTGAGCATGAACGCTGCAAGCTCTACGCACTTCTTGAACTCGTCCTCAAGCTGCTCGGGTGTGCACATGAGGTGACCCTCGGAGATCGTGAACTGACGGACGCGGATAAGTCCGTGCATCTCGCCGGAAGCCTCGTTACGGAACAGAGTGGATGTTTCGTTATATCTGAGCGGCAGGTCGCGGTAGGAACGCTGCTTGTTGAGATACGCCTGATACTGGAACGGACAGGTCATCGGACGGAGAGCGTACACCTCGCTGTCGCTGTCGGGATCGCCGAAAATGAACATGCCGTCCTGATAGTGATCCCAGTGTCCGCTGATTTTATAGAGGTCGCTCTTTGCCATGAACGGAGTCTTTGTGAGCAGCCAGCCGCGCTTTTGCTCCTCGTCCTCGACAAAGCGCTGCAGAAGCTGGATCACTCTCGCGCCCTTGGGAAGCAGAATGGGAAGTCCCTGACCGATATAGTCAACCGTTGTGAAGAAGCCCATCTCTCTGCCGAGCTTGTTGTGATCGCGCTTGCGTGCCTCGGCAAGCTGAGTGAGGTGCTCCTCGAGCATTGAAGCCTTCGGGAACGCTACGCCGTATACGCGGCAAAGCTGAGCCTTGCTTGCGTCGCCGCGCCAGTATGCGCCGGTGCAGTTTGTAAGCTCAACTGCCTTGATAGGCGCAACGCTCATGAGGTGAGGACCGGCGCAGAGATCGACAAACTCGCCCTGCTTGTAGAAGCTGATATTCTCGCCCTTGTCGGTATGCTCCTTCGCAAGCTCTACCTTGTAAGGCTCGTCCATCTCGGTGAGCTTGGCGATCGCCTCGTCGGGTGCAAGCTCGAAACGGCTGATTTCAAGACCGGACTTAACGATCTTCTTCATTTCAGCCTTGATTTTCTCCAAATCCTCTGCCGAGAAGGGCTTCTCGACGTCAAAATCATAGTAGAAGCCGCTGTCGATCGCGGGACCGATAGCGCATTTCGCGTTGGGATAAAGTCTCTTTACCGCCTGCGCGAGAACATGGGAAGCGGAGTGCCAGAACGCCTTTTTGCCTTCTGCGTCGTCAAAGGTCAGCAGCTCAACCTTGCAGTCCTCCTGAATCGGTGTGCGCAGGTCGCAGACCTCTCCGTTGATTTTAGCGGCACATACGGACTTGTAAAGTCCCATGCCAATTGATTTCGCGATTTCAGCCGGCGATACGCCTGCGTCAAATTCCTTGACAACGCCGCCCTTTAGCTCGATGTTGATCATCTTTCATTCTCCTTTATCTGAATTTATTATCTGTAAAAAGAAAGCCCCAATATTCCAAAAAGGAATATTGGGACGAATTTACTCGTGGTTCCACCCAAGTTTAACAGCTTGCGCTGTCCTCAAAAACCTTAACGCGGTCAATACGCCGCGCCATTTCCTGCGCGGGCTCAAAGGCGGTAAGCAACAGTGCCGGATACAAGGCTTTCACCATACGCCCTGCTCTCTGGGAAACGGCTGACTGAGACTCATGTCCTTATCAACGCTTTTATTATTCAATAATATCACTGAACCGACGGTTTGTCAACTCAAACTTTGCTGTCAAGCTCCTTGAGCAAATCCTCAACGGCGCTGTGCGTTTCATCTTTGGCATCGGTTTTCGCTTCCGCGACAGGCTCAGCCTTTTCTTCGGCAGCAGGTTCGGCTTTTGCTTCTTCTGCCGGCTCGGTATTCTCTTCCGCATTTTTTACATCTTCAATTGAATTTACTCCGACAACAAAATCTGAATCCTTGGATCTGTTGATCTCGTTGCGAGTAAGATACGGAACAGGCTCGTCATCCTCCGGCGCCTCGTATCCGATAATAAAATCGTCAATCCCCTGAGCGTTCTGATAATACTCGGACGGTCTGACTACACTCGGTTTTTCGGATTTCTCCTCAGCCTCAGTTCCGGCTTCGGGATTCTCTTCCGTATCGATCTGATCGCTGTCGTCGGAAAATACCAAATCTTTGTAGTCCTCGGTATTGATGTACGCGTTTTCCTCTTCCTCGATTTCAGCAGGCTTGGGAAGTCCGTCGATAACCTCGATTTCATCCTTGGTGACGGAATTAAAACCCATCTCCGCAATGAAGGATACCGCATAGAGCGCAAGGACGAAGAACATGCACGCGTTCAGTACGGACACGTATCCGCCGCCCTCCTGCAAGCCGGAGAAAAGTCTGTAGACGCTGTAAGAAAGCGCAAGCGCAACAGCGGGAAGTCCGTAGATAAAGCAGGACTTGACGGGGTTTCTGCCCTTGATTCTCGACACGACCATTGCGTGGGAGAAGTAGTAGAGCGTAAAGAAAATATAGCAGAAAAGCGGAGTCATATCCGTTGCGGAAATAGAAACCTTCGTTGCCTCAAGGAACTCATACACGATCTCTGTACAACCCCAGATGGCAGGAAAGATAAAGAGCACGGAAAGACCCGAAACGATTGATTTTCCCTGAAAATGTACTCGCGACATGAGGAAAAACGCAACGCCTGCCGGAATAGAAGCAATTGCGCTGATAAGCGTCATCGCATAATACTCCGAATCGGCAGTGCTGTTCATAAAGGTTGCCACCGAGCTTGCGATAACAGCAGCTCCCGCAAGAACCGCAAACACGCCCGCGGCTAAATTTTTCTTGACAGGATAAACCGGCGAAGTCTTTCTGTCAAATATATTGATGATAATACAAACGACAAAGAGCGCAGCCGCTATGCCGATTGCTGTGTAGGACACAGCCATTTTGTCCATTCCCAAAAAATGTCCGCTGTCGTCCGCGCCGAAGATACTCATAACGCGGAAAAAAATCATTGCAAGAGCAGCGGGAATAAAGGGAATCAGCGTAAATTTTACCTTCATATAACTCTCCGTTCTGAAAATGAGCTGCATTATCGGGTTATTTTTCGCCCAATACGTACATATTATATTTTAAGACAAACACGCGCTGTTGTCAAGAAATATTTAATTACAAAGTATGGATTATGAATCGGCAAAATCTTGTGCGAAATAAAAGGATGATTGCTCTTTGAAGAAAAAATTAACCGCGTTTATACTTTTGCTTCTCGTTATGGCGTTCATTCCCGCGCTCATCGTCTCGCGCGATAAAAATAATTTCACCGAAAAAACAATTCCCGAACCAAAGGACAGCGCTGATGAAATTATTTCTCTAGCCGCCTCTATGTGCGGAGAGGATTTTTGCGGCGAGGCTGTCAAGGCGATGATAATTTTGGCGAACACAAATTATCCTGCTGCGAAAAGCAGCAATAATAATTCCGATAACGAAATATACAAGCTTGCAAAGGAATATTATAATTACAATAAAGAAGTATACATACAAAAAAACGGCGAGAAGCTCACTATTCCCTATTCCGAAATATCGAACGGCGCAACGGTCGAAAACGACGCATATCCTTATATTTATTCAACAGCCTCGGCATGGGACTGTCTGGACTCCGGCTTTGACAAAAACGCCGAATGCGCAGGGGTAAGTCTTAAAGGAGTGGATTACCTTTGCAGGCACGGTTTTTCGGCTGAACAGGCGCTTTTGCACTATCTGCCGGGTTTTGAAATAAAAGCTTGATATAAAATTAAATTCGTTGTATGCTTAGTATGAAATAAACGCAGGGATGTTAGCTTTAAGCGGGCTGAGAATCGGCGGGAGATGTTCTGACAATTGAAAAGAAAGTTACCAAAACATAAATGCCTTGTCCGGTACTTGCCGGTCAGGGCATTCCTTATTATTACATTTAAAGCAATCGAGTACCGACGGCGAATAAACGCCCGTTTTTACTTGCTTTTTGTCCTTCTTTGTTATATAATTATCGGAGAAATAACTATATGGGAGAATGCAATATGCTGGAACTGAAAAACCTCTCATTCAGCGTAGAGGAAAACGGAAAGCAGAAGGAAATTCTGCACGACTTGAATTTATCGATCGACAACAGCAAATTTGTTGTTATCACAGGTCCCAACGGAAGCGGTAAGTCTACCCTTGCCAAGCTGATCATGGGTATTGAAAAGCCAACCTCGGGTCAGATTTTGTTTGACGGAGAGGACATCACCAGACTTTCTATCACCGAACGCGCAAAACGCGGTATCAGCTTTGCTTTTCAGCAGCCTGTACGCTTTAAGGGAATCCGTGTTCACGACCTGCTCAGGCTTGCTGCAGGCAAGGATATTTCCATCGCCGAGGCGTGCAACTACCTCTCTGAGGTGGGTCTCTGCGCCAGGGACTACATTGAACGCGAGATCAACTCATCCCTCTCGGGCGGCGAGCTTAAGCGAATCGAAATCGCAACCCTTCTCGCCCGTCAGACAAAGCTAAGCGTTTTTGACGAGCCTGAAGCCGGAATCGATCTCTGGAGCTTCCAGAACCTTATCCGCATCTTTGAAAATATGCAGAAGGAAATCAAGGACAGCTCGATCATCATCATCTCCCATCAGGAACGGATTCTGCGCATTGCCGATGAAATTGTACTCCTCTCGGGCGGTACGATCAAAAAGCAAGGCAGCGTTGAGGATATCCTTCCCGAACTGATCGGCACAACCGCGGCGGTTGACGCCTGCGAAAAATTAAAGTAAGGAGGACGCGGCATGTTAGGCTTAGACGATATTTCAAAAATGATTCTCAATGAGGTCGCCGACATCACCGACGAACCCGACGGCGCGTATAATTTCCGCGTCAACAGTCAGCTCGCGGGCAGAAATACAACCGAAAATATCAATATTGTTTCAAAGGAAAACGGCTCCGGTATCGACATCTTCATAAAACCCGGCACCAAGGGCGAGAACCTGCACATTCCCGTTGTAATCAACGAGAGCGGCGTTAAAGAGACCGTTTACAACGACTTCTTCATCGGCGACAACTGCGACGTTACGATCGTTGCCGGCTGCGGTATCGACAACTGCGGCGCGCACGATTCGCAGCACGACGGCGTTCACCGTTTTTATGTCGGCAAAAACTCGCGCATCAAATACGTTGAAAAGCACTTCGGCTCAGGCAGCGGCGACGGCAAGAGGATCCTCAATCCCGTTACCGAGGTTTATATGGAAGAAAACGGCGTGATGGAAATGGAGATGGAGCAAATCAAAGGCGTTGACTCCACAAACCGCATGACCATCGCCGAATTGAAGGCAGGCGCAAAGCTGCTTATCAAGGAGCGCCTGATGACTCACGGAGAACAGACTGCTGTAAGCGGCTACAAGGTTTCGCTTAACGGCGAAGGCTCCACAGCAGACGTTGTTTCGCGCTCGGTCGCAAGAGATACCTCGTCACAGACCTTCAACGCCTGTATCTCGGGCAACGCGCCCTGCAGCGGACACACAGAATGCGACTCGATCATTATGGACAGCGGCAAGATTCTGGCTATCCCCTCTCTTGAAGCAAACGATGTGGACGCAATGCTTGTTCACGAGGCGGCTATCGGCAAAATCGCGGGTGACCAGCTTATCAAGCTGATGACTCTCGGCTTGACCGAAGCGGAGGCTGAACAGCAGATCATCAACGGATTTCTCAGTTAAAACAGCAAGGGCGGCAGTTTCACACTGTCGCCTGATTTTTTATCTGTTCAAAAGGTAAACGCCGAGATTAAGGTAGGTCGCAAAGATTACCCACACAGCGTAAGGTATCTGCAACAGACCCGCGGTTCTGTCCTTAGAGTAGAATCTGAACAGCATAATGAGGACAAGAACGTCGAGCAGTATGATCCAGAAAAACGCGAAAAGCCGCCATTTGAGAACAAAGAACGCGATTGGCCACAGGAGATTGACCCCGAGCTGCAAATAATATATCAGCGAATCTGATGACTCAAGTCTGCCCTTCTGCCTTATCATGCCGTATGATACACCCATGAGTATATAAAGTATCGTCCAGACTATCGGGAACAGTATTCCGGGCGGCGACAGCGGCGGATGAATGAGCGAATCATAATCCATTGACCCCATTGTAAGAAAGCCCACAGCCGCCCCCAGAAGCAGCGGAACTGCGATTGACGAGGCGTAGTTACGAAGCTTTGACATATACATCTCTCCGTTTTCATAATAAAATCAATATTAATATATGAAAACGGGTGTTAAAATATTCAAAACCAAATCAAATGTTTTTACGCAGAAATTCTTGACAAGGACATAAAACAATGCTATAATATGTATTGTTGCAGATATGCGGATGTAGTTTAGTGGTAGAACTTCAGCCTTCCAAGCTGATCGTGAGGGTTCGATTCCCTTCATCCGCTCCAGAACATCAGGAGTACCGTTAAGGTGCTCCTGTTTTTTTGTATAAAAAACTCGAATGCCCAGAATGATATCCGGAATTATGTGCCGGTGACCTGCTTGCCGGTAAAAAAACATGGACACCCTTACGGATATCCATGTTTTTTGGTGCCGGTGACCGGACTTGAACCGGTACGGATTTTACTCCGAGGGATTTTAAGTCCCTTGTGTCTGCCTATTCCACCACACCGGCGGTTGTTTCAGCCCTATAAATTGAGCCCCTCACATCAGTAAGGGGCATCTTTGGTGGTGACCCGGACGGGAATCGAACCCGTGTTACCGCCGTGAAAGGGCGGTGTCTTAACCGCTTGACCACCGGGCCGTTTGGTAGCGGAAATAGGACTTGAACCTACGACACTTCGGGTATGAACCGAATGCTCTAGCCAGCTGAGCTATTCCGCCATTTATGCTGCCAAAATCAGCATGTATAATTATATCCGAAGCAGACCGTTTTGTCAAGTCCTTTTTCTTTATTTATTCAATTATTTTTTTCCGCAGCTGCCTGCGCCTTACAGCATGGAGATTCCGTAGCTGTTGACGAGCGCTTCGATCTTCTCGCCGCGTCTGCACCATGGGCAGTGGTGGGGCTTGTAGCTCTCATAATCGCCCAGATCCTTGGGGTCAAAGATGGAGTGTACCGCGTGACCGTCGCATTCCTCCACGGTCGCGAAGATCGCCGACACGCCGACCACGATGCCGCCGTAGTAGTTGATCGCGTCGATCGCCGCAAGGGCGCTCTTGCCGGTCGTGACGGAAGCCGCCAGCACCAGCACATGCTTTTTGGCGAGCATGGGCGTGAGGTTGTCGCGGAACATCATCTGACCGCCGCCGATAAATTCGGGTGAAACCACATAGATGGTCTGGTGCGCGTTCATGTTCATGTAGTTGTCGCGCGTCAGCTCCTCCGCCATGCACGCGCCGATGACCTCGGTGCCGTCCAGACAGAGAATCGTGTCGATAATCGTGTTGGAGCGATAGTTGTGTACCAGCTCCTTGGCAACCGCCTTTGCCTCGGAGAGTCTGGTCTTTTGCGTGGTCACGTCGATATAATAGTTGGTGTGGATGTGCATAGTCGCAAAATGTCCCTTTGCCACGCGAAGAAATACGTCTTTGTTTTTTGTGCGGATCTTATACATTTCTGCCATTGCAATGCCTCCAAGAATCTGTGATTTTTTGATGTCTATATTTTACACTATTTTGTGTATGATTGCAATGCTTTTTTGTCAAAAACACCCTCTCTTTTTGAAAGACAGGGTGTTGTTTGTTCTGTAATTATATTATATTGTTATTTGATTATATCCTTGCCGCCCATATACGGTCTGAGCACGACGGGGATGTTGACGCTGCCGTCCGCGTTGAGGTTGTTTTCGAGGAAGGCGATCAGCATTCTCGGGGGCGCCACCACGGTGTTGTTGAGGGTGTGGGCAAAGTATTTGTTGTTCTTGCCGCCGTTGACCCTGATTTTGAGACGTCGTGCCTGCGCGTCGCCGAGGTTGGAGCAGGAGCCGACCGCAAAGTATGTTTTCTGCCGCGGCGACCATGCCTCCACGTCGAGAGAGC
>CACXAO010000061.1 GCA_902765625.1 uncultured Ruminococcus sp. | reverse complement strand
GCTTTATAAATGCCAATACCCGGTATTTTTCAAAATACGCGGTCAGCGGGCAGACCCGAATAAGCAGTGTTATAAATTTTTAAGGCAACACCGCATGATTCATGCGGATTGCAAAGGGCGAGCGCCGTGGACTATGCGGCGTTGCCTTAATAAAAATTCATTAAGGAGGAAAAACTTTATGAAAAAAATCAAAAAACCGGTCAGCATATTGCTTGTCTTTATGATGATCGTCAGCCTGTTCGCGGCTGTACCGATGACAGTAAACGCAGCGCCTCCCGGCGCATCTCTGGTTGGACGCTATGTTGAGACTCCCGGTCGCGGGGCGAGCAATACTATGGTGTTCCCCGATTGTGATGTGTATATCACGGGCGTAACCAGAACACAGACCATTCATAATACATCCGTTACCTATTCCCATTCCACAGAAGGTTCATATGATGTCCTGTATTTCAACGGACAAGTGATATATAGAGGTGATTGGGCTGTTCGCGATGGTATTCGCATTGTAAGCGGAAGCGGCACGTCATCTGATCCTTATGTCACCGAATGGTACTCAACGCCAACCATCACATGGAAGCTCAACGAGGACACCGTGATTGATACAACTAAGGTTCCTTTTGATGCTGTTCCCACTCACGCCGCCCCGACTAAGGAGCCTGACGAGGAGTACACCTACACCTTTGCCGGCTGGTCTCCCGAGCCTGTAGCGGTAACCGACGACGCGACTTACACTGCGACCTTTACCGCTGTTCCGAGACCTTATAACGTAAATGTTGAGACTGCCGAGCATGGTACTGTTACCGCGAACCCCGCCGAAGCCGCAAAAGGCGATCAGGTTACATTAACCGCAGAACCCGACGCAGGCTATGCGCTTAGTAGTATCAAGGCATTCAAAAAGAATACAAACAGTCAGCAGGCAACGCTTACAGCTCTGGACGGAAGCAGTACAGGCGGCGAAGGCTATGACAAACTGGTTGACGGAAACACAAATACGAAATGGGGCTTTTACGGTGGTTCAGGCTATATCATTGTAAAAGCCGATAAAGCCTTTAGATTGAACGACTACAGCCTGACAACAGCCAATGACACTAATAATTATTCGGGACGCAACTGGAAAAACTGGGGAATCTACGGCGCAAATTTTGCAAGCGACAGCGAAGCCGTTAAAAATTCCGATCAGTGGCAGCTTGTTACCTCGGTGACAAATGACTCGAAGCTGCAGGCAACCAACTTCACCCGATATGATTACTCCGTGAATACAGATCCGGAAGCGTATCAGTATTACAAGATAGAGATTTCGGCTAACAAGGGCGATGGCTACACACAGATGTCAGAGCTTACCTTGAGTGGCGCCAACTATGATGTTGAGGTAGTTCTCATGCAGGACAGCGCAGACCCCGCAAAGTACACCTTTGAAATGCCCGCTTCAAATGTTACTGTAAAGGCTGAATTTGAAGCTATTCCCAAGTACACCGTAACATGGAAGAATGGCGACACCGTTTTGAAAACAGAAAAAGTTGCCAAAGGCACAACCCCCCAGTACACCGGCGAAACGCCCACCAAGGCGGCTGACGACACTAACACCTACACCTTCACCGGCTGGAGCGACGGCAATAACACCTATGCGACCGTTGCCGATATGCCCGCCGTCACCGGCGACGTGACTTACACGGCGCAGTTTGACGCGACTCCCAAGCTGTTCACCGGTCACTCCATCACCCTCGAAGGCTACATTGAGCTGAATTTCTATCTGAATCACAATGTTGTGAACGTTGGCGATACCGTGACCTTCGCTTGGAACGGAGATCAGACCGCTTCTTATACCATAGCAGCCAACGACTTTGTCGAGGGCAAAGGCTACAAAACGATCGTTAAGATTCCTGCTGCCGAGATGACCTGCGACGTTACCGCGACATACGGCGACAATACCGACACATTCAGCGTTCGTCAGTACTGCGACCTGATTCTCGGCGATAACAATTCTCCTGAGAACCTCAAGACTCTTGTAAAGGCTATGCTCAACTACGGTGCAATGGCGCAGAAGGTTTGGGGCGTGAACACCGAAAACCTTGCCAACAAGGGCATTAACTACGCGACCGGCGCTGTAACAGATACTATGATCAATACTGCGATCGCGAACGATAAAACGAACAAGCAAGCCCAATTAACCGAAGCAACCGTTTTGACTCAGGGTGTTAATGATTTCTACACTTCAAGCCTTATCTTCCTCTCCGGCAACACTCTCCGTCTGTACTTCACTCCCGAAGGCACTCCCACAGGATTTGACGGTAATAAGGGCAGGTATTACTTTGTTGAGGCAAAGAATATCCCGGCAGCTCAGCTTGACACACTCCAGTCCTTCAATGTCGGCGGCGGCGTAAAATACTCTGCGCTTGACTACGTAAAACTCCTGCTCAGCAAATATGCCGAAGGCACGGATGTTTATAATCTCGCGGCGGCAACATATTGGTACAATGACGCTGCTAACGCATACTTTGGACAATAATTGAAAAGGAGTATGACGAATGATAAAAGAAACATATGAACGCCTTGAATTAGACGTGACGGAGTTCGACGTTGAGGATGTTATCACAACATCGACCGTACAGGTTTCGCCCGACAGATACGAACTTCCCGGAACCGACTTCATCCCCTACGACATCTGATCCCTTTCCAATGCAATTAAAACTTGCATAACAAGGATCGAAAATAAAACCAAACGCGCCGCCGTTTTAGGTGCTTCACTTAAAACGGCGGCGCAAACAATTTACAGATATTCAATAGTATCCGAAATGCGGGTATTATCGAATGTCCGTAAAAAGGAAGTGCTTTTTTGAAACTAAACCAACATTTTTTATCTCATGATGTTGCCGGACAAACAGTCATCGTCCCCACCGCAGGGGCGGAGTTTCACGGTCTCATTCAGGGTAACAAGACTCTCTCGGCTATCGCGGAGTGCCTGAAAAACGACGTCACCGAGGACGAGATCGTTGATACCCTCTGCACTCGCTTTGACGGCGACAGAGAGGATATCAGAGCCGACGTGCATGAAGCGATACGCCGGCTCAGAGAGATCGACGCGATTGATGACTGATATGGCGGAAAATATGAAAGCCGCGATGGATTTGATCTATCTCGTTTCCTGCGCGGTCAACGAGGAAAAACCCGACGCTGAAAAATGCGCCGCAACAGCGATCCTTCCCGTCAATGCGACAGAAAGCTATATTCGCGGCGACGCAAACGGCGACGGTCATGTTACGATCATGGACGCTACGGTGATTCAGAGAAGGCTTGTCGAGCTCGAACATCTTAACAGCGACCGTATAAAAGCCGCCGACGTTACCGGCGAAGGATTGGATATTTCCGACGCGACGGCGATTCAGATGTATCTGGCAGAATACGAAAACACATTTAAAATCGGAGAAACCGTCATATATGACGAGTACGAGTTACCGTTTATTCCGGTCAAATAACACATTGTCATTTTTCTAAAATCAAAATAACAAAGAAAACCGCTGACCTCTAAAGCGCGTTTTCTGCATATCTGACCCTTTTCAGGCAGAAGAAGAACGAAAAATAATTCCGTTTTTCTTCTGCCTTTTGGTGTTGGGGGTAATTCGACACGTTCTGAGTTTTTCTTTTTTTCAACAACAGATTTTGACAGAATAATCAGCTAAGGTTTTCTATCATTTTCATTAGTGGAAAAAATAGCAAATACCGATAAGGAAGTATTTGTTTTTGAGAGGAAAAACAAATCTTACAACAGAATAATAACGAACAAACGCGCTGTACAACTGTACGCACCGGTTTACCGTAAACGGGAGGATCGCCACCTGTACTTGGTCGCTGAACGATACGCCTTCAAAGGGAACATACAAGAACGCTACAAAGTACTATCTGGCAAAATCGGCAATGCGGGCAAAGGCGTTTTACTGGCTGTACTTAGCCCCTAACACTAAGATCGCTTCCGCAAACGCTAAATACAATCAGTCGTCAACCACCTACGCGGACGATATTGCGAACGCGCTTGCCTCCTGCAGCTCTACCGGAGATTACGCCTTTATCCATAGCGTGATCGATTATTTGCAGCAGGGAGAGCTGAACGCCTACAACGACGCCACATGGAATCAAGTGGTAAAGGCGTTTGCGGCGAAAGCGCAGTATTATCCGAACGTACCCGCCGAGTATGATATTTTCTATTTCTACCCGGAGGGCAAAGCGTCTCAATCGCTGATGTCGTGGGAAGAAGCGGCTCACGGATATATCAAGGTCATCAAGTCGTCGTCAAACACGTCGGTCACAAGCGGCAATTCAAGCTATTCCTTTGAGGGTATTCAGTATTACGTCTCAAAGAGCGCGACCGATTTTGACGTGAACGGCAGTAATTATCTCGGATATATCGGACTGAACGCAAGCGGCGAGGGTCATTCAAAGGACGGCAGCCGCGCGACGCTGCGATTTCTGCCACCCGGCACATATTACGTGAAGGAGGGCTATATTCCGAGCAGCTGCAGCTACGAGAGGAACGATATCGTCTATACCGTGAATGTCACGAAGAATCATACGACAACATCGCCGCTGGTGCTGCGCGTGAGCGACAAGCCTATCGCGGCTCCGCTCTCTATTCTGCTTCAAAAGAGAAATGCAACAAGCGGTGCGGACGCTCAGACGGATATGTCAGGCGCGGAGTACACGGTTTCTTTTTATGCGGATTTCCTTGACGAAGAATCGATCGGCGCTTTTGTTCCGGCGAAAACATGGGTGTTTTCCGTTGACAAAAACGGTCTGTGCAGATACGACGCGGAGCATTTGGTTTCGGGCGACGCCCTCTATACGGACAGCAGCGGCAACAACGTTCTTCCGTTAGGCACCGTGAAGATCAAGGAAACCAAAGCGCCCGACGGCTTTTATCTTGACGACACGGTATTTGTCCGTCAGATCACGGCTGAGATCGCCGCAGATGTGACGCGGTACAACATACCCGTATCGGACGAGTATGAGATACCGCACCTCACCTTATCCGGCGAGAAGAAGTGGGACGACGATAACGACCGCGACGGCAAGCGTCCCAAGAGCGTCACGATCGAGCTGTACAGGGACGGTGAGCTGATCGACACCGCTGTTGTTTCCAAAGAAACCGGCTGGAAATATGAGTTTATCAACTTGCCGAAAGCGTATGTCGATATGTCCCTTGAAGAACACGTCCATAACTACACCTACGAGGTCAAAGAGGGCGCCGTTGAGTATTACACAAGTACATCGACGGGCGTTGTGACCGATCCTGAGGACGAAAGCCACTTGATTTGTGATTTCACCAATCACTGCAAGCCGGAAAAAATCTCCGTAGACGGCACAAAGAGCTGGGATGATTTTGACAACCGCTTAGGCTTGCGTCCGCAAACGATCAAGGTCATTCTCAACCGTGACGGCAAAAAGTACAGCGAGGTCACGACCTCCGAGGCGGAAAACTGGACGTATTCGTTTAAGGATCTGTACAAGTACCACGACGGCGGCAAGGAGTATGTCTATACAGTAACAGAGGAACCGGTGCCCGGCTATACCTTGACGGTTGACGGCTATAATATGAAAAACACGCTCAAATCCGGCTCCGTTACCCTGAATAAAACAGACAGACGCAACAAGCCGATGGAGGGAGTAACCTTCAAGCTGTTTACCGAGGACGGCAAGCCGGTCAAGTCGTCTGTCAGCGGAACCAAATACAAATATACCGGCTTATCCGACAAGGAGGACGACGCGGTATATACCACCAATGCGGATGGTCAGATCATTGTCGAGAATCTGCCCTGCGGAAAATATTACTTTATGGAGGTAAAGACCGCAGACGGCTATATGCCTTACGGCGATAAGCTGCATTTTGAGATCGACGGAGAAACCGACGCTTCTTTGAACGTCACGCTCAACGTCAAAAATGAAAAGGCTGTCATGCCAGAAACAGGCGGTTTCGGCAACAATATTTTTGGCATATTGTCCGCTGCGTTCATTGCTTTCGGCGCGGCGCTCCTTTACACCACTACTAAAACTTCCAAAAAGAAAGGTTGATACTGATGAAAAAAAGAATGTTTACCATGCTTTTCGCGATCATTATGGTGATTGCGGTTTCCATTCCCTGCGTTTCCGCGGCGACAAGTGAGCTGACGACCACGAAGAAGGTCAGCTTTACAGCGGAATGCTCCAAGCCCGGTTATGAGTTTTCGGTTTACAAGATTGCAGACCTCAAAATCACAACTAATCCGTATTCCGTTAAGTACGACGTGAAGGTCAGCTCCGGCGAGGTTCAGGCGATGGTCGCGGACGGCAACCTCAGCGACGCGAACAGAGCGAAGATTCTGAACGCGCTCGACAAGGACACCCAGCTTGCGGGCGCAACGATCGTCGGCACCTACAAGGTCGATACCGACGGCAGGAGAAAGACGTTTTCCAATCTGGCGCAGGGTATCTACTATGTCCGCGCAACCAATTTTCCCTCCGGCGTGAAGAAGGTCACCAATTCCGCTTTCGCGCTCCCGTATTACACCGCCGAAAACGGGTGGGTATATGACCTTGACACGATCAATCTTGCCGCGAAGGTTGAAGAAGATAATCCCGACATTGAAAAGGAAATCACCAACTCCACTCAGAATAACGTCAATTTCACCGACGTATCGATCGGCGATACCGTTGAATTCAAGATCGAATCCTCTGTTGTCGGCGCGGTCAACAATGTTGACGTGCTCGATTTCAAGCTCAACAGCTATGTTGTGACCGACGTTATGAGCAAGGGTCTGACGCTCAATCAAAAGAGCTTCGCGGTTTCTCTCGAAGATGAAAACGACAAAAACCTTGCGGAGATCGCCGCTTCCGATTACACGGTCAATGTTACCGCCGAGGCGGGCAAAGATACTAACTTTACCGTGTCGCTGAAAAAAGACTATTTGCAGCAGCCCGGCTTTTACACAGCCGACCACGTTTCGATCCGCTTTTCAGCCGTTCTGAATAAATACGCTACCACCGAGCCCGTCGGTAACCCCAACGAGGCGGTCAAGCTCACCTATACCAACAAGAACGACGTAAAGGGCGAGGTTGACGGCAACAAGGTTTTTGTTTACACCTATCACATTCAGGTACATAAGCTGAACGAGTCAGGCAAGGCGCTGAAGGACGCGGAATTTGCCCTGTACAAGACCGAGGCTGACGCAAAGGCGGAGAAGAACGCTATCGCAACAGGAACCTCCGACAAGGATGGTCTTGTGGTGTTCAACAATGCCAACAAAGAAGAAATGCTGCTCCAAAGCGGAAAGTATTTCGTCAAGGAGACCAAAGCGCCCACCGGCTACAACCGTTACACCGACGTCATTCCTGCTGAAATTACTGCCATTTACGGCGACACATTTACGAACGGAACCTATATCATAAAGGGTCCCGACCTCGGTCTTGTTTCCTTTGACGTCAAGAACTCCAAAACCGTACTTCCGCAGACCGGCGGACAGGGCAACGTGATCATCTACTCCGTTGCCGTTTCCCTTGCGGTCGCGGGCGGCGTTATCCTTCTGGTTCTCAGAAGAAAGAAGAAGTCCGCTGACAAGTCAGCGTAAATCCTTTTAACCGAGGGCGGTAACAGATGAAGAATAAAATACTACCGATCATCGCAGTCGTTATCCTGATAGCCGCAGCCGGCGCAGCTCTCTATCCGACGGTCTCGGAGGGTATCAATCAGCTTATGTCCGAGAGCGCGATCACTCAGTACAACGATACCGTGGACACGTTATCCGCTGTTGAAAAGGCAAGGCAGCTCGCCGCTGCGGAGGAATACAACCGTAGCTTGGAGGAACGCGTCGCCGACAGCTTTTCGGCGGAGGCGTTTGAGAGCGACGAGAGCTATATGAGGATTCTGGACGTCACGGAAAACGGACAGATCGGCACGATCGACATTCCCTCGATCGATTGCCGTCTGCCCATATATCACGGCAGCGGTGAAGATATGCTCACAAAGGGAGCCGTGCATTTGGCGGGCACGGCGTTTCCGATCGGCAGCGATTCCGCGCGGTCGGTGATTTCGGCGCACACGGCTTATCCGGGCAAAATCTTCTTTGACAGATTAACGGAAGTGAAAATCGGTGATGGATTCTCTGTTACCGTCCTCGGAGATACCTATTATTACAAGGTCGTTGAGATCGATACGGTTCAGCCCGACGAAACCGAATACCTGTTGCCGGAAAAGGGCAGGGATTTGGTAACGCTGGTGACCTGTACGCCGTATTCGGTCAACACTCACAGGCTGCTTGTCACGGGAGAACGCGACAGGCAGCCGCGTACCGAGGCGAAAGAGAACAGCGAAACGCGCTATCCTTCTGATGATACCATTGAAAATATTATTCTTGCCGTGATTATCGCCGCTGTTAGCCTGATACTGTTTATCCGATATTTAAGGAGGAAAACAGCGCATGAGGAATAAAGTATTATTATTGGTTGCCCTTCTCCTGATTCTTGTCAGCGCGTCGCTGTTCACCTATCCCGAGGTATCAAAGCAGGTGGCGCAGGGTCAAAACGACGTTGTTATCTCTCGCTTTGATAAAACCGCCGAGAATGTTCAGGGTGACAACGGCGATAATGCCGGCGACGGTGATGGTAGCGATGACGGGGCTGCGGACGGCGCTGTCAATGACGAGGGCTATCTGATCAATGACTACGGAGAGGTCATTTCCGACTATCCCGTTGTCTTTCAAAAGGATTTAGACAGGCTGTATCGGGACAGCGCTGCCTACAACGCCGCTTTGAACGAGCGGCAGGATATGGACGTGGATTTTTCCGTTTCCGCGCTTGACCTGACTAACTACGGTGTTTTTGACGGTATCTACGGCTACATCAGCGCGCCGTCGATTGGGCTAAATATACCGATCTTTCTGGGAGCCGGCGAGTACAACATGGCTTGCGGCGGCGCGCATTTGTATCATACTTCGCTGCCATTGGGCGGCGAAAGCACCAATACCGTCATAGCCGGTCATACGGGTTATTTCGGAATGATCGTATTTGACTATCTCCCTCTGCTCAGCGAGGGAGATATTGTCAGCGTGACGACCTATTTTGATACGCTCGATTACCGTGTCGTCGCCAAAAAGGAGATCACCGCGACGGAGACAAACGATTTATACATTTCAAAAGGAAAAGATTTGCTCACGCTGATCACCTGCGCAAGAATGGGGAAATCCCGCTGCGAGGTCATTTGCGAGAGAGCATGATACGAAAGGAATAACAATATGATAGGTTTTATTGCCGGCTTCTTCACAGGAGGCTTTTTCGGCGTTGTTCTCATGTGTATTCTTGCCGCCGCCGGGCGGAGTGAC
>CACXAO010000060.1 GCA_902765625.1 uncultured Ruminococcus sp. | reverse complement strand
ATTATTCACAAACTTATTATACCACAACAGGCACATAACCGTCTATGCTTTCGGTTATGTGCCTGTCTGTTTTTTGGGGTGTTTTTTCACAGCCCCTTTGCATTTTTAAAGAATTGAGTTGATAAGTCCGCCCTTTTGGATGATGTTCTGAATGAACTCCGGGAACGGCTCCGCCTGATATGTTTTGCCGGTTGTTTCGTCGGTGATGACGCCGGTGTTGAAGTCGACCGAAACGGTGTCGCCGTCCTTGATCTCCCTGGCGGCTTCGTCGCACTCGAGGATCGGGAGACCGATGTTGATCGAATTGCGGTAGAAGATGCGCGCGAAGGTCGAGGCGATAACGCAGGAAATGCCGCTCGCCTTGATCGCGATTGGCGCGTGCTCGCGCGAGGAACCGCAGCCGAAGTTTTTCTCGGCAACCATGATGTCGCCCTCGGATACCTTGTTTACAAACTCCGCGTCGATATCCTCCATGCAGTGCGCCGCAAGCTCCTTGTGGGAGGCGGTGTTGAGGTAGCGCGCCGGAATGATAACGTCGGTGTCGACGTTGTCGCCGAATTTATGTACTCTGCCTTTTGCGTTCATAATCATATCCTCCTTAAACCTTTGCAGGGTCGGTGATGTAGCCGGCAACGGCGCTTGCCGCCGCGACTGCCGGGCTTGCGAGATATACCTCGCTGTCTACGTGACCCATTCTGCCGACGAAGTTGCGGTTGGTTGTGGAAACCGCGCGCTCGCCTGCCGCGAGAATGCCCATGTGACCGCCGAGGCAGGGTCCGCAGGTGGGTGTTGAAACAACCGCGCCAGCCTCAACAAAGATGTCAAACAGACCCTCGTGCATTGCCTGCAGCCAGATCTTCTGTGTGCCGGGGATAACGATGCAGCGAACGCCCTTCGCGAGCTTTTTGCCCTTGAAGATCTCGGCAGCCGCTCTGAGGTCGGAGATCCTGCCGTTGGTGCAGGAACCGATCACGCACTGGTCGATTTTTACCTCTCCGTCGGCGATCTCGTCGACGGTCTTTGTGTTTTCGGGGAGGTGAGGGAACGCGACGGTCGGACGGATCTCGCCGAGGTCGATGGTGTATTCCTCGTCGTAAACAGCGTCCTCGTCGGCGGTGTACTCAACGGGAGTTCCCTGATATCTGCCGCTGCAGTACTCTCTCGTCACGTCGTCAACCGGGAAAATGCCGTTCTTCGCGCCGGCTTCGATAGCCATGTTCGCGATGCAGAGTCTGTCGTCCATATTAAGCTCGGCAACGCCCTCGCCGACGAACTCCATTGACTTGTAGAGCGCGCCGTCGACGCCGATCATGCCGATGATGTGAAGAATAACGTCCTTGCCGCTGACATAGCCCTTGGGCTTGCCGACGAGGTTGAACTTTATAGCGGACGGAACCTTGAACCACGCCTTGCCGCTGATCATGCCTGCCGCCATGTCGGTGGAGCCAACGCCGGTTGAGAACGCGCCGAGAGCGCCGTAGGTGCAGGTGTGGGAGTCCGCGCCGATGCACAGGCAGCCGGGACCCACCAGACCGATTTCGGGCAGAAGCGCGTGCTCGATGCCCATCATGCCTACGTCCATAAAGTTTTTAATGTCGTACTTGTTCGCAAAGCTGCGCGTCTGCTTAACGAGAGTCGCCGCCTTGATGTCCTTGTTGGGCGTAAAGTGGTCCATGATCATGGCGATCTTTGTGTTGTCAAAAACCGCGGTCGCGCCGTTCTGCTCGAAAACGTTGATGGCTACGGGCGAGGTTACGTCGTTGCCGAGAACCATGTCGAGCTTGGCGTTGATCAGCTGACCCGCCTTGACTTCTTCAAGCCCCGCGTGTGCCGCGAGGATTTTCTGGGACATTGTCATACCCATTATTGTATCACTCCAATTTTTTATCTTTCACTCCGCAGTGCGGAAGTTTTTGGTTTAGTTGAATTTTTCAAGACCCTCGAGAGCGCGCGTGATGTCCGCCTTTCTCGCGTGACCCATCACCTTGCCGTTGACAACCGCAGTGTACAGCGTGTCGGTGTCGGGATAGAACGCAAGCTCGTCGGAGTCGCCGTCCTCGTAGGTGTACTTGACGGTCAGTGCAGCGTCGCCGCCCGTGCTGCCGTTATCGGGATCGGCAAGCCCGATCATACCCACGTCGGAGCAGAAGCCCGAGAAGTTCTCGATCTGTATCTCCTCGTCGCCGAGGAACACGGTGGTCACGTACGAGGTGCTCTCGTTGCCGTCGTCGTCGGTGGTGTGCGACTCGCGCGTGCTCAGCTTGAACGCCTTGCCGTTTACCTCAAAGCCCGTGAGCGCGGTCATCTTGGGATAGAGCACGTACTCGCTGCAGAGCTTCGCGTAGGTGGTCTCGACCCACGGCACCTTCTCCGCCTTGATCGTATAAACTACGTTTTTGCCGCTGACCATCAGGTTCACAACTCCGTCGCTGTCGGGCTGCGAGGCGTAGAGGGTAACGGTGGTATCGGGATACTCCGCCGAAAGGGTGGCGTAAGGCTCCGACAAGCCCGCGTCGGAGAGCTGTGAATCGGACGGATTTACATAAACAACGGAGTCTGCGTACAGTCCGCGGATAGCGCCCTCGATCTTGCTCGACTCGCTTTCGCTTGCGAATCTGGTGGGGTCTGTCATGTAGTAGGTCGACGAGAATTTAACGCCGGTGTACCTGTTGAGGGTGTAGGACGCGCCGTTTGATGTGACGCTTATCGTCTGCGCGAGAGAGCTGTCGGAATCGGAAGCCGCGTCGTTGATGGTAAGGCTCATGAGGTCGTTAACGCCGTAGAGGAAATTCTTTGCGGTCTCGGCTTCTACAACATAGATCTCCTCGCCGCTGCCGAACTTGACGTAGGTGCCCTTTCCCTGAGGAGCGTCCGCGCCTACGGTGATGATCGCCTTTGTGTCGTCGGTATAGGTCACGGTGACTACCGATCTGGGATCGTCGAAGCCGAACTCCGAGCCGCCCTTGTCCTTGCCTGCGACTCTTGTAAACGAAAGGGTCGACGCGGCGTTCGCGATCGTGTCGGCTGTGCCGGACTTCATTTCAAAATCCTCAAAGCCGACGAGGGTGTACTCGGTGGCCTCTCCCTCGGGCGTGGTGGCTGTGATGTCGAGGGTGCCGTACTCGTTTTCGATGTGCATGGACTTGATGTCGGAAGGCACGTACTCGAGCAGCGCGCCGTAGCCGTTTCCGGATTTGCCGTCGGTGGTTCTGCCGATAACCGCCTGATGAACGCCGTTCTCGTCGGTGCTGTAGGAGATGTTCGCCGGTTCGTCGGGTGTTGCGGCGTTGGGGTCGGTGGTTTCGTCCTTGGGAAGAAGCAGCAGCAGAACCATCACGCCGCTGAGGATGACCGCCGCCGCGATTATTACGATAAGTGTTATTTTCTTACTCTTGCTCATTACATATGCCTCCTGCGCAGCCATACAATTATGCCGGCGATGAGTATCGCGACCGGGATAACGCCGATGAAGATAACGTTCATCGCGCCGGTGGTGTTTATGTCGGTTACGCCCAGCTCGGTATTGTCGAGCTTTTTGCCTGTGATGGTAACGCTCTCGTCGGACTTATCCGCGATTGTGTTCAGCACGCTCATAAAGAACTCGGCGTTGTTGATGCTGTTCATCGTAATAAATTCGGAGGAGAACATTCTGTCGGAACCGAAGATGATGACCCTCGACTCTGCGTCGGAGCTGCTCTTTATTCCCTCCGCCGCAACCGCGATCTGCTTGCCGGTGATTCCGTCCTCGGGCTTGAAGCTCTCGTCGCCGTCGAGCGGAAATACTCCTGCGTGGTCTGAGGCGTTAAGAAGCGCGTGTGCGTTGTTCTCGTCGGTGATCTCAATTCCGCGGGTCTGGTAGACCATTACGGGGATATTCTTGTTTTTGAGGTTGTCGGTGTAGTAGTCGGTGAAGTCGGTGATGAACACGAACATATCCGAGTTGCTGAGGAGGTGATCCTCGCTCGTCTCGTAAACAAAGCCGTCCGTCAGCTTTAAGCCCCACTCCTCAATCAGCGATTCGGCGTTGGGAGTGTCGGCGTTTTCGGGAGCAGGAATGTAGATGAGGTTTCTGCCGTACTTGCCGTCGTTGTCAAGCCACTTCTCGATTTTTTCAACGGACGCCGCGTCGAGGTCAACCTTAGGCGCGTAGATGATCGCGAACTGCGCTTCGTCGTCGAGGTCGCCCGTGAGAAGCGATACCTCGCGAACGTCGTAGGCGTTGTTTGAAATAAGCGATTTAAGCGAGGTGAAGTCGGTCTCCTGATTGCCGGTAATGAAGTCGACAACCACCTGATTTTCGGTAGTGACCTTCATCGCCGAGGTAACCGTCGCCTGCTCGATGGTGGTGCCGTTTACCTGATAGTAGCCGGCGGAGAGGTACTGCTCGTCGTAGGTGAAGCAGTCGTCGGTCTTGACGCCCTGATAGCGGTCGCCGCATTCCATGACCGCCATAGTGTCCTTAGAGGTCCAGTCGATATTCTTGTATTTATTGGTGAACGAGGGGTTTGAGGTTGTGTCGACATACGAAACCGTGAATTTGCCGTCTGAGGCTGCCTCCATTTTTTCGAGGAGGTTCTTTGCCTGAACAAAGTACTCGCCGTTTTCGACAAAGGAGTTTTCGGTGCTGAGGATGTACATTGTCACATCCTTGTCGAGGTGCGACATAAAATCGCTTGTGTCGTCCGAAAGCGCGTAGGCGCTGTTTGAGGTCAGATCCATTTTGAGGTTCGGGAAGCGCTCAACGAGCAGTCCGACAACGATGTTGAGAACGACCACCAGCGCGACCGCACCGATGACAAGCACCGCCGCCATGCTGCCGTGACGAGCCTTGCGCGATTTAAGAAACGCCTTGAACGAGCCTTTGGAGGATTTTTCTTTGTTTTTCATCATCATACCTCCTTAGCTCCAGCGTCTTTTTTCGAGAGCGCGGACGGTGAAGAACAGAAACAGCGCCGTCACGCTCAGGAAGAATATCACGTCGGTAATGCTGAGAATACCGTAGGTGAAGTTTGCATAGTAATTCATAAAGCTGATTTTCTCGAGCGCGGTGGATATCCACTGAATGCCGATGTTGCTGACGAAGTAGCTCATCATGCTGATAAGCAGGCCAACGCCCATGCCGAGAACCGCAGCTACGACCTGACTCTCGGTCATAACGGAGATGAACACGTTTATCGCGATCATCGAGCCGCCGAGAAACAGGGTGCCGAGCAGTGTGCATAGGATGACCGACCACTGCGGCTGCGCGAAGAACGAGATGATAACCGCGTAAACGAGGAAAATCACGTTGCATAACGCGAACATAATAAACGCCGCGAGGAACTTGCCGAGCACGATCTCTGTCAGCGAGCAGGGCGAGGTCAGCAGCGCCTGATCGGACTTCTGCTTCTTTTCCTCCGCGAACGACTTCATCGTGATGATCGGAATAATGAACATTATAATGTAAAACATACTTGAGAAAACGTATGTAAGGCTGGTGCTGTTCTGCGCGAATACGTAGAAGTTGAAGAACATACCCGAGAAGAAGAAGAACACCGCCAATACGACGTAAGCCGTCGCGGAGCTGAAATACGCGCTCATTTCGCGCTTTAGTATTGCGCCCATTTTATCTTCCTCCCTTTTCTGTGCCCTGAGTCAGCTTGAGGAACATATCCTCAAGGCTCTCGTTGCCCGACTTCATCTCGAGAATCGGGGAGTTGATCCGAACCATCGCGCTGAACACCTCGCGGCGGATATCGCAGTCGTTGCTGTATTCAACGCTGTAGAGCGCGGTCTTTTCGTTAAGCTCGCGGACCTTCATGTACTTCTTTACGCCGGGGATCTTCTTGATCTCGCCGAGAACCTCGGACGGGCTTCCCTCTGCGGTGAGCGAGAGCTTCTGGGTGTCGGCAAGCGCCTTTGAAAGCTCATCGGTCTTTGAGTCGGCAACAATCCTGCCCTCGGAGATTACGATAATGCGGTCGCAGGTCGCCGAGATCTCGGAGAGCACGTGCGACGAGAATATTACCGTGTGCTTTTTGCCGAGGCTGCGGATAAGCTTGCGGACTTCGATTATCTGCTTGGGGTCAAGACCTACGGTCGGCTCGTCGAGAATGAGCACCGGCGGATTGCCCAGCAGCGCCTGACCGAAGCCTACGCGCTGGCGGTACCCCTTGGAGAGGTTCTTTATCAGCCTGTCCGCCATGTCTGAAATGCGCACCAGACGCATTATCTCCTCGATGTGCTCCTTCTTGGGCAGCTTGACCTTTTTGAGGTCAAACATAAACTCAAGGTACTTGCGCACCGTCATCTCGGGATAGAGCGGAGGGATTTCGGGAAGATATCCGATTTTGCTCTTTGTTTCGCGCGGGTTTTCGAGGATTTCGGAACCGTCAACCGTAACAGTGCCCGAGGTAGACGATATGTAACCCGTAATGATATTCATGGTAGTGGATTTTCCTGCGCCGTTGGGACCCAGAAAACCCAGTACCTCGCCCGTATCGACAGTAAAGCTGATGTCGTCAAGAGCCTTGATGTCGCCGTAGCGTTTGGTAAGGTTTTTCACCTCAATCATGTGCTTCACTCCTTGTTTAATCTATAAAACACCGATATTAATATTACCATAAAAATCGCCGTTTGGGTAGAGATTTATCAAAATTTTCAACGGAATTTCACATTCACGTATGAATTGTACGCCATAGCGCATACTAACGGCATTGAGAGGAGAATCACTATGCAATATATCTACGCGTTTCTTGTCGGCGGAGCAATCTGTCTTATCGGACAGCTTCTTATTGACAAAACAAAGCTTACCCCGGCAAAAATCCTTACGGGCTTCGTAATCGCCGGCGTCGCGCTCAGCGCTCTCGGGCTGTATCAGCCGCTCGCTGACTTTGCAGGCGAGGGCGCCGCGGTTCCTCTGAGCGGCTTCGGCAACCTGATGGCTGAGGGCATGAAGGACGCTCTGCGCGAGGACGGCGCTCTCGGAATACTGACGGGAGCCCTGAAAAGCGCCGCCGCAGGCATCGGCGCCGCGATAGTTTTCAGCCTGTTATGCGGATTGATAGGAAAGGCTAAGGGCAAGGACTGAGGTTTGTATAATTTTGCCGTGGTTAAAATGCATATTCTATGCTATAATGGAGAAAACGCGGAAAACGTGTTATTTCAGAAAGGAAGATTGCATTTATGAAAAAAACAGCAACTCAGCTGCTTGCGGTACTGCTTTCGCTTGCCCTGACGGTCACTCTCGTCTCGGTCATGGCGGTTTCAACCTCAGCGGCAACATCCAGCGCGCCTGTCGGCACAAACGGCGACATCCAGGGCGACACCAACCACTGCGAGGAATTTGAATCGACATATCCGTCCGACCCGTATCCCTATACGCTTGAGGTCATTCCCAAGCTCGTTCTTTCTCAGCCCGGGTTAGAGTATCCCGCCATGCCCGAATACTCCATGACCCTCTTCGACGACACTGACGGGCTCAAGTATTATGTGGATTTGTCGCTCAAAAAATCGGATGTTGCTTATGAGTGCAACGTAGCTCTGTATTCCGCCATATTCCCGGCAAATGCTCCCGAATACTGCAAAGACGGAGACCTCGCGTTCTATGTGAACGAAGATACGGAAGTCACCTTCATATACGACGCTATCAAAGACACGCTCAATATGTATTGCTTCCCCTCCGTCACTCCTACCGACGCAAAGTACACCTTGCCTTACACAGAGCAGCCCACAACCTGCGAGCTCACTTCCGAGCCGATCGGTCCTACGCTCGAGCTTTACTGCATACTCGAGATCCACCGCCCCGACGGCGTTGTCATGGAAAGCGGCATGTATCAGGCTGTCATGGGCTTCTCCCCCACGTTCACCGCGGACATCAGCGATCTGCCCGTTTTTGACACACCCTATAAGGCAACGCTCAATGTTTACTCCTGCATCTGGCCTGATCAGCTCGTTTTCAGCAGCGACGAATGGTTCTATGTGCGCAGCGAAGGCACCGTCAGCTTTAGGGCATACGCTCCCTCTGCAACTCTTGACATCAGCGGAAAGGGTATTGAGCTTACTGCCGATCCCGACGTGACCTATCCCGTGACCTATCCCACAAGCATTCCTCCGTACACAACGGCTCCCGACGTGACCACGCTTCCGCAGGTCTGGACAACGGCTCCCGACGTTACATATCCTACGACTCTTCCCGAGGTCTGGACAAGCACTCCTGAGGAAACCAGCATTCCCGGTCCCGTTGTCGCGTTTAAGATCGGCGACGTGAACATGGACGGCAAGATCACAGTCGACGACGCGACCCTGATCCAACGCGCTGCTGCCGATCTTGTAACATTAAATTCGATGCAGCACACTCTCGCCGACGTCAACAACGACGGAACTATTTCCGTTATCGATGTTACCTGTCTGCAGAAGTTCCTCGCGGAATTTGCCGACGGTACAGGCAACGCAGGTCAGCTCAGATATTTCGGCGACTGATAAATATTATAACTGTTAATTCAGCCGACAGGTTATCCTGCCGGCTGGTTTTTTTGCAGACAAAAGCAGAGCTGCCGCACGTACTGTGCGGCAGCCCTTTATTATTATCAGTATTGATTTTGATTAAATCAGGTCGCGTCCTCGAAGCTTGCGATTCTGGAGAGATGCGCATACTTCTGCTCAGCGTACTTCTCAGCCTCGTTGAAGAGCTTCTCTGCTCTCTCGGGGAACTTACGGGTAAGAGCGTTGTAACGAACCTCGCCCATGATGAAGTCGCGGTAGGAAGCTGTGGGAGCCTTGCTGTCGAGCTGGAAGGGATTCTTGTCCTCAGCAGCAAGT
>CACXAO010000059.1 GCA_902765625.1 uncultured Ruminococcus sp. | reverse complement strand
TTCTTGATATACGTCAGTATACCTGCGAAGCTTTGACAACATTCTGCCATAAATCTTCCGCACTTCTGCACAACATTGAATTATTAGAGGCTCCCTTAATAACTCAAGGGCGTGTGTGTCGCGCCCTTTTTGTTTGCAAAAAATTCTTATCTATGGTATAATGTCGAGGTAACAATTTTCGGAGGAAAAATATGGATTATTCAAAGGTTTTGGCACAGCAGTTTCAAATCAGGGAGGAGTACGCCGCGAACGTCATCGCGCTGCTTGACGACGGCAACACGATCCCGTTTATCGCGCGCTACCGTAAAGAGATGCACGGCTCAATGGACGACCAGCTTATCCGCGAGTTCAGCGAAAAGCTCGATTACCTGCGCGGACTCGACAAGCGCAGAGATGAGATACGCAACCTGATCGACGGACAGGAGAAGCTCACCGACGAGGTCAATGCCGCTCTCGACAAGGCGCAGACCCTCAGCGAGCTTGAGGATATCTACCGCCCGTTCCGCCCAAAGCGCAAGACGCGCGCGAGCGTTGCAAAGGAAAAGGGTCTTGAGCCGCTTGCGCTCGAAATAATCAAGCAGGAAAAGGGCTTTAAGCCGCAGGATTTCGCAAAGCAGTTCATCAGCGACGAAAAGGGCGTTGCTACTGCAGAAGAGGCGATCGCCGGTGCGATGGACATCATCGCAGAGCAGGTTTCGGACAGCGCTGAGATCCGCAAGCGCATCCGTCAGATCGCTCAGAACAACGGCGTTATCCGCACCGTAGCGGCAGACGGCGAAAAGGAGAGCGTCTATACAATGTACTACGACTTCGGCGAGGGAGTCAAGAAAATCGTCGGTCACCGCGTTCTAGCGCTCAACAGGGGAGAGAAGGAGGGTTACCTCAAGGTAAACCTCGAGCTTGACGAGGAACGTCCGCTGAGCGTTATCGACCGCCTGCTCGACAAGGGCGTTAATCCGCTCTGTTCAGACCTTCTCCGCCTTGCGGGAGAGGACGCTTACAGCCGCCTGATTTTCCCGTCAATCGAGCGCGAGGTACGCTCAGAGCTGACCGAAGCCGCTGCCGAGAGCGCAATGAAGGTTTTTGCGGTCAACCTCAAGCAGCTCCTCATGCAGCCGCCCGTAAAGGGAAAGGTCGTGCTCGGTCTTGACCCCGGCTACCGCACCGGCTGCAAGGTCGCCGTTGTGGACGGAACCGGCAAGGTGCTCGACACCGCCGTTATCTACCCGACCCACGGCGAGCGCAAGGCTGCCGAGTCAAAGGCAAAGCTGCTGCAGCTCATTAAAAAGCACCGCGTCGACATTATTTCAATCGGCAACGGCACCGCCTCAAAGGAGACCGAGATGTTCGCCGCCGACGCAATCAAGGAAGCAGGCAGACCTGTTTATTATATGGTTGTCAGCGAGGCTGGCGCGTCGGTTTATTCAGCCTCTAAGCTCGCCGCAACCGAGCTGCCCGAGCTTGACCTCACCCTGCGTTCGGCTGTTTCGATCGCAAGACGTCTGCAGGATCCCCTCGCGGAGCTTGTTAAGATCGAGCCGAAGGCTATCGGCGTAGGTCAGTATCAGCACGATATGCCCCAGAAACGCCTCGGCGAAACCCTCGACGGCGTTGTTGAGGACTGCGTAAACTCAGTCGGTGCGGATCTGAACACCGCTTCTCCGGCGCTGCTTCTGCGCGTTTCGGGACTCAACTCAACCGTCTGCAAAAATATCGTGGCTTACCGCGAGGAAAACGGCGCGTTTACTTCCCGTGCGGAATTAAAAAAGGTTCCGAAGCTCGGACCCAAGGCGTTTGAGCAGTGCGCAGGCTTTTTGCGCGTACCCGAGAGCCGCAATCCTCTTGACAATACGGGCGTTCATCCCGAGAGCTACAAGAGCGCAAAGGCGCTGCTCGAAATGCTCAATTATTCTGATAAAGAAATAAAATCCGCAAAATTCACCGATATCGCGAACAGGGTAAAGGTGAAGGGCACCAAGAACCTCGCCGAAGCGCTCGGAATAGGACTTCCGACTCTGGACGACATCGTCAAGGAGCTTTCAAAGCCCGGCCGCGATCCACGCGACGAGATGCCGGCTCCCATGCTGCGCACAGACGTTCTCGACATAAACGACCTCAAGGAGGGCATGGAGCTTAAAGGCACCGTGCGCAACGTGATCGACTTCGGCGCGTTTGTAGACATCGGCGTTCATCAGGACGGACTGGTTCACATCTCGCAGATTTGTGATAAATACATCAAGCACCCCTCCGAGGTGCTCAAGGTGGGCGACGTTGTAAACGTAAAAATCCTCTCCGTCGACCCAAAAAAGAACCGCATTTCGCTCACAATGAGATTTTAAAATGAAAAGGACAGCCGCGATTGGCTGTCCTTTGCTGTTTGGATGAATTATTCCGCGTCAGCTCTCACGATGGTGATGGAGTTGATGACGGGCTGCTTTGATGAGGGGATGGTGCCGTTGCCGTCGACGGGCTTTGCGTCGGTCGCGATTTTGTCAACGACTTCGATACCTTCGGTTACCTCGCCGAACGCCGCGTACTGACCGTCGAGGTGGGGCGAATCCTTGTGCATGATGAAGAACTGCGAGCTTGCGCTGTTCATGTCGTTGCTTCTCGCCATCGAGATAACGCCTCTGGTGTGGCTGAGTGTGTTCTGAGTGAAGCCGTTTGCCGAGAACTCGCCGACGATGTTCTCGTCGCTGCCGCCGGTGCCGTTACCCAAGGGGTCGCCGCCCTGAATCATAAAGTCCTTGATGATTCTGTGGAAGGTAAGACCGTCGTAGAAGCCGCTTTCGGCGAGGTTCACGAAGTTCTGTACGGTTTTGGGAGCGTACTGCGGATACAGTTCAACGGTGATCTTGCCGTAGTCCTTGACGTCGATGATCGCAAGCGCGCCTTCGTACTCGGCGGTGTCGATGGTAGCCTCTGAGCTTGCTGCAGCCTTCTCGGTTGCCTGAGCCTTGGTGGTCTGCTCTGTCTTGCTGTTTGTTTTCTCGGTTTTTTTGCCGCAGCCGCTGAGCGTTACGGCGCTGAGAGCGAGCATAAGAACGAGAGCGAGGCTGAGAAGTCTCTTTGCGGATGTTCTTATCATTTTAATCACTTTCCTTTAACAAAAATATGCAAAAAATATTATAGCACTAAATTAAAAACAAATCAACTGTAATTGACACAAAAACTAAGATGTGATATATTTATTATGTGAAATTATGCACAAATAATTTTCGGAAGTGAAGCTATGTCAAACGAAAAAATAACGGTTATTGAGGCGAAGCATAAGCTGTTCAGTATAAATTTCAAGGAGCTTCTGCACTACCGCGACCTGATTTTTCTTTTTGTAAAGCGCGATTTGGTCAATTCCTACAAGCAGACCGTGCTCGGTCCCATCTGGATACTTATCAATCCGCTTCTCTCAACCGGCGTTTTTACCATCATTTTCGGCGTAATAGCCGGCATTCCCACCGACGGCGTTCCCCCGTTCCTATTCTATATGTCGGGCAACGTGCTGTGGGGCTTTTTCAGCTCAAATCTGAATAAGGGCGCAGGAACCTTTCTGGGCAACGCGAGGATTTTCGGCAAGGTCTATTTTCCGCGGCTTGTAATACCGATAGCGAACATGATTTTTAACTTTATCAACTTTGCGCTGCAGTCGGTTGTGTTTATCATTCTGGTCGTTGCTTACGCGCTCGCGGGCGCGGAGGTTCACCCGAATCTTCTGATTTTGCTCACGCCGCTTCTCGTTCTCCAAACCGCTCTGCTGGGAATGGGAATCGGTCTGATTGTCTCGTCGATCACAACAAAGTACCGCGACCTGAATATCCTCGTCAGCTTCGGAATCTCGCTGCTGATGTACATCACGCCCGTCGTTTACCCGATTTCAAAGGCTCCGCTCGGCTTGGGAACCGCGCTGCTTCTCAACCCCGTTGCGCCGATAGTAGAGACATACCGCTATGCTTTTCTGGGCAGCGGAGCGTTCCACTGGGTCTATTGGCTGGTGAGCGTCGCGGTGACCGCGCTGATTCTGGTGTTCGGTCTGGTGGTATTCAACAAGGTCGAAAAGAATTTTATTGATACGGTGTGATTATGGATAAGGATTGCGTAATAAAAACCGAACATCTCAAAAAGCAGTATACCCTCGGCGTGATCGGTTCGGGCACCCTGCGCAGGGATTTGCAGAGCTGGTACGCCAAAAAACGCGGCAGAACCGACCCTAACCGCATAATCGGCGCGAGGGAATACGAGAAGGGCGAGATTTTTACCGCGCTCGAGGATTTTAATATCGAGATAAAACGCGGCGAGAGAGTCGGAATCATCGGCCCGAACGGAGCCGGCAAGTCCACGTTTCTGAAGCTTATCTCGCGGATCACCTCGCCCACGGAGGGAAAAATCACCTACCGCGGAAGAGTAGCAAGTATGCTCGAGGTCGGCACAGGCTTCAGCGGCGAGCTTACCGGCAGGGAGAATATCTATCTCAACGGCGCGATCCTCGGCATGACGCGCGCTGAGGTAGACGGCAAAATCGACGAAATCATCAGCTTTTCGGAGTGCGAGGAATTTATCGATACCCCGGTAAAGCGCTATTCGTCGGGAATGTTCGTAAAGCTCGCCTTTGCGGTAGCGGCGCATCTCGACGCCGAGATCCTGATCATGGACGAGGTTCTCGCGGTAGGCGACGTGAAGTTCCAGAAAAAATGTATTGCCAAAATGCGCGATCTTGCCGTTGACGAGAACCGCACGGTGCTCTATGTTTCGCACAACATGAGCACTATCCAGGAGCTTTGCAGCCGCTGCGTGGTGCTCGATCACGGCAAAAAGATATTTGACGGCGATGTGGACGAGGCGATCAAGCTGTACGTGGGCGGCGAGGACGACGAGCTTTATTCCTACGAATATGTCGACGGCAAGTACAAGGAAAAGGTTCGCCGTCAGTATGTCAACCTGACCAGAGCTAAATTCTACGGCCGCACTACCAGCTTTTTTTACGACGACGAGCAGGTTCCGCTTGAGCTTACATGGACGTATCTAAGGGACGTTGAGCGTATCGGACTGCGCGTAGAAATCAGCGACACCCGTCACTATCCGATAACCGCCTTTGTTATCGACAACGTCGGAGGCGGCAAAAAGGACGAGGAGAGAAGCCTTAGGTTAAAGCTCGACATCTCGTCGCTGGCGACCGGCATATACTGCGTTCGCTACGTGTTTTTTGTTTGTTGGAACAAGGAATCGCTGCCAGAGTCGGTAGAAATAGCCTCGGGACTCACGATACGAAAGCGCCTGCGCACTGACGGCGGTCCAAGATGGCAAAGGGCATGGGGAAGCGTTGTTTCGAAGGGTGTGGAAATCGTTGAAAACGGCGGAGACTGAGTTTTTCGCCATTGACGAAACCGCTTCAAAATGCTATAATTCTGACAGCAACCGACACGGAGGTACATCATGATACAAATTCGTTACTACAACGGCTATATCCGCAATTTCAGGAAGCTCTGCGAAGAGCTTGAGATCAAGCTGCCGCTTTCCCGCGCTGAGAGAGAGCAGCAGATCATTACAAAGGGCTTTGAAAAATGGGGCGTTTCGCTTCCCGACCACCTTTACGGTGCGTTTGCCTTTGCCGTCAGCGACGGCGGTAAGGTTTACTGCTTCCGCGATCAGGTGGGTCAAAAGCAGATGTTCTATACCGTCGCGGACGGCGCGTTCATTTGCTCCGGCGATATCGACGAGATCGTTTCCGATCCGCGCGTCAAAAAGCAGCTCAACCGCCGCATGCTCCAGCAGTATCTTTTCTACGGCTACCCGATTGGCGCCGAGACCTTTTACGAGGGCGTTTTCAAGCTTTGCCCGGGTCACTTCGCCGAGTTCGACGGCGAGAGCGTGACCCTTACGCGCTACTGGAAGCCCGTTTTTGAGCCTGACGAGAGCAAAACCGCCGACGAGTTCGCAGAGGAGATACGCGCTGTCGTCGACGAGATCCTCGGCGAGGAGCTGGGCGACGAGGAGCTTCCCTACAAGGAATCCTTCCTTTCGGGCGGCGTAGATTCGTCCTATCTGCTCGCGGCGAGCGACGCTAAGGCTGCGAATACCGTCGGATACGAGGAAAGCGGCTTTGACGAGTCCGCGCTTGCGCGCCATACTGCGGAGCTTCTCGGCAAGGACTTCAACGTCAGAATGATCGGCGCAAAGGAGTATTTCGACCGCATTCCCACCGTTATCGACAAGATGGGTCAGCCTTTGGGCGACGCGTCCGCTGTGGCGTTCTCTATCGGCTGCGAGGCTGTAAGAGAGCACGCTGAGGTCGTATATTCCGGCGAGGGTATCGACGAGTTCTTCGGCGGCTACAACGCCCACAAGCGCGAGCTGCCCAAGGAGTGGACATACCTCACCTGCTCGCACATTATGAGCGAGGATTTTATCAAGACGTTCATGCTCGATTACGACGAGAGCGTTAAGGCGGCGGATCCGGTGGCTTCTCTCTGGAGCGAGGTAGAGGGTCAGGATCCTCTCGCACAGAAGCTCACCATCGATATTTCGCTTTGGCTTGAGGGCGATATTTACCTCAATACCGACCGCACCAGCACCGCTTGCGGAGTGGAGCTTCACACCCCGTTCAGCGATTTAAGACTGTTCAACGTCGCGCGCAGGATCCCTGCCAAGTATCAGTTCGACGGAGAACAGAACAAGTGCGTATTCCGCACGGCGGCTCTGTCGAAGCTGCCTTATGAGGTCGCCTTCCGCAAGAAGGTCGGATTCCCGGTTCCGATTCGCATGTGGATGAAGAACGAGTGCTACAACCGCCCGATTGCCCAAAAGCTGTTCGGCGAAACCTCGCAGAAGTTCTTCAATCAGGAAACGATGCGCGATATGTGGAACCGTTATCTCGGCGGCGAGGAATTCCTCTGGAACCGACTTTACGCTATCTACGCGTTCCTGCTGTGGTACGATTTAAAATTCTGATAAAGAAAAAACGCGCTGTGTCGTCTGACGCAGCGCGTAGTTTTATGCAGTTATCTGATCGGTGTCTGAATAACGTCTCCGCTTGATTTTTTCTTTTGCACCGCTTCCGAAACCGTCAGTCCGGCGTAGCTTGTGTTAGGCAGACCTGCGGCGTAGAGCTGAACCTTCGTTGCGTCGTCAATGTTGACTTTTTTGTTGAGATTAATGTCTGCGGTTGTGACATTCAGCTTGTCGGTGCCGATAAGCTGAGCGGAGTATTTCTGAATCAAGGTAGCGTCCACAACGGTTACCAAGCCGTCGCCGTCAACATCACCGACGATCGCAGAGCTGTCCGAGGTGTTGTCGGCAGCAGCCGCACAAAACGCGCATGACTGAGCTGCGGTAAAAATGCTGAGCAGAACGATGATAGATTTTTTTATCAGCTTCATAATCGACCTCCCAAAATGATATTGTAATATTAATGTATTTAGTATATTTTAACATAATTTTTTCGAATTGGCAAGAGGAAGAGAGAAAGAAACGCCGTGAAAAGCGAGATTTTCCGCAAACCCAACCGCGAGCCTGCCGCAGCTTCCGAAGAGCCAAACGTCTGACCCGCCGTTGATGCGCACCAAAAGTCAGATGAAACTTTAAGAAGGCGGAGAAAGTGCCCACCGGCACAAAAAGGCGGAGAAAGTGCCTACCGGCACTTGACAAATTGGGATTTCGTGATATAATAATAATGTTGCTTTATGCGCGAGGTGCGCGTAGGCATCAAATCCTTGCGGAGAGATCCGCCATAATGTCCAGAAGGAGGTGCAAAGAACATTGAAAAGCATGCCACTTTGAAGAATGTAGACGAGTGGGGCAAGAGAAAGCTCGCTTATCTCATCAACAAGGAAAGCGAAGGCTATTACGTTCTCTTTGATTTTGAGAGCACAGCCGAGTTCCCCGCGGAGCTTGACCGTATCTACAAGATTACTGAAGGCGTAATGCGTTCACTCATCATCAAGAAGGAAGACGAATAATCAAATTGTAGGGTATTTACCCGAATTACGAAAGGACGAAAAATGTTAAATCGCGTAATCTTGATGGGCAGACTCGTGTCTGACCCCGAACTTAAAACCACCAACTCGGGACTGAGCGTCACCAGCTTCCGTATCGCCGTAGACCGCAACTATGTTAAGTCGGGCGAGGAGAGAAAGGCAGATTTTATCGACATTGTTTGCTGGAGAAGCACAGCGGAATTTGTTTGCCGCTTCTTTGGCAAGGGCTCGATGATCGCTCTCGAGGGACAGCTCCAGACCAGAACCTATCAGGCGAAGGACGGTACCAACCGCTATGTAGTAGAGGTTGTAGCCGACAACGTATCCTTCACGGGCGAGCGCCGCGACAATAACAACACCGGCTACGGTCAGCAGCAGTACGGCGGCAATTCGTACGGCTCGCAGCAGACCTATTCCGCACCGGCACAGCAGTCTTATCAGCAGGCGCCGGCATATTCGCAGCAGCCCCAGACCTCTTATCAGAGCGGAACCAACACCGATTTTCAGGATATGCCGCTCGACGACGATTTACCATTCTGATTTTAAGAACTGACTACATTTTTTATTAATTCTCATTGAAAGGAGAACTTCGAAATGGCTGACAGACCTAACAACCGTGGCAGAAAGAGCCGCAAGAAGGTTTGCGGATTCTGCGTTGACAAGGTAGAGCATATCGATTACAAGGATATTGCCCGTCTTCGCCGTTATATGTCCGAGAGAGGAAAGATCCTTCCCCGCCGTGTAACAGGTACCTGCGCAAGACATCAGCGCGACCTCACAACAGCAATTAAGCGTGCGCGTCACCTTGCTCTGCTCCCCTATACCGCCGACTAATTGACTAATTGAATTTGATATTTTTTTCGGGGCAGGCACTTTGTCTGTCCCGTTCTGTTTTCTTGCAAAGGAGATCCCCGATATTTATGAAAAAGTTTTTAGCATGTCTGCTCATGTGTGTAATGATCGCGGGCGTACTTCCGTTTACCGTTGCGTCTGCCGCTGAGGATAACGCTGCCGCCGCAGGTAATTCATTTAAGCTCAGTGCAACGTCAAACGCCTTCCCGACTAAAACCGTCACATATTCCGACGTCAGCCGTTTGGAGGATGAGAACGGCGACGTGTTCCTTACCGTTGAATACAAGTATTGCGCCAAGGACATGTATCTCATAAATTTGCAGATGGACGAATTGACATGGGATAATAAAGTGCTCGAGTTCAAGGAGGCGTACAATCTCATAGACAGCGGGAGAAGAAGGGTATTTACTATTTTCCCGTTTGCGCAAGGCAACAATGTAATCAACACCTTTGGCGATGATAACTGCGGCAGAATAGTAGGTAATTATTCCGCTGTTCAGGGCTGCGCTTACGCATATAATGAAGGCAGTTCCCCGATAACCGTAATCAGGGCGGTCTTTAAGCTGCTTGATAAAACTGCCACAGAAACAACGGTTAACAGCCAAATCAGCGTAATGTCATTATGCGACGAAACCGAACAGTATCCTTATTCCAAATATGGGCTGATTGACGCTGCCGGAGAAGGTATTAATCCCGCTTGTTCCAATTTGGGTACTTTCAGCACTGAGGTTACCGAGGAGCCTGCAGATCCGTCGCAGCTTATCGGCGACACTAACCTTGACGGCAAAATCGACGTTACGGACGCGACCTTTGTTCAGATGGCTGTAGCAAAGATGAGAACTTTCAGCGCGGAACAAAGGGCGGTTGCCGATACAAACGCCGACGGTAATATAGACATTACCGACGCAACGTATATCCAGATGTATATTGCTAAAAAATTAACTCACCTCGGATAATAAATTATCAGGACAGACTTCTCTGGAGGTCTGTCTTTTTTTGTGGACAGCCGCGCGTTTTAGTGATATAATCAGCTTATTAAAGGAGTTGACGGCAATGCAGACGAGTGCTATCACTGTTTTATCAAGGCATATGGACAGCGTTTATTCAGTGACGATATTGGTTTTACCGGCTGTGGGTATTGTTGGTCTTGTGCTGTGGATATTAATAAATTATCAGACGAAAAAGAAATGCACCGCCGTCACAAAGGGAATGTGCACAAATATAATTGAACCCGTGTTCGCGCGTGATGACCCCGTGATGTGGTACTCCTATGAGGTGGACGGGAAGAAATACACCGTCTGCGCGAATATGAATAAATACAGGTCAAAGAATATCGGCGTAATAAAGGCGCTGCTGTATAAACCCGTCGTTGTGCGCTATGATCCCCAAAACCCAAAGAGAAGCTATCCCGATATTGAGCTGACCCTCAGCGGCAATATGGATAAGATTATTGAAACCGAAAATGAAATATTTCTCGAAAAGAATTAAGAGGCTCGGATAACCAAGCCTCTTTTTGTTTTATATTTATTTTACCTTGTCTGAAATGCAGGCGTCGAGCGCGCGGATGATCGCTTCCTTGTCCATGCCTCTGCCGATGAAAACGAGCTTGTTTATGCGGTCGCCGTAAACGGGGTGCCATGTCTCGAGAATATCGGGGTTGAGCGCGAGGATCTCTTTTCTCTCGTCCTCGGGGAATGCCGCGATCCAGTCGCCGTCGTCGGTGGCGACCTTTTGCCTGCCGCTCTGCTCAAAGATGTAGGCGGTGTTGGGGTTCTCGATGATCCAGAACAGACCCTTCGCGCGGATTACCTCTTTAGGCCAGTTCTCAAATACGAACTTCTCGAACTTCTCCTTGCTGAACGGCTTCACGTTCTGATATACAAACGTCGCGATTCCGTATTCCTCAGCCTCGCCGTCGTCGTGGTGATGATGGTGATGGTGGTGATGATGACCGTGTCCGTGCTCGTCATGCTCGTCGTGGTCATGATCGTGGTGGTGTTCGTGCTCGTCATGGTCATGCTCGTGATGGTGTTCGTGCTCGTCATGGTGTTCGTGCTCGTCATGGTCATGATCGTGGTGCTTATGCTCGTCGTGATCATCGTCGAGGTCGTCGGAGTTCTCGCCCTCAAGCTCCATAGCCTTGACCCAGCCTGCGCTCTGCATGATTTTTCTCATGTCAAAGTTGTTGGTGTCGAGAACCTCGGCAACGTCGATCTGACCGTAGGTGGTCTCGATGATCTTCGCGTCGGGCTGCAGCGCCTTGATGACCTCGAGAACGTCGGTCTTTTCCTTCTCGGTAACCTCGTCGAGCTTGTTGAGGATGATCGTGGTGCAGTACTCGATCTGCTGGATAAGCAGGTTTTCGATGTCCTCCTCGTCGAGGTCGTCCTTCATCAGAGCAGCGCCTGAGCCGAACTCGTCGGCAAGTCTTTTTGCGTCAACAACTGTAGTGATGCTGTCGAGACGGGCGACCGCCGGCAGACCTGCCTGCGGCTGAGTGCCGTCGAGCATGCAGATGGAGCCTGCGATCGGACCCGGCTCGCAGATGCCGGAAGCCTCGATCAGAATATAGTCAAACTTACCCGAACGCGCCAGCTCAACGATCTGCTTCATCAGGTCGACCTTGAGGGTGCAGCAGATACAGCCGTTTGAGAGCGGAACGAGGTTCTCGTCCTTCTGGGTAACGGCGCCGCCCTTTGCGATAAGCGAAGCGTCGATGTTTACCTCGCCGATGTCGTTAACGATTACGGCGACCTTGTAGCCCTTCTGGTTAGAGAGAACGTGGTTGAGCACGGTGGTTTTGCCTGCGCCGAGATAGCCGGTCAACAGCGAAACGGGAATAAGCTTTTTTTGTTTCTTAAACATTTCATTCACCTCAAAATTCGTTATCCTCCTTATAATAACGCTAAATTGATTTTTTTGCAAGAGGCAGGCATAATAATTTCAGTCCGATTTCACATTGCGCGCAGATCGAATCACTGCGGCGGCTGAAAAAACCTCTTGACAAATACCCCTAGGGGGTATATACTGAATACGGTGATAAATATGGAAAAACAGTGTCATTGTCATAAAACAAAGCAGCGTGACGATGCCGAGGTCAAAAAGCTCCTCAACCGCCTCAACCGCATCGAGGGTCAGATACGCGGCTTGAAAAAGATGGTCGAAAGCGACGCCTATTGCCCGGATATACTGATTCAGGCGGCAGCGGCAGGCGCGGCGCTCAACGCGTTCAACAAGGAGCTGCTCTCGGCGCATATCCATACCTGCGTCGTAACGGATATCAAAGAGGGCAGAGAGGACACCGTGGACGAGCTTGTCGACACTATTCAGCGAATGATGAGGTGAGCTTATGGAGCAATTTGACGTTAAGGGAATGAGCTGCGCGGCGTGCAGCGCGAGGGTCGAAAAGGCTGTGTCGAAGCTCGGCGGAGTAAGCTCCTGCACCGTAAACCTGCTGACAAACTCAATGGCGGTCGACGGTTCCGCGAGCGAACAGGAGATAATAGCGGCAGTGCGCAGCGCAGGCTACGACGCGGCGGTGAAGGGAAAAACGCAGACCGCAAAGAAACCCGATGATATAAAGGATACCGAAACCCCGAAGATACTCAGGCGGCTTATAGCCTCGCTGGTGTTTTTGCTCATTCTGATGTATTTTTCGATGGGTCATATGATGCTCGGACTGCCTGTGCCGCCGTTTTTCGAAGGCAACCACCTCGCGCTCGGAATGCTGCAAATGATTTTGTCGGCAATCGTGATGATAATCAATCAAAAATTTTTCGTCAGCGGCTTCAAGGGTATGCTGCACCTCGCGCCGAATATGGACACCCTCGTCGCCCTCGGTTCGGGAGTCTCGTTTCTGTACAGCACGGTCATTCTGTTTCTGATGACCGCCGAACATTCGGGCAGCCTGATGAACGAGCTGTATTTTGAGTCGGCGGCGATGATATTGACGCTGATAACCGTCGGCAAGCTGCTTGAGTCGCGCTCAAAGGGCAAGACCACCGACGCGCTCAAGAGCCTGATGAAGCTTGCGCCAAAGACCGCCGCCGTTATCCGAAACGGTGTTGAAACGACGGTCGAAATCGCTCAGGTCAGAACAGGCGACGTTTTCATAGTCAGACCCGGCGAGAGTATACCGGTCGACGGAGTTGTGATCGAGGGCGGTTCCGCGGTTGACGAATCCGCGCTGACGGGCGAGAGCGTGCCTGTCGATAAGGCTCAGGGAGACGCGGTTTCAGCCGCAACCATCAACTGTTCGGGATATCTCAAATGCGAGGCGACGCGCGTCGGCGAGGACACGACGCTTTCGCAGATCATCAAAATGGTAAGCGACGCCGCCGCGACAAAGGCACCGATCGCCAAAATCGCGGATAAGGTATCGGGCGTGTTCGTGCCGACGGTCATTGCGATCGCCGCCGTGACCGCTGTCATGTGGCTTTTCGCGGGTCAGACGGTCGGTTTCTCGCTTGCGCGCGCGATTTCCGTCCTTGTAATCAGCTGTCCGTGCGCGCTCGGACTCGCCACTCCCGTCGCTATCATGGTCGGCAGCGGCGTAGGCGCGCGAAACGGAATCCTTTTCAAAACCGCAGTTGCCCTTGAGGAAACAGGCAAAATCCGCACCGTCGCCCTCGATAAAACGGGCACGATAACGCGCGGCGAGCCTGTTGTAACCGATGTTATCACAAACGGCGTGAGCGAAAACGAGCTGCTCACCTGCGCGGCTTCACTCGAAGCGCTCAGCGAGCATCCTCTTGCCAAGGCTGTTATGGGCTTCGCGGAGGGACGGGGAATAGCTCCGTCCGGACTTAAAGACTTCCGCGTACGTTCCGGCAACGGCTTGGAGGGAGAATTCGGCGGCGAAATCATCCGCGGCGGCAACCGCGCTTATATTGAAAAGGCAGCCGGGATTCCTCAGACCCTTCTCGATCAGGCGACCGCACTTGCCGAACAGGGCAAAACTCCGTTATATTTCTCAAAAGGAAATAAGATTTTAGGAATAATCGCCGCAGCCGACGTCGTCAAGGGCGACAGCCCGTCTGCCGTCGCTCAGCTAAAGAGCCTCGGAATGAAGGTCGTCATGCTGACGGGCGACAACGAAAAGACCGCCGCCGTAATCGGAGAGCAGGCAGGCGTTGACGAGGTAATCGCAGGCGTTCTGCCCGACGGCAAGGAGCGCGTTGTCCGCGAGCTTCAGAACGGCGGCAAGGCGGCTATGGTCGGCGACGGTATCAACGACGCTCCTGCGCTGACGACAGCCGATATCGGCATAGCAATAGGCGCAGGCACCGACGTTGCGATGGACGCGGCTGACGTAGTTCTCGTCAAGAGCCGTCTCAGTGACGTTCCGGCAGCGATCAGACTCGGCAGAGCCACGCTGCGCAATATCCGCGAAAACCTGTTCTGGGCGTTTATCTATAATATAATCGGCATTCCGCTCGCCGCAGGGGTGTTTATCCCGATTTTCGGATGGCAGCTCAATCCCATGTTCGGTGCGGCTGCTATGAGTCTGTCGAGCTTCTGCGTAGTCACAAACGCGCTGCGCCTTAATTTTGTAAAGCTTCATCCCAAGGATGAAAATATAATTCCGCAAAAGAATAATATCGTTGTCAAGGAGGAAAAAATAATGAAAGACACTCTCAAAATCGAAGGCATGATGTGCCCTCACTGCGAAGCCCGCGTCAAAAATGCTCTCGAAGCTCTGCCGGAGGTTGACTCCGCTCTTGTCAGCCATAAAAGCGGCACCGCCGAGGTCACCCTCAACGCCGAGATCGCGCACGAGGCGCTTGCCGCCGCCGTAACCGCTCAGGGCTACGAAGTTACCGAATAAAAATGAATAAACAGCATCGCCTCCGTCCATAATAGTGACGGAGGTGCTTTTTTTATGAGCAAATATTATGAAGATAAAAACCGAAACAGGCGGCCGCGAAGCAAAATCGGCTTTTACGCTGCCTTCGCAATCTGCCTTGTCGCCGTATGCATGGCTGTATATTCCACATACAACACGGTTGTAAATCCCACCGCCAAGCTCAGTACCACGCCGACCGACGCGCAGCAGGTCAATCAGGCGGTCACGGGCGTAACGGTAACTGCGCCGTCGCCGACCATTGTAATTGAAGTTCCGACCGTTGAGCTTCCCGAAGTCACCGCGTCCGACGAAGCGGACGAAGAAACGACCGAGCCGACAACGGAGGATACCACCTACAGCGACGACGCGCTTCAGACAATGCTCTCGGCAAATCTGAGTCTCGGATATCCGGTTTCCGGCGGAAAGGTTGTCCGCGAGTACAGCAAGGACAGCGTCTATTTCAAAACTCTAAACGTCTGGAAGCCTCACCTCGGAGTGGATTTCGCGGCTGATTTGGGCGACAACGTGCTCGCGATGTGCGGCGGCGAGGTCACAAAGATTACCGACGACAGGCTTTTCGGCAAAACCGTCGAGATCTCCGTCAACAACTCCGTATGTATTTACAGCGGCTTAGGCGATATCAAGGTCGAGAAGGGCGACAGGGTAGAGAAGGGCGACGTTATCGCCGCCGTCGGCACCGTACCCTTTGAGGCGGACAGCGAAAACCACATTCACGCGGCTGTAAAGGTAAACGGCACCTATGCCGACCCGCTGAATTTTATCGGTAATGAAGAATAGCGCCCTCGTTTCGTTTCAGGGGCAAACAAATAAGGCAGCCGCGCTTGCGACTGCCTTCATATCCGATTTTATGTCAATGAAAATAAGCAAAGCAATTTTCAGTTATCATTTAAGAATGAAGTGAAAAAGCTTACCTCTCACTCTCATGCCACTCTTCACCGCTGAAGATAAAATCGTCGAGATCCATGATGACGAATTTCAATGTAATCACCTCCTGAATAATATGATAGATAATACAGTATATTCAGGAGCAGCAAAAATATGACTCAGCTGACGATTTCGATGTAGCTTGCGATCAAATCAACCGCCTGCTCAGTGGTGAGCTTGGTGCTGTTGACGCAAAGGTCAAAGTTGTCAGCCTGACCCCATTTTTGTCCTGAATAAAAGCTGTAGTAATTCGCTCTGTTTTTGTCTGTCTTAATAACCGCCTGTTTAGCTCTGGCAGGGTCGATCTCTCTCCTGTCGACCGCGCGTTTGATTCTGCTTTCCATATCGGCGTAGATAAAAACCTTCACAACATTAGGTTGGTTTCTCAGAATGTAGTCGGCGCATCTACCGACTATTACGAAGCATTCGGTTTCAGCTTTTTCCTTAATAATCCTGTGCTGCAGAATGTAGAGCTTGTCGTTGACGGGCAAATCTCCCATTGAGCTGGAGAAACCCGCGCCGTAGTTATACAGACCCACTGAGAGCGAGTACAGCAAACTGTTAGCCGCTTTTTCATCGGCGTGTTCAAATACCTCGGGAGCAATCCCGCTTTCCTTAGCTGCGAGGGAGATTAACTCCTTGTCATAAAAACCGATTCCTAATCGCTCGGCAAGCGCCATGCCGATTTCATGACCGCCCGACCCGAACTGTCTGGTAATAGTAATTATCTTGTTGCAGCTCATATTGTTCACCTCGGTATTTTCATTACATATTGTTCTAATATGCAATTATATAATAACACATTTTTTGAAAAAATCCACAACTTTTTTTAGGATAAACGAAACTTTGTTAAAATTATATAAACGAGGTTTATTTTAGTTGTGCATAATGTTGGCAACTGATGAAAACGGAGTGAGTGAGCAAGATATACGCAGCACAAATTCATTAAAAAAATTTTAAAAAAAGTGTTGACAAATGACTCGAAATGCTATATAATAGCTCTTGCACTGCTGAGGTGCGGCGGTCACGAAAGCGACAGTCAAAACACCTCAAAAGGCGCATAGGACCTTGAAAATTGAACAACGAAAAGTAAGAAAAACCCGTAATGTTCTTTGAGTAAATACTCAAGAAATTACAGTGAGTACACACTAAAAAGTACAGTAGATTCACGAATACGCAAGCGTATACTGAATCGAGATTAAAAGCTCTAAGCTTGGTTTTAACACTACGGTGTTGAGATACAAATTTTAGAGAGTTTGATCCTGGCTCAGGACGAACGCTGGCGGCGTGCCTAACACATGCA
>CACXAO010000058.1:18454-32324 GCA_902765625.1 uncultured Ruminococcus sp. | reverse complement strand
TCATTGTCAATAGATCGTGGAATAAATGCGATTTACAGATTTATCAGATTTCTTCTACTATACTGCAATTTCTTACCCACTGATTCTAGGGAAGAGCCACAAAATCAATTATTTTTCTTTCTGCTTTTGTCATCTGACAAAACCTACCTTCTTCATTACCTTGCCGAGGGTGCGGCTGCTGATTTTCAGCGCGATCTCGTCAGCCTTGTGATAGCACTCCTCGAGGTAAGCCTTGTCTTTAACAAGAAGCTCGTAGCGTTCTCTTATCGGGCGCAGCTCCTCGACAACAGCCTCGCCGACCGCCGTCTTGAAGTCGCCGTAGCCCTTGCCGGCAAACTCGTTTTCGATCTCCTCGAAGGTCTTGCCGGTCACTGCGCCGTAGATAGTCATGAGGTTGTTAACGCCGTCCTTGCCCTCTGCGTAACGCACGCAGGCTTCGCTGTCGGTCACGGCGCGCTTGAACTTCTTCATGATTACCTCGGGGCTGTCGAGCAGGTGAACGCAGCCGTTCACGTTCTCGTCGGACTTGCTCATCTTGTTGAGCGGATTCTGCAGGCTCATAACGCGCGCGCCGTTCTTGGGGATAAAGCCCTCGGGGATCTTGAACACGTCGCCGTACAGTCCGTTGAAGCGCTTTGCTATGTCGCAGGTCAGCTCGATGTGCTGCTTCTGGTCTGCGCCCACGGGCACCTTGTCAGCCTGATAGAGCAGAATATCGCCCGCCATGAGCGAGGGATATGTAAACAGACCGGCGTTGATGTTGTCGGCGTGTTTTTTGGACTTGTCCTTGAACTGCGTCATTCTCGAAAGCTCGCCGAACTGGGTGTAGCAGTTGAGTATCCATGCAAGCTCGGCATGGGTGTGGACGTGGCTCTGAATGAAAAAGAGGCTCTTTTCCACGTCGATGCCGCAGGCGAGGATCGAGGCGTAAGCGTCGATGATGTTTTTGCGCATCTGAGCCGGATTCTGGCGCACGGTGATTGTGTGAAGGTCTGCAAGCGCGTAAATGCAGCTGTACTCCTCCTGCATCTTAACCCAGTTGCGCACCGCTCCGAGATAGTTGCCCAGCGTGATCGTGCCGCTCGGCTGAATCGCGCTGAATACAACCTGTTTCTTTTCAGTCTGTTCCATTTTATGTTACCTCTTACTTGTTATATGATTTGATCAGTTCGCCGAGAAGCTTTATGCCCTTTTCGAGCTGCTCGTCGGTCGGGGTCGAGAAGTTGATGCGGAAGCTGTGGCACTCGCCACGCTCGTCGGTGAGGAAGGCGTTGCCGGGAACCACGCATACCTTGTTAAGCACCGCGTCCTTGCAGAACTTTGGCATGTCGATATCCTCAGGCAGGTCGCACCAGATAAAGAGACCGCCGTCAATGCGGTTGTAGGTGATTTCGGGAGCGCAGTATTTGTCGAGCAGCTCCATGCAGAAATCAGCCTTCTTGGTGTAGATATCGCGGAGACGCTGCAGGTGCGCGTTGAAATCGTACTTTGTGATGAACTCGTCGCAGACGACCTGTGACCAGATGTTTGTATGAACGTCGTTGCCCTGCTTGCAGACCACGAGCTTCTGGAAAACTGGCTTGGGCGCGATAGTGTAGGCGACGCGCATGCCGGGAGAGATGACCTTTGAGAAGGAGCCTGCGTAGATAACGATCCCGTCGGTGTCGAAGGACTTGATGTTCGGCAGATTCTCGCCGCTGTAGCGGAGGTCGCCGTAGGGGTTGTCCTCGATAATGAGCACGCCGTACTTTTTGGCAAGCTCATAGACCTTCTTGCGCTTCTCAAGACTCATTGTAACGCCCGAGGGATTCTGGAAATTCGGGATGGTGTAAATCAGCTTTGCGTCGGGATTTGCCTTGAGCTTTTCCTCAAGCTCGTCGGTGTTCATGCCGTCGGGTTCAACGGTAACGCCGACAAGACGGGCGTTGTAGGCGCGGAAGGTGTTGAGCGAGCCGATAAAGCTCGGCGCCTCGCAGATGACCGCCTCGCCCTCGTTGACGAGAGCCTTGGTGCACAAGTCCATGATCTGCTGCGCGCCGGTGGTGATGAGGATATCGTCGCTGTCGCTGCCCGTGTTGTGGTTTGAGCGCATATACTCCATCATGTGCTGTCTGAGGGGAGTGTAGCCCTCGGTGACGCTGTACTGGAGAACCGAAATGGGGTTTTCACTGAGGATACGTGCCGAGATCTCGGCGATCTCCTTAGCCGGAAAAGCCTCGGGAGAAGGATTGCCTGCGGAGAGAGATACCACCTCGGGGTCGGCGGCATATTTAAAAATCTCACGAATCGCGCTGGGCTTTAGATTTGAAACTCTGTCGGAAAATTGATACTCCATGCTTCTACCTCTTTTTACAAAAAATATACTGCATTATTATATCACGATTATAAAAAAATGTAAAGGGTACGCCAATACTCTCTCACGTTAATCTGATTTTGTAATCAATTTGTTGTACCGGCGAAGTTATGTAACCAAATGTAGGGGCTTGCATTGCAAGCCCTCCCAGCCGACATTGTTTTCCTGTCCGATTGGCGGCATAAGCGCAAGGCTTGGCAAAACGACCTCGGGCGAGCAATGTTCGCCCCTACAAATGATTACAAATCAGATTTCAGATTCACGTAAATACACTATTTGCATAGTCCATCCCTCTGCCGCATATCATTGTAAAAAAGCATGGAGGACAACTATGGATACAGTAGAAGAACGCGCGGCGGCGCTCGGCGCGTACATAATCGAGCACAACGCGACCGTAAGAGAAACGGCAAAGCGGTTCGGGATCAGCAAAAGCACGGTTCACAAGGACGTTACCTTCCGCCTGAGAAGCGTCAATCCCTCGCTGTACAGCGGAGTGCGCGCGGTGCTCGAGAAGAACAAAAGCGAGCGGCACATACGCGGAGGTTTGGCTACGCGGGAGAAATACAGAAAAAAATCTTTACAACCCCCGATGTTTGTTGTATAATGTAGAGTAGTTGTGCGCTGTTGTACCTTCGGGCGCAGTGCGGACAACAAATCATCAACCAAAATAGTACCACTCTGTTCAACAAGTGAAGGTGTTTTCAGAATGAGAAAAATTCCATTTTCTCCGCCCGATATTTCACAGGCTGAGATCGACGAGGTTGTAAAGGTTGTAAAATCAGGTTGGATCACCACAGGTCCCGAAACCAAGCTCTTTGAGAGCAGGATCGCGGACTACTGCAACGTGCAGCGCGCGGTCTGTCTTTCTTCACAGACCTCCTGCGCTGAGCTTACCCTCAGAATTCTCGGCGTGGGACCCGGCGACGAGGTTATTCTCCCGGCATACACATACACCGCCACAGCGTCCATCGTCTACCACGTAGGCGCAAAGCCCGTTATGATCGACTGCAAAAGCGGCAGCTTTGAGATGGACTACGACAAGATGGAGGCGGCGATCAATCACAACACAAAGGCGATCATCGCGGTTGACCTCGCCGGCATTATCTGCAACTACGACCGCATTTTCGAGGCGGTTGAACGTCAGAAGCGCGTGTTCGAGCCTAAGAACGAGCTTCAGGAGAAGTTCGGCAGAGTGTTTGTAATATCCGACGGCGCGCACGCTTTCGGCGCAAGACGCGAGGGCAAGATGTGCGGCGAGATCGCGGACTTCACGAATTTCAGCTTCCACGCCGTAAAGAACATGACCACAGCCGAGGGCGGCGCGGCGGTTCACCGCACGCACGAGGCGATCGACGAGGACTGGATGTACAAGCAGTATATGCTCCTCTCGCTCCACGGTCAGACAAAGGACGCCTACACCAAGAACAAGGTCGCCTCATGGGAATACGACGTTGTGGACACGCAGTATAAATGTAATATGCCCGACGTTCTCGCGGCTCTCGGCGTGGCGCAGCTTTCGCGTTACGAGAAGATTCTCGACAGACGTCACGAGCTTATCAGGCTCTACAACGAGGAGCTTAAAGACCTGCCTATCCAGGTGCTCAACCACTGCGACAATCACCACCGCAGCAGCGGTCACCTCTACTTTGTCCGCTTCATTGGCAAGGACGACGAGTACCGCAACAAGTTCTACAATATGATGGCAGAGAACGGCGTAATGTGCAACGTTCACTTCAAGCCGCTGCCAATGCTTTCGGCTTACAGCAACAAGGGTTTCAGGATCCTCGACTTCCCCAACGCCTACAACATGCACAAGAACCAGCTTTCGATTCCGCTGAACACGACCCTCAGCGACGACGACGCATGGTATGTTCTCGAAACCTTTAAGCGCTGCATCAGAACATTATAATCAACTGCAACGGACGGATTTAATTCTGTCCGTTGTTTTTTGCGGCATTTTCCGAAAGACGCTGCATTAAACGCAGCCGCGAACGCCTGAACCGCCGTTTTTTGCGGCATTTTCCGAAAGACGCTGCATCAGCCAAAGCCGCGAACGTCTGAACCGCCGTTTTGCAAAGGCATATGTCAGATGAACGTTTAAAAAGGCGGAAAAAGCGCCCACCGGCGCCCACCGGCGATTCGAAAATTCGAAAATTCGTTCTGCATAGGGTAATATATTGGACACCTCTTCGTTTATAATTATAGTGTAATAAAAACGAGGAGGTTTTGAAAATGATAAATTTTTGTTTGTTTGTATTTGTTCTTCACGCGGTGAGGGATTCGGCGCAGGAGATCGTTTTCGGAAAGCAGAAAAAATCCGCCGTCTACGCCAAAAAACGCCGTATGAGAGAATATGAGAAGCGCAAAAAGCTGCGCATTAGAAAGCCGCGGAGAGTATCCGCGGCATTAATATTTGTATGAACCCGCCGTTTCGCCACTGTTTCCGCTGAACACAGCGTTTCCAAAGGCGGGAGAAAGCGCCCACCGGCGCATCCGCGGCATTATTATTGTATGATGTTACAGCTCGAGCAGCGTAGAAGCTACGCCGAAGTAGATAAGCAGCGAGAGAGAGTCGCAGACCGTTGAAATCAGCGGATTCGCCATTACAGCCGGGTCGAGTCCGATTTTGCTCGAGAGAAGCGGCAGGCTTGAGCCTACGATCTTCGCCATGATTATCGTTCCGACCAAGGTCAGCGACACGACAAGCGCGATGACAACCGCGTTTTCGTTGCCGCGCAGGTCAAAGACCATCAGCTTTACGAAGTTCGCCGCGGCAAGCGTAAGTCCGCAGAGAGCCGCGACGCGCAGCTCCTTCCAGAGCACCTTGAACATGCTCTTGAACTCGATTTCGCCGAGCGACAAGGCGCGGATAACCGAAACCGAAGCCTGCGAACCTGCGTTACCGCCGGAGCCTGTGATCATCGGAATGAACGACGAGAGAATGATAACGCTCGCGAGCATTCCGTCAAACGCCGAGATGATCGTGCTGGTAAAGGTCGCCGAAAGCATGAGCACAAGCAGCCACGGCACGCGCTTTTTGTAGATACCCCAGACGCTCGTGCGCATGTAGGGCTTGTCAGAGGGCAAAACCGCAGCCATCTTTTCGATATCCTCGGTAGCCTCCTCGCGGATAACGTCGATCGCGTCGTCGATCGTAACGATGCCGACTATGCGCTGCTCGTTGTCTACAACAGGCAGTGCGAGGAAGTCGTAGTCCGAGAAAATCCTCGCGACCTCCTCCTGGTCGTCGAGGGTGTGAACGGAGATGACGTTTTCCTCCATCATGTCCTTGACAAGGTCGTCGTCCTCCGCAAGAAGCAGATCCTTTACGGTGGTGATGCCGATAAGGCGGTTGTAGTCGTCGTTTACGTAGCAGGTGTAGATAGTTTCCTTGTCGACACCGGTGCGGCGAATGCGCTTGATAGCCATCTCGGCGGTCATATCGGGCCGCAGCGAGATAAACTCCGTCGTCATAATCGAGCCTGCGCTGTCCTCGGGGTACTTCAAAAGCTCGTTTATCTGCCTTCTGGTCTCCTTGTCTGCCTGACGGAGAATACGCTTTACAACGTTCGCCGGCATTTCCTCGATCAGGTCGACCGCGTCGTCGACAAACAGCTCGTCAACGACCTCCTTGAGCTCGTTATCGCTGAAGCCGTGGATAAGGAACTCCTGCGTGTCCTCGTCCATCTCAACAAAGGTTTCAGCCGCCAGCTCCTTGGGCAGAATGCGGAACAAAATCGGGGTTTTCTCATCCTGAAGCTCCTCGAACACCGCCGCGATGTCAAAGGGCTTCATGGTAGTCAGGATGTCCCTGAGGGTGCTGTACTTCTTTTCATCGAGCAGCACCTTAATGGTTTCCGTAAGTGTTACGTTCACCTGAATCATTGTCTTTCCTCCTCATTATCTGCGTCGTGGAAAGACGTGTCCTTAAAGCGAAGCCGTATTTGGTAAACAATAGCTGCAAGCTTGTAGCCATTGTTTACCAAACAGGTTTTGAACGAACGCTGCTGCCGCGTTCAAACAAGCTTCGTCGCGGAACAACGCCTGAATTTCCGTCTGCGTCCATTCAAGTTTCACCTCACAAAAATGTTTCTGCTATTATTTTAGTCTATTTTGCACTCAAAGTCAACGAAATTTTCCAGCGTCTTGATTTTTATAAAAAATAATGTATAATATTATTGTATCAATTAATTGCTTTATTATTTGGGAGGTAAATTATGAACGGTATGATTAAAAAATATCTGCCCTTTGCTCTCATAATCTTCGGCGTTTACCTGCTGGTTCCGCTGATTTTTCTGATTCCCGGGCTTAACAATTTTTCGGCGGTCGCCTATTACTTCATCTTTCTGGTAACTCAGGTAGCGTGCTCCGCGTTCTACTGCTCAAAGCACGGACTCGATTTTCTCTTTGCGCTAATCGCACCGATCGCGTTCCTGTTCACCATGATGATCTACGCCGGCGGCTTTACCAACTTCACCAACATCATTTTGCTGGTGGTTTACCTGATCGCCGGAATCTTCGGACTGTTTCTCGGAGACCTCGCCTTCGGTGACGAACGCCGCAAGCGCGAGAAAAAAGAAAAGCAGGCTGCCGAGGAGCTTCTTTTGCAGGCAAAGCGCCGCGACGAGCGTGAGCGCGAGAAGAACACCGAGGCAAACCGCGCGCCCCAGCGCAGCCGCAGCGACAGAAGCCGCCGTCCGCAGGGCTCAGGCTCCAACCGTTACGCTAAGGCGGAAAGCGCCGCGCAGACAAACGACGCCGAGGACGATTTTTATGACCGCTACAGCTCGGATATGGACAAAGACCTTGACGAGCGCGTAAGCAGACTTCTCGACGAGGATTGATACAGATGTAAAAAGACCGGTTGATGAACCGGTCTTTTTTTAATAGTTGATTTCCTTGTTGCTGTAGGTCGCCTTCTGACCGGCGTCGGTGCTCTGCTGCGCACCCGAGCATGCAGTCAGCGCCAGCATCATGGCTGCGAGAACAGCGGCAAGGAGAATGAATTTTTTCATATTTATATCTCCCTTCAATAATTTAAATATCGGCATTTTTATAGAGCCTTCCCTAGAAAGTGTGGGTAAATCTAATCCGCGTTTATGCCGCGAAAGCTATTGACAATATTGTCAATAGATCGTGGAATAAATGCGATTTACAGATTTATCAGATTTCTTCTACTATACTGCAATTTCTTACCCACTGATTCTAGGGAAGAGCCTTTTTATATTAGCAAAATATCCCTGTAAAGTCAACCGCTTTGTCTTATACCGCATAAATATTCGTATCCCACGCCGGAATGTAGGGATGATGGCGCAGATAAATACGGTACTCGGGATTCAGCTCGTGAATCAGCAGCGGCAGACGGAAGATATCCTCAAAGCGGTGATACGCCGCAAAGTTGAGCTTAGGCTTGGCTTTAAGCGTCTTTTTCATACCGATAAGGGTTTCGTAGTCCGCACCCTCGACGTCCGCCTTAACGTAGCCCGCCTTTATTCCGCAGAGAAGCGAATCGACAGCAGCGACGCGGGTCTGAACGCCGTGATCGGCAACGGCGGAGTTTCTGCCCGCCTTGTTGTTGAAGGTGAGAACGGCGTTTTCACTCCAGGCGCCGAGCTGCCACAGTTCAACGCGCTCCATGCCGCCGCAGTGAGCTTTAAGCTTTTCAAAATTTTTGGCGTTCGGTTCAAGCGCGATTATCTTCCGGTAGGTTCCGCCGCTGTAGTAGAGGAACTCGTCGATAGTGTCGCCGTTGTACGCGCCGAGATCGACGTAAACCTCGTTTTTGCCGAGATCAAGCAGCGAGAACGCCTCGCTCTTGCCTGTGGTTATCCCGTCGAGCAGCTCAAGCCTGCCCGTGCGGTAAAACATGAGGACGTTCTCGTACACCCTGCGCGACAGATCGTCAGCCATCAAGGCATAGGCGGCGCGAAGCTTGTCTATATTGCCGCTGATAAACTCGTCGTCAAAGAGCACGCCGCCGAATACCGGAACGCTCGGAACAAGGGTTTTATGGCGCGCGGCAACGGCTTTTATCGCCTGCATGACCTCGGGAAGCTGACTGGCAAAACAGAGCGCAACGGCAAAGTCGCCGAACCGGGCTTCAACCTCAGCGAGAGTCATGACGCGGTAGCCGTGGAACGTCTGTCCTCTGACAAAGCCGTCGCTCGCCATAACAGCCGCCGCCTCAATGCCGAACCGCTCAAACGCGGCGAGCACCTTGTCAGCGCCGTCGCCCATTCCGTAGAGCACGACCGGCAAGCCGCAGTTCCTGAAATATTCCCAAACCGACCGGGCTTGAATAATGTTATCCAACTCCATAAAAACCCCCGTAAAAAGAAAAACGCCCACAAAAAGAAAAACGCCCACCCTGCTGGGTGGACACTTTTGGGTGTTGCCCGTCGCCGGGCAACTATCGTCGGCACTACAGGGCTTAACTTCCGTGTTCGGTATGGGAACGGGTGGACCCCCTGCGTCATCGACACCAACTGTTTGTCTTGAGTGTTTCTCTCGACAACAATATGAATTATATCACAGTGTATGATAAAAGTCAAGGGTTTTTTCAAACTTTTTCGGAATTTTTTTCTTCTTCCTTGTTTTCGCCCTTTTTGCGGAAAATAATCAGCTTGCTGAAGATGTAATTGAGGAGGACAACGATGATACTTGTAATGACCTTCATAATCATATTAATAATGTTGTTGTCCGAACCGAAAATCAGCGCCGCGCCTGCAAGGATGCCGGTTTCGATCAGAAGCGTAACGAGTCTTGCCGAAACAAAGGTTCCGATTTCGTACCACAGGGTTTTCGCCTCAAACGACTTGCTGCGGAACACCCAAAGCTTGTTCGTGATAAACGCAAAAATTACCGCAAAAACCCACGAAATGACATTCGAGATAATAATATTCATTTCGCCGTTCATGCCCATGCTGCTGAAAAGCGTCATAAACAGCCAGTAGGTAACCCAGCCGACGATGGTGGTGCACACGCCGAAGAACAGGTACGAGAGAATATCCCAGTGCTTATTTATCAGTTCCTTAATTTTACTCAAATCCTTCAATCCCTTCAATGAATAATAAGATATCACAAATCAAAGCGGTTGTCAAACAGGGCGCGCAAAAAGCACGCCCTGACAAAATTATTCTACAGTCTCGCGGTCGAGCATGCACTCAACAAGCACAGCCTTCTGCGCGTGGAGACGGTTCTCCGCTTCCTCAAAGATTTCAGCCGCGTGAGCCTCAAATACCTCGGCGGTGATTTCTTCGCCGCGGTGAGCAGGCAGGCAGTGGAGCACCATGCAGTCGTCGTTCGCGACAGCCATCAGCTCATCGTTGATCTGGTAGCCTGCAAAGGCAGCCTCGCGGATTTTCTTTTCTTCCTCCTGACCCATCGAAGCCCATACGTCGGTAACGAGGACGTCGGCGTTCCTGGCAGCCTCCTTGGGATCCTGTACGATCTCAAACTTATCGCCGTACTTCTTGCCGAACTCCATAATGTGCTCGGGCGGCAGGTAGTCGGCAGGACAAGCGGCAGAGAAGCTCATACCTGTGCTGAGCGCGCCGACGATGAGCGAATTCATCATGTTGTTGCCGTCGCCGATAAAGCACATCTTCAAGCCCTCGAGCTTACCCTTGAACTCGCGGATGGTCATCAGATCAGCGAGCACCTGACAGGGATGGCAGTAGTCGGTAAGACCGTTGATGATCGGGATAGAGCCGTACTCCGCAAGAGCCTCAACCTCGCTCTGCTCAAAGGTGCGGATCATGATCGCGTCGATGAAGCGCGAGAGAACGCGCGCTGTATCCTGAACAGGCTCGCCTCTGCCGATCTGCAGGTCGTTGGAGCTGAGGAACAGCGGATAGCCGCCGAGCTGGGTCATGCCGACCTCGAACGAAACGCGTGTACGTGTGCTGGACTTTTCAAAAATCATGCCGAGAGTTTTGCCCTTGAGCAGCTTGTGCTCAATGCCGTGTTTAAGCTCGTACTTGAGCTGATCCGCGAGATTGAGGGTACGGGTAATCTGTTCGGGAGACCAGTCCTCGAGCTTCAAAAGATGTTTCATTTATTTACACTCCTTCAATGTGGATTTTAATATACTGACTGCTTCTTTAAGTTCTTCGCGCGTTATGGTGAGCGGAGGAAGCATTCTGAGAACGTCCTTCGCGGTGATGATGAGCAGCCCGTTTTCAACGCACTTTGCGGCGATATCGTGAGCGTCGCCGTCGATTTCGATGCCGACCATCAGACCCATCCTGCGGACGTTTTTGACCTCATCAAGCTCCCTGAGCAGACCCTCGAGGTACTCGCCCTTAGCGTTGACCTCCGCCAAAAATTCGTCGTTCGCGACTGTGTCGATAACATAATTCGCGCCGGCGCAAACAACGGGGTTCGCGCCGAAGGTGGTTCCGTGGGTCGACGGAGTCATAACGCCGCCGAGCTTCTCATTGCAAAGGCACGCGCCGATCGGCAGACCGCCGCCGAGACCCTTAGCCGCAGTTACGAGGTCGGGCTTTACGCCGTAATTCTGGAACGCGAAAAGCTTTCCGGTACGTCCCACGCCTGTCTGAACCTCGTCAACGATAACGAGAATATCGCGCTTTGCGCAGAAGTCAAAGAGCGCCTTTGCGTAGTCCATGTCCATAATATTCACGCCGCCCTCGCCCTGAATAAGCTCGAGCATAACGGCGCAGGTCTTGTCGCTGACGGCGTTTTCGAGAACGCTCATGTCGCCTGCTTCGATGTAGGAAAAGCCCTCTGTGAACGGGAAAAAGAAGTTGTGGAACACGTCCTGACCCGTCGCGGAAAGTGTGGTTACGGTTCTGCCGTGGAACGAATTGCGCAGCGTGATGATCTCGTTTCTTCCCTCGCCGTACTTGTCGAAGCTGTACTTACGCGCGATTTTGATGGCGCACTCGTTAGCCTCGGCGCCGCTGTTTCCGAAGCAGACCTTAGCCATGCCGGTGAGCTTGCAGAGCTTTTCGGCGAGGACGCTCGCCTGCGGGCTGTAGAAATAGTTCGACATATGCTGAATAGCCGCCGCCTGTTTTGTAACAGCGTCGACCCAGCCCTCGTTGCAGTAACCGAGACTGTTTACGCCGATACCCGAGGAAACGTCGATATACTTCTTGCCGTCCTCGTCATAGGCGGTCACGCCCGAGCCGCTGACAAGAGCAACGTCATAGCGGCCGTAGGTGTGCATTATATATTGATTATCTGATTCTTTGGTTGTCATTGTTCTATATTCCTTTCGTTATCAGTTGGTAGTTCACAGTTGCCAGTTGGTAGTTTTGCTCACGGAAACCGTCTTCTAATCTGTTCCTTCTGCCAACTTCGCAATAAGTGTTGTCAGCATTTTTGATATCTCATACGACAGCGATAACACAGGTTGTATCTGATCACTCGTAAAGTATGACAGACGTGCACAAATCAAAAGCTGTGTTTGTAATTCGCCGTTTGAGCCTCTCGCAATTGTAAGAAAACGAATAAATTCACGCGGAGCCATTCGCTGCTGACCTTCCGCAATATTTGAAGGAACAGATATAGCTGCCCGACGCATTTGATTTGATAGTGCAAATAATTCTTCCTTTGGCAGCAACTTCGTCAAAGAATAAACCTCACTCACCAAATCCATCGCTTTATTCCAAACAATCAGTTCCTGATAGTTTTTGATTATCATTTCATTCTCCCGTTACAAAAAGCCTGCAATCAAGCACCAACTACCAACTACCAACTACCAACTAAATTACCACCAACTATTTTACTACCAACTAAATTACTACCAACTACGCATTCTCAAACGAGAACACATACACATCCTCTCTCTTTTCAAAGCCGAAATCTCTCCAGAACTTCTGTCCTGTTTCGTTGTTCTGATAACAGAAGATATGAGTTTTGTCTATGCCGTCGGCGGCGATGTTTTCGATCGCCTTTTCGGCAAGCCTGTGCCCGATATGACGGCGGCGGTACTCAGGCATAACCGCCATGTGGTGAATAAAGCCGCGTCTGCCGTCGTGACCCGCCAGAACGGTGCCGACGATTTTTCCGTCGATAACGGCGACCTGACTCATGCCCTCGTTGCGCCTCAGATAGCGTTCGATCTGCGATTTTTCGTCCGCCTTAGACAGCGCGCGTTTTGTGGTGATCTGCCACATGGCAAACACCTCGTCGTAGTCGTCAATCGTCATAGGGCGTATAATCATAAGCTTAGTTCCTTTTCTTAGTGTTTTAGAGCTGATAGAACATTGTGCCGATACCCTCGTCGCTGAACAGCTCGAGAATAATGGAATGCTCCAGTCTGCCGTCGATGATATGCGCACGGTTTACGCCGCTGCGGACTGCCTCGACGCAGCAGTCGATTTTGGGGATCATGCCGCCCTTGATAATGCCGTCGCGCTTGAGCATAGGCACCTCGCTGACGTTTACGACGGGGATGAGCGAGCTGTCGTCGTTAACGTCGCGGAGCAGGCCGCGGATGTCTGTCATGAGGATGAGCTTTTTCGCTCTGAGCTTCGCGGCGATCTGAGCTGCGGCGAGGTCGGCGTTGATGTTGTAGACCTTGCCGTCGTAGCCGCCGGCGACTGTAGCGACGATCGGGATATAGCCGTCCTTCATCGCCATTCTGAGCGGCTCGGGATTGACCTCGCGGATCTCTCCGACGTATCCGAGGTCGTGAGCTGAGGCGAGCTTGTCAGCCATAAGAAGTCTGCCGTCGAGACCGCACATGCCGAGAGCCTTTCCGCCGTGGCGCTCAAAGAGCTGAACAAGGCTCTTGTTGACCTTGCCGGCGAGAACCATCTGAACGATGTCCATAGTCTCCTGGTCGGTGACTCTCATGCCGTCCTTGAAAACGCTCTCCTTGCCTACGGCGTCGAGCATAGCGTTGATCTCGGGACCGCCGCCGTGAACCAGCACAACGCTGATTCCCACGAGCTGCATAAGAGCAAGATCGCTCATGACCGCAGCCTTTAATTCCTCGTTTATCATAGCGTTGCCGCCGTACTTGACGACAATCGTTTCTCCAACAAATTTTTTGATATAGGGCATCGCCTGAATAAGCACCTTAGCCCTTTTTGCGTTATCCATATCTTTCACTCCGTTTCTTTAGAGAGTTAAGAGTGGAGAGCGGAGAGTGAAATGAGCTATTTCTCCGCTTCCAGATGCTCCGAAACCGTTTTTGTAGTCGCCGAAAGCATCTTTCTCAGCTCGTTACAATCCATCCATAAGCTTCTGAAACCATCTTCTGTCAAATAGCCTGTTTCATGCAATAAATCGAGCCAATACAAGGTTTCATTACACTCCTTAAGTGCAATATACACTTTTGCCAGAAAATCCTTTTTACTGAAAGCACATTCGCTTTCGGCAATATTTGCGCCGATACTGGTACCGCTCTTCAGTATTTGATTAGATAGAATATATTCCTTTTTCTGGCTCTTCCCTAGAATCAGTGGGTAAGAAATTGCAGTATAGTAGAAGAAATCTGATAAATCTGTAAATCGCATTTATTCCACGATCTATTGACAATGA
>CACXAO010000058.1:0-18447 GCA_902765625.1 uncultured Ruminococcus sp. | reverse complement strand
TGCTGCCCGGCATTTAGCCTACCATATGCATACTCATTGTCAATAGCTTTCGCGGCATAAACGCGGATTAGATTTACCCACACTTTCTAGGGAAGGCTCCTTTTTCTCTGTTCTAAGAGTTTGATACAGCTTTATTATCCGTATAGCAAAATTGCGGCTCTTAGTCCTCAGCGGGCTTGGGGATTGATAAGACATGTTTTTGTCCATTTCATTCCACTCTCCACTCTAAACTCTCCACTCTTATGTTCTGTAATCTCCGTTGATCTTAACGTAATCGTAGGTGAGGTCACAGCCGTATGCCTCGGCTTCGCCGGTGCCGTCGCCGAGCTTTATGATGATGTCGATCTCGCTTTCGAGCAGGATCTCCTTTGCTTTGTCCTCGTCAAACGCAAGACCCATGCCGTCCTTGCAGACGAGGATCTCGCCCTTTGCGGAACGGTATGAAACGTCGATTTTCTTTACGTCGACCTCCGCGCCGCTGTAGCCTATCGCGCAGAGTATCCTGCCGCAGTTCGCGTCAGCGCCGAACATCGCCGCCTTTACAAGGCTCGAGCAGATCACGCTCTTTGCGATGACCTTCGCCGTTGCCTCGTCCTTTGCGCCGCTCACCTTGCCGATAACGAGCTTTGTCGCGCCTTCGCCGTCGGCTGCAAGCTTCTTCGCAACGTTTTTGAACGCCGCTGTAAGCGCTTCAACAAACAACGCGTAGTCGGCGTTTTTCGCGGTTATTTCCTCGTTGCCGGCAAGACCCGAAGCCATGATTGCGAGGGTGTCGTTCGTAGAGGTGTCGCCGTCCACGCTGACCATATTGTAGCTCACGTCAGCCGCCTCGATCAGCGCCTCGTGAAGCATATCGGCGGAGATCGCGGCGTCTGTGGTGACGAACGACAGCGTCGTTCCCATGTTGATATGGATCATGCCGCTGCCCTTTGCGATGCCGCCGATCGTGACGGTCTTTCCGCCGAGAGCGAGCTGAACCGCCCATTCCTTTTTGACGGTGTCGGTGGTCATGATAGCCTCCGCCGCATAGGTGCCTCCGTCCTTCGTCATGCTGTCTTTAAGCGCGGCAACGGACTTTTCGATCGGCGCGATCGGAAGCGCCTGACCGATAACGCCCGTGGAAGCGACGATAACGTCGTCCTGCGCAATGCCGAGGGCTTCCGCGGCGAGAGCGCACATCTGCTCAGCCTTGTCGTAACCGTCGGGGTTGCAGGCGTTCGCGTTGCCGGAGTTGACGATCACCGCCTGAGCGACGCCGTTTTTGAGGTGCTCCCGAGTGACGTAGATGGTGTCGGACTTAACGCGGTTCTTTGTAAAAATCGCCGCCGCTGCGCACGGCTTTTCGCAGAAAATCATGCCGAGGTCGCGCTTTGTTGTATTGTTAGGCTTGATACCCGCAATCACGCCGCCCGCGACAAAACCGAGCGGAGAGGTTACGGAGCCGTTCTCTAAAAATTTACAGTTCATAATATTACCTCTTTTTGGGAGTTGAGTGACTGCCGGGCAGAAAGCGCGGTTGATCTGTATAAATCGGGTGCGGGCAGCGCCCGCCATCCATTCCTCTCTCCACTCTTAACTCTCAACTCTCTTTTTAAAACGCCGGCGGTACGATGACCAGACCCGTCTTTTCGTCCAGACCGAAGATGATGTTCATGTTCTGGATCGCCTGACCCGCAGCGCCCTTGACCATGTTGTCGATCGCTGCGCAGGCTACAAGCTTACCTGCGCGCTTGTCGAAGTGAAGCGAGATGTCGCAGAAGTTTGAGTAGCGCACGTTGTGGATATCGGCGCACTTGCCGTCGTCGAGAAGTCTGATAAAGAACTCGTCCCTGTAGTATTCCTCGTAGGCATTGCGGATCTGCTCGTATGTAACGCCGTCCTTTACGTCGGCGTAAACGGTGGCGAGAATACCTCTGTTAACGGGCAGAAGGTGCGGAACGAAGGTGATGGTAACATCCTCGCCGCTGAGCTTTGAAAGGGTCTGTTCGATCTCGGGGGTGTGGCGGTGAGAAGCGACCTTGTAGGCGTGGAAGCCCTCGTTCAGCTCGGGGAAGTGGCTGCCCTGGGTGGGTTTTCTGCCTGCGCCGGTAACGCCGCTCTTGCAGTCGCAGATAATACCCTTTGTAGAAATCAGACCGTTCGCGATTGCGGGAGCGATCGCAAGCGGCGAGCAGGTGGTGTAGCAGCCGGGGTTCGCGATAAGCTTTTTGCCCTTGATTTTATCTCTGAAAAACTCTGGCAGACCGTAAACGCTCTGTGCGTGAAGCTCCTTGTCGATGAAGGTGCCGCCGTACCATTCGGTGTACTCCTCCTCGCTCTCGAGGCGGAAGTCAGCGCCGAGGTCGATGAAAGCCTTGCCTGCGGAAATGCACTTTTCGGCAAGCTCCTGAGAAAGACCGTGGGGAAGCGCGGCAAAGATAACGTCGCTCTTCTCAACAACCGCGTCCTGATTCTCGCAGACCATATCGTTGAGGAAGCTGTAGGACGGATAAACGTCGCTGAGCTTCTGACCCTCAAAGGATACCGAGCTGATCGCGGCGATCTCCGCCTCGGGGTGGTTGAAGAGCAGGCGTACAAGCTCCGCGCCTGCGTAACCTGTGGCTCCTACGATTCCTGCTTTTATTTTCATGGTAATCATTCCTTTTGTTGTTTTTGTTGTTAATTAAAGATTTTCGGCGATTTCCTTGACTCTTGCCGCCTGAGCCTTTACAAGCTGAGGAGCGGGACCGCCGAACGCGGTGCGCTGCGAAACGCACTTTTCGAGAGAGATAGCGTCGTAAACGTCCTCGGTGAACACGTCGCAGACCGCCTTGTACTCGTCGAGCGGAAGGCTCTCGAGGTCGGTGCCAAGCTCAATGCAGCGCGCGACAAGCTCTCCGGTTGCCTTGTAGGCGTCGCGGAACGGAACTCCGTTCTTTGTCAGCCAGTCGGCGCAGTCGGTGGCATTGATAAAGCCGCCTGCAGCAGCCTTTCTCATGTTCTGAGGAATAACGCGCATGGTTTCGAGCATGGGAGTGAAGGCGGTAAGGCACATCTTGACGGTGTCGACCGCGTCAAAAATCGCTTCCTTGTCCTCCTGCATGTCCTTGTTGTAGGCGAGCGCGATGCCCTTCATAACGGTGAGCAGGGTCATGGTGTCGCCGAACACTCTGCCGCTCTTGCCGCGCACAAGCTCCGCGATATCGGGGTTCTTCTTCTGCGGCATGATCGACGAGCCGGTTGAGAACGCGTCGTCAAGCTCGACGAACTTGAATTCCCAGCTGCACCACATGATGATCTCCTCGGAGAAGCGGCTGAGGTGCACCATGATGATCGAGAGCACGGACGCGAACTCTATGCAGAAATCTCTGTCCGAAACGCCGTCGAGCGAGTTGTTTGTAATTCTGTCAAAGCCGAGCAGACCGGCGGTGACGGTTCTGTCGATCGGGTAAGTCGTACCGGCGAGAGCGCACGAACCGAGCGGCATTTCGTCCATTCTCTTAAGGCAGTCCTCAAGACGCGAAACGTCGCGAAGGAGCATTTCGCCGTAAGCGAGAAGATGGTGACCTAAGGTGATCGGCTGAGCGCGCTGAAGATGGGTGTAGCCGGGCATAACGGTGTCGGCGTACTCCTCAGCCTTGCCGGCGATGACCTGGATAAGCTCGACGACGAGGTTCTTAACGTTGACGACCTCTTTCTTGAGGTAGAGCTTAATGTCGAGCGCGACCTGATCGTTGCGGCTGCGCGAGGTGTGGAGTCTCTTGCCGTTGTCGCCGATCCTCTTTGTCAGCTCGCCCTCGATGAAGGTGTGAATGTCCTCTGCCTCCATGTCGATCGCGAGAGCGCCGAGCTCGATATCCGCAAGAATACCCTTGAGTCCCTGAACAATATCCTGAACGCTCTCCTCGGTGATGATGCCGCACTTGCCGAGCATGGTCGCGTGAGCGATGCTGCCCTCTATGTCCTCGCGGAACATACGGCTGTCAAACGAGATAGAGCTGTTGAAATCATTTGTTGTTTTTGAAAGTTCCTTTTTGAAACGACCTTTCCATAACTGCATTTATTTTACCTCATTTTCCTGTTATTAAGCCTGTTGATTTAACCCCTATATAAACACTTTATGGGCAGGGATATTTCACCCTGCCCGACTGCATGAAATTTTCAGTTTTTTATTTGATTAAGCCCTTCTTGGCGCGAACCTTGATGGGGAGACCGAAGAGGTTGATGAAGCCTGCGCTGTCGTTCTGATCGTAAACCTCGTCCTCGTCAAAGGTAGCGATTTCCTCGTCGTAGAGAGAGTAGGGACTTGTAACGCCTGCGTCGATGATGTTGCCCTTGTAGAGCTTGAGCTTAACGTCGCCGGTCACATACTCCTGAGTGCTGTCAACGAACGCCGACATAGCCTCGCGAAGGGGTGTGTACCACTTGCCGTCGTATACGAGGTCAGCAAAGGTGTTGGCAAGGTTCTTCTTGTAGTGGAGAGTGTCCTTGTCAAGGCAGATCTCCTCGAGCTTGTTGTGAGCCGCGTAGAGCACGGTGCCGCCGGGAGTCTCATAAACGCCGCGCGCCTTCATGCCTACAAGACGGTTCTCTACGATGTCGGTGATACCTACGCCGTTTCTTCCGCCGATTTCGTTGAGCTTCTCGATCATCTCAACGGAGCCTACAGCCTCGCCGTTGAGCTTTACGGGGATACCCTTCTCAAAGGAGATGGTCACGTACTCGGGAACGTCGGGAGCCTGTTCGGGAGACACGCCCATCTCGAGGAAGCCCTCCTTGTTGTACATCGGCTCGTTAGCCGGATCCTCTAAGTCCAGACCCTCGTGACTGAGGTGCCAGAGGTTCTTGTCCTTGGAGTAGTTGGTTTCTCTGTTGATCTTGAGGGGGATGTTCTTAGCCTCAGCGTACTCGATTTCCTCCTCACGGGACTTGAACTCCCAAGTTCTCCACGGAGCGATGATCTTCATGTCGGGAGCGTAAGCCTTGATGGCAAGCTCAAAACGAACCTGGTCGTTGCCCTTGCCGGTGCAGCCGTGGCAGATAGCGTCAGCGCCCTCAGCCTTGGCGATCTCTACGATTCTCTTGGCGATAACGGGACGCGCGAAGGATGTTCCGAGGAGGTACTTGCCCTCGTAAACAGCGCCTGCCTTGATGGTGGGGAATACATATTCTTCAACGAACTCCTTGTTGAGGTCCTCGATGTAGAGCTTTGAAGCGCCGGTGGCGATAGCCTTCTCCTCAAGACCGTCGAGCTCGGTGCCCTGACCGACATTACCCGAAACGGCGATAACCTCGCAGTTGTCGTAATTTTCCTTTAACCACGGAATGATGATGGAAGTGTCCAGACCACCCGAATATGCCAATACTACTTTTTTGATTTTGTTGTCAGCCATGATGAATTCCTCCGTTGTTTTGATGTTACTACTACATTATACTACCAATTTTTGAAAAATCAAGCTTTTTTTGAATATTTATGCAAGTTTGCGCCTTTGCACAAAAATAGTGTCAATTGCGGAAAGATTTACCCCACCGCGCTGAAATATACCGTCAAAATCGGATTTTATCAGCGGTTTTCAATGTGAAAACAGTGTGAAGGACAAATGCGGAATATACATTTTTTCGCAGAAAATATTCATAATTCTGAATATAGACCGCTTATCTATTGAATATTATTCAGATTTCTGTTATAATATATAAAGTGAAATAATGAAAGGACTGAGCTATTCAATGAGCAATTTCAAAACCATCGATCCCTCCGCAATCGCCGACAACGCCTTCAAGCTTATCGGTAAGGACTGGGCGCTTGTCACCTCCGGCAGCAGGGAGAGCTTCAACACCATGACCGTCAGCTGGGGAGGCGTCGGAATCATGTGGAACAAGCCCGTAACGTTCACATTTATCCGTCCGCAGCGCTACACCTTCGGTTTCCTCGAGAAAAACGGCTTTTTCACCATGAGCTTTTTTGACGAGAGCTATCGCAAGGCGCTTCAGATCTGCGGCACAAAGAGCGGCAGAGATACCGACAAGGTAGCCGAGACCGGTCTGACCCCGGCGTTCACCGGGGACGGCGTTCCGTATTTTGAGGAAGCGCGCCTTGTGCTCGTCTGCAAAAAGCTCTACGCGCAGGATCTTAACGAGGACTCGATCGTCGAGGAAGCGGTAAAGGGCAACTACAACGGCAGCGACTACCACAGAATGTACGTCAGCGAGATAGTGTCCGTTCTTAAAAAGTAAGCGCGGTTGAAATCCTAAAACTTGCAATTATTTTCAAGCTGTGTTATAATAGGGATTCTAAGGTAAAAGCCTTATGTCTGTAAAACTAAAATGAAAGGGAGTGATTCTATGGTAGATACAACCTGGGATTATTCTGAAAATACGCCGGAGATCAACTTTCTCGCGGATAAAATGTCGGAGAACTCTAAGATCGACCCTGCGCTTTACGGCAAGTACGACGTCAAGAGAGGTCTGCGCGATATCGACGGCAAGGGCGTTCTGACCGGTCTTACCGATATCTCGACGATCAAGCAGAACAAGCTCGTCGACGGCAAGCTCGTACCCTGCGAGGGCGAGCTGTACTACAGAGGCTACAACGTCAACGACATCGTCGGCGGAATCCGCAGCGATGACCGATTCGGCTTTGAAGAGGTCGTGTATCTGCTGCTTTTCGGCGAGATGCCCAACAGAGAACAGCTCCTTAACTTCAAGACGCTTCTTGTTCAGTACCGCACCCTGCCGCAGAACTTCGTCCGCGACGTTATTCTCAAGGCGCCCAGCGAGGACATGATGAACTCCATCGCGCGTTCCGTTCTCACCCTGTTTTGCTACGACAAGAACCCCAACGACACTTCGATAAACAACGTGCTTCGCCAGTGCATACAGCTGATTTCGGTATTCCCGATGCTCAGCGTGTACGGCTACCACTCATATAACCACTACCTGCGCGACAAAAGCCTTTATATCCACCGCGCGGAGCCTACGATGTCGACAGCCGAGGTCATCCTCTCGCTGCTTCGTCCCGACAGGCACTACACCGACCTCGAGGCGAAGGTTCTCGACATGGCGCTTATCCTCCACATGGAGCACGGCGGCGGTAACAACTCGACCTTCACCACCCACGTGGTAACCTCCTCGGGCACCGATACATACTCCGCGATCGCCGCGGCGCTCTCGTCGCTCAAGGGACCCAAGCACGGCGGCGCGAACGTCAAGGTATTCGAGATGTTCGAGGACTTGAAGCAGGCTGTAAAAGACTGGAACGACGAGGACGAAATCACCGCGTACCTCGAAAAGCTGCTCGACAGGCAGGCGTTCGACAGGAAGGGTCTTATCTACGGTATGGGTCACGCGGTCTATACCATTTCCGACCCGCGTCAGGTAATCCTCAAGGGCGCCGTTCAGAAGCTCGCCGAGGTTGAGGGCTACGACAATGAATTTGAACTCTACGCAAAGGTCGAGCGTCTCGCGCCTCAGGTCATCGGCAAAAAACGCCGCATCTACAAGGGCGTTGCCTCGAACGTGGACTTCTACAGCGGACTTCTCTACAGCATGCTCGACATTCCCTGCGAGCTTTACACACCGCTCTTTGCCACCGCGAGAATCGCCGGCTGGAGCGCGCACAGACTCGAGGAGCTTATCAATGCCGGCAAGATCATCCGTCCGGCTTACATGAGCATTTCCACCGAGAAGGAATACAAAAAACTCAGCCAGAGATAAAACGAAGGAGCGGCAGGCGCCGCTCCTTATTATATTTGCAATCCACCGTGATTCGTGCTACAATATCCACAGCACTTTTGAAATAAGGGATAGAAATGGAAATAGTCAAAAAGCAGATGACGCTGCACCACACCGTGAGCGTTATCGGCGGCTTTATGGCGGGCTATACGATAATAAACCACAGCGACATCCTCGCAAACGCCCAGACAGGCAACCTGATAAAGCTGGTGCTCTCGGCGTTCAGAGGCGACCTGATGAGCATAGGCTACATCGTTCTGCTGTTTTTTACATACGCCGCCGCCTGCGTATTTTACACGGTTTTCAGGCGGCACACTCCGCTGAGCATGAAGATAGTCAGCCTTATCATAACGGCTCTCGCGATAACCGCAACGGGAATCCTCTCGCTTACCGGCAACAGCTACCTTTCGGTAGTGCCGATAGCGTTCGCGATGCCGGTGCAGTGGAACGCCTACAAAAAAGCCGGCGGCAATTCGAGCGCGACGATTTTCTCGTCAAACAACGTCCGTCAGGCGGTGATGCTGACGACGACTTATATTATGGACAAGGATAAAAAAGCCTTCCGGAACGCGCGTTTTTACTGGGCGACTCTGCTCTGCTTCCACACGGGAGTCGCGGCGGCGTGCCTGCTGAGTATGGTTTTTGCGGCGCAGACGGTATGGTTCTGCTTTGTGCCGCTGGGGATCTCCGTCTTTGCATACTACCGCTACGAAAGCGCGAAAATCAGGGCTTTTGCGGATATATAAAACGCAACAAGGGTCGGCTTTGCGCCAACCCTTATTTTATTCCCTGACCTTGTTAAGTCTTTCGATTTTTCTTGCGCGCTTGTAGCGGTAGAGAATATTGTCCGCCCATTCCGCGTCGATTTTGATGAAGCCCTTGAGCTTTTTGTCCTTGACCGCAAACTGCTCAACGATCTCCTTGGACTTGCCGTAGATTTCAAGCCTCGCGGTCTGAACATACGGAGTCATGCTCTCGCCTGTAAAATATGTAAAGCCCATCGTGTTGCTCTCGCGGTCGTACATCGAGAGATAACCCTCTTTGACCTCGGTGCCGTCGAGCTTTTTTGAAACCGTCTGACCGATGACCGCCTTTGTAAGCTCCACAGCCATATCGTCAAGTCCCGATTCGAAGATAAAGATCTTCTCCTTGAAGGAGTTGAAATCCGCGACGACGCGCTTGTTGATATTGCGAAGGTTGCTGTACTTTTCCTCAAGCTCCTTGTCGCACAGCTGGAAGCGGTCGATTTTCGGAATCAGGTATATCATGAAGCGGTTCTTCATATCATTATATAGAATGGGGTAAGTCAGCCGCGCGCTGTAGCCGCAGGATGGACATTTCCACGCGAAGAGTCCGCCGTCGAGAATACGCTCGCGCTGCTCCTTGTTGACCGTCGCGTTGACGCTTGTATATGCGACCGCCTTGCTCAATTCGCCGCACATAGGGCAAACGTTTCAGTTTATTATATCAACATTGTTGAGTTTTCACAAGTAAATTTGAAAAAAATATTGATTTTATTAAAATAATCTGTCATAATATATTTTAGAAATATAAAGCGCCGAGGCGCATAAGGAGAAATAGATATGAGTCAAGCGATTATTGATAAGGTTAAAAGCACCATGAACACCGCTGCCGATACCATTACAACGGTTGCGCAGAATTTCGTGGAAAAGAACCGCACCAAGGCAAAGCTCAACCGCCTGAGAATGGTAATGAAAAGCGAGAGCGAGCTGATGAACCGCGCCTATATCGCGCTGGGCAAGGAATATTACGAGATGCTCAAGAAGGGCGACGTTGCCGCGGCTGACGAGAAGCAGAAGAACCTGCTCGGCGTTATCGACAACAGCAAGGCGAAGATTGCAAAGGCGCGCGAGTGCTACCGTATGGTGCTTGAGAGTCAAAGCGAGTTTGTTTACGCCGTTCCCACCGCTCCCGAGAAAAAGCCTGTTGAGGTAAAGCAGGAGGACGTTGTTGACATCACCGTTGCCTGCTCCAACGAGGACGACTACGACTCAAGTCCCTTTGAAGCAGCGGAGGAAAAGGTTGAGGAAGCTGCCGAGGCGGTTGCGGACAAGGCTGAGAAGCTTGCCGACAATGCCGCAGAAGCTGCAGCAGACGCAAAGGAGCATATTGCAAAGGCAGTGAAGGAAGCTCTCGACGAGGAATATCCCGACGGCGAGCCGTTCTAAACCAAATATCAAACATCAGGGAGAGGCAGCAGCGCCTCTCCTTTTTTCGGCAAAAAACGCAACGCCAAACGCCCCTTATACAACAAAAATATCAGCACTCCGTTTCAGTCGTGCCTGCCGCAGCAGCCGCAAAACCAAACGTCTGACCCGCCGTTGATGAAACGGAAAAGTCAGATGAACTTTTAAAAAGGCGGAGAAAGTGCCCACCGGCACAAAAAAGGACAGGATGATTTTCACCCTGTCCTTTAGTTGCTATATAAGGGGGATTTATTACTCTGCGGATCAGCAGAAGTAAACGTCCATTTCGCCCTTCTCACCGTCAGCTACGAAGTAAGCCTTGCTCTCTTCGGGCTTGAGGTAAACAGCGATTTCCTTAGCGTCCTTGCCGATGGTAGCCTTGATGTTCTTAACTACCTCTTTAGCGGCAACCTGTACGCCGCCGAACTCAACAAAGAAGTTAACCTCAGTCTCAACGGGCTTTGTCTCGGCGATCTTAGCCTCAACAGTCTCGGGCTTCTTGGGAGCAGTCTTTTTGGGAGCCGCTTTCTTTGCGGGAGCCTTCTTAGCGGGAGCTTTCTTCTCCTCAGCCTTTACTTCTGCCTTAACTTCTTCAACCTTAGCCTCTACAGCCTCAGCCTTAACCTCGGCAGCCTTAACGGTCTTTTTGGTTTCCTTCTCCGCAGTAGCAGCGGTCTTCTTGGTTTTTGCCATCACAAACTCCTTCTTTCAATTTAATTTATTAAACTTATTATTAATGTCTTTTGTAACATTGACTATATTATACATACGCGAAAAATAATTGTCAATAAGCACAAATTATTTTTGGCGGTTAATACAGATTTCCAAATTATTAATTTTTCTGTTGGTGAATTTTCACAAGGTTTTTGGGCGTAATTTGTCGATAATAGCGTCTTGACAGCGTTTTTCTTGCATTCCGTTTTGCGCTGTGTTAGAATAAAAACACAATGGGGGTATGCAAAATGTTTCTGAGTAACTTTCTTATTATCGGACAGCAGGTAATGGTGCTGTTCATTCTTATCGCGGTCGGCTTTATCTGCGGCAAAAAGGGCGTTATCAACGAAAAAGCGTCAAAGGTGATGACCGACATCGTTCTCTACATAGTAACGCCGTGCGTAATGGTCTCGGCGTTTCAGCGCGAGTTCTCGACCGATACTCTGATAAAGGTTCTGATAGCCGCGCTTACCGCGCTGGTGATATTGATCGCGTCAATACTTCTCGCGCGGCTGGTGTTCCGGACGAAGGAAATCGCTCGGCGCAAGGTGCTGCAGTTCGCGGTGATATTCTCAAACTGCGGATTCATGTCCTTGCCGCTTCAAAAGGAGCTTCTCGGCGAGGACGGCTGGTTTTTCGGCTCGATTTTCGTCGCGGTGTTCAACATCGTTGTCTGGACTTACGGACTGTTCGACATGAGCGGCGACAAAAAGCAGCTCTCGGTCAAGCGGCTCGCGCTCAATCCGGGAATCATCGGCGCGGTCGCGGCGATCCTGCTGTTTGTGTTCTCGGTTCAGCTGCCGCCGATCATTTTGCAGCCGGTCACCCACCTCGCGAACCTCAACACGCCTGTGCCCATGCTGATAATCGGCTTCTATCTCTCGCAGGCCGACTTCAAAAAGGCGTTTTCCGACAAGGGAGCGTACCTTGCAGGCGCGTTCAGACTTATTGTTATACCGCTCGCGGCGGCGTTCGCAATGGTGCTTCTGAAGCTTGACCGAACGATGATAATCGCGTTTGCCATTGCCTGCTCGGCTCCCACAGCCGCGACGACCACAATGTTCTCGGCAAAGTTTGACCGCGACGTCGATCTGTCGGTCAGCGTTGTGGCTTCTACAACAATACTTTCGCTGCTGACCATGCCGCTGATAGTATCGCTTGTGTGGAGCATTTGTTGATTCCGAAAAAATAACGGAAAGGCTTGATTTGAAACCAAGTCTTTCCGTTTTTTCTACTTCTTTTCGCAGATAACGAGGAAACGGCTGAATCCGCCGCTGCTGTCGGGAGTGCAGGTGATCAGCGTCATCAGCTGCCTGCCTTCCTTGATGTAAATATCGCCCGTTTCGTTCGGAGCCACGGTCTTGAAGTCGATCACCTCGTAGTCGATCGTCTCCCAGTAATTTGTAAAGCTGACGGTATCGCCAATGTTCAGGCGCTTGATATTGTCAAAAAATATCCTGCCGATGTAGCCCGTGTGACCTGCGATAGCGACGTTTGTGTCCTTCTCGTCAAGGGGAAGCGAGGTGCCGCTCAGGTGAGCCGCGCCGTAGCTCATAACGCTGTCGTTTGCGCCGAGGTAAACGGGAAGATACAGGTCGATGGCGGGAGCCGAGAGATAGCCGTAGAGATTGTTCAGACCGTAGCGGCTCATATCGAGCGCCGCCTTCTCGTAGTTTATCGTGTCAACCGTGCCCTGATTGTGGATGATCGAGGCGTTGTATGCCCGGCTGTCCTCAAGGAGCCTGTCGAGGTCGTACTCAAAGGTAACGGGATAGGAATAGGTGCGGACTCCGCCGACGCTTATCGGATAACCCTCCTCGTCGATCTCGCCCAGCTCAAGAGCCTCCTCGTGAGTTTTGGCGGTGATACCGAGCTTTTCGGCAACCTCGGGTTCGTCCTCTTTTATGATGTTGTCAAGCGTTTCGGAATACTCCTCGATAACGTTGTTTGCGCGCTGCTGACCTATCTGATTTGAAACCGTCGGGAACAGCAGAAAGCCGATTCCTCCGAGCAGCAGAATTATCGCGATTACGGTGACAACCTTTTTCCACATCAGTCGTCACCGCCCTTTTCAGCGCGCCTTTTGCTGCGCCTTACCGCGAGAACCACAACGCAGGCGACAACCGCAAGAAATACCGCGATGCAGATAATGACCGTAACGTAGCTGAGCTTGTAGCCGAGCACATAAAGCGAATCTCTGCCGCCTTTGTCGGTTTTAAGCTCCTTGTTGACAACCTTTTTGCCGTCGTCGTCAACCACGATATCGGGGTCGTCGGTAACGCGTTCGCCGCGCACGAGCAGGCGGTGGGTGTTTACGGTGTAAGGGGTGCAGGTCATCAGCGTAACGTAGTCCTTGCCCTTGGTGACATAGAGGTCGTTAACGTCGTTGGGAAGGACGGTTTTGATCTGGTCGACCTTGTATTCGAGCACACGGTCGAGAACGTGGATGTAAAACAGGTCGCCCTCCTCCATATCGGTGAGATAGTCGAAAAGGGTTTTTGACGGGTACGCCGAGTGCGCCGAAATTACGCTGTGGGTACCCTCGCCGCCGACGGGAAGCGAGGTGTTGTTGAGGTGACCGGCGCCCTTTTTGAGAACCTCGTCGGAGGTGCCGTGGTAAATCGGCAGATAAACGTCGATCGACGGGATGTCGATATATCCGATAAAGCCGTTGCCGTCGATATCGAAGGTCTCCTCGTAGTGAGCGCCGATTTTTTCATACGACTCAATATCGAAAGGGTCGGTGAGGACTACGGTATCGGTCAGACTGCTGTTGTAGCTGTCGGCGTCGTCAAAGAGTCTCTTGATTTTTTCGGAGTCCATCTTTTCAACCTCCATCTGCTTCTGACGAGCCTCGCTGCGGTCGTTGACGTTGTTGACGATGGAGCTGACAAGAGGATAGAGCAAAACGCCCAGACCTACGACAAAGATAATTGATATAAGAATAAATGGCAAACGTTTTTTCATTCTTGACCTCACGGGAAATAATCGCTGTTTGGTTTTAGCATATAACATTATCAACTAAAACATTATACACCCAAAGCCGCGTCATTTCAACCTTTCATTTTAACCTTGCGCGCGGTAATTATTTATGATAAGATAGTTGGTAGTTGATTTTCATCAGACAAAAGCAAAAGGCCGAAGCAAGCTCCGACCTTTTCAAAATTCAGTTTAAGCGATATTACTTGATGATTTCGCCGTCAACGGTGCCGCCGAGACCGGCAGCGTTGCTCTCGTCGGTATCGATGTGCATGGCGGGAGCGTACTTGGGGCTTACGCGGATAACAACGTCGCCGAATACGGTAGCTCTGCCTGTACCCTCGCCGACCTTGACGGAAACGATCTCCTTGTCCTTGAGACCGAACTCCTCGGCGGTTTTGGGATCGAGGTGAACGTGTCTCTGAGCGGCGATAACGCCCTGAGCGATCTCAACCTCACCCTCGGGTCCTCTGAGGATGCAGCCGGGAGTACCCGCTACGTCGCCCGATTCCCTGATGGGAGCAACGATGCCGAGCTTACGGGCGTCGGTAAGGCTTACCTCAACCTGATCGTCGGGTCTTTCGGGGCCGAGAATAGACATTGTCATCTCGCCTCTGGGGCCGACAACGGTAACCTTCTCGGTGCAGGCGAACTGACCGGGCTGAGAGAGGTCCTTTTTGTTGGTGAGCTGATGACCCTTGCCGTAGAGCACGTCGAGGGTCTCACGGGTTACGTGCACGTGGTGCGCGGAGGTTTCAACCATAATTTTCATAGATATACCACCTATCATAATAAATTTGTTAGCTTTATTGTACTACGGTTTTGGATATTTTTCAAGTCTTTTTGAAACGAGGTTTTAATAATGTATCAAACATGGGAAGAATTGCAGTCAGCCTGCGAAAACTGCCGCAAATGCGGTCTTTGCGAAACGCGTCACAACGTTGTTGTCGGAGTCGGCAACCCTAAGGCGCAGGTACTTTTTATCGGCGAGGGTCCCGGCGAAAACGAGGATCTGCAGGGCGAGCCGTTTGTGGGACGCGCCGGCAAGCTGCTTGACAAGATGCTCGACGCGGTAGACCTGAACAGACACACAAATATCTACATAGCGAATATCGTAAAATGCCGTCCGCCGCAGAACCGCGACCCAAAGCCCGAGGAGCAGGAGCAGTGCATGGAGTGGCTCAGGGCGCAGGTAAGGCTTATCCGACCCGAGATAATCGTTTGTCTTGGAAGGATCGCGGCGGCGCAGATAATCAAGCCCGACATAAAGATCACCAAGGAGCACGGAATGTGGTTTGAAAAAAACGGCGTGCTGATGATGCCGATGCTTCACCCGGCGGCGCTGCTGCGCGACCCGAGAAAAAAGCCCGAGGCGTTTGAGGACTTCATCAGACTCAGAGAAAAGCTCGCCGAGATAAACGAGAGCTGAATCACAATCACAACTATCCAACTAAAAACTACCAACTGCCAACTACCCAACTGCCAACTCAAAATAAAATTCACTCTTGATTGCCTGCCCATTCTGTGGTATAATACCATAGAATGGGTAAATTAGTATCTGAAAGGAAGGTTTTGCATGATAAAACCAAATATCTACCGCACAGTAAGCTGCGGTGAACTCAGAGAAGAAAACATCGGTCAGCAGGTTCGCGTGGCAGGCTGGGTCGAGAATATCCGCGACCACGGCGGCGTTATGTTCCTCGATATCCGCGACGAATACGGCGTTCTCCAGGTCGTTGTCCACGACGACAATCTGCTGAAAAATATCAATAAGGAGTGCACCGTCACCCTGAGCGGCGAAGTCGTAAAGCGCGACGAGGAGACCATCAACAAGAAGATCGCCACAGGCTACGTTGAGGTTCACACCGAGGACATCACCGTTCTCGGCAAGTGCAAAAACGCGCTGCCGTTCGAGGTAGGCACCTCCACCAACACAGGCGAGGACGTACGTCTCAAGTACCGCTTCCTCGACCTGAGAAACCCCAAGGTTCACAACAACATTCTGTTCCGCTCAAAGGTTGTCGCCTTCCTGCGCCGGAAGATGCAGGAGCTTGGCTTTAACGAAATCAACACCCCGATCCTCTCGACCTCCTCGCCCGAGGGCGCGAGAGACTACCTCATCCCCAGCCGCAAGCACAAGGGCAAGTTCTACGCTCTGCCGCAGGCTCCCCAGATTTTCAAGCAGCTGCTGATGGTTTCGGGCTTCGACAAATATTTCCAGATCGCACCCTGCTTCCGCGACGAGGACGCCCGTGCCGACCGTTCGCCGGGCGAGTTCTATCAGCTCGACTTCGAGATGGCTTTCGCCACTCAGGAGGACGTTTTTGACGTTGCCGAGCAGGTGCTCTACGAGACCTTCTCGAAATTCACCGACAAAGAGGTCAGCAAGCCGCCGTTCGCGCGCATTCCGTTCGCCGAGGCGATGGTCAAGTACGGCACCGACAAGCCCGACCTCAGAAATCCGCTTATCATCAAAGAAATCAGCGATATGTTCGTTGAGACCGACTTTGCTCCGTTCCGCAAAAAGACCGTACGTTCAATCAACGTTCCGGGCGCGGCTTCACAGAGCAAGAAGTGGTTCAAGCGCATGGAGGAGTTCGCTCTCTCCATCGGCATGAAGGGTCTCGGCTACGTCAAGGTCAACGACGATCTGAGCTTCGACGGCCCCATTGACAAGTTCTTGAAGCCCGGCGACCGCGAGGAGCTTATTGAGCGCAACGGCTCAAAGGCAGGCGACGTTATCTACTTCATCGCCGACTCCGCTCAGGAGGCGCCCAAGCTTGCCGGACAGATCCGCACCGAGGTTGCAAACCGTCTCGGTCTTATCGACGACAGCCGCTTCGACCTCTGCTTCATCGTGGACTTCCCGATGTTCGAGCGCGACGAGGACGGCAAGATCATCTTCACCCACAACCCCTTCTCAATGCCGCAGGGCGGTCTTGAGGCGCTCAACACAATGGATCCCGAGGAGATCCTCGCTTACCAGTACGACATCGTCTGCAACGGCGTTGAGCTCAGCTCCGGCGCTGTCCGCAACCACGACATCGAGATAATGAAAAAGGCGTTCGACATGGCAGGCTACTCCGAGGACGACCTCAAGGCTAAGTTCTCAGCCCTCTACAACGCGTTCCAGTACGGCGCTCCGCCTCACGCAGGCATGGCTCCGGGCGTGGACAGAATGATCATGCTCCTCACGGGCGAGGAAAACATCAGAGAGGTAATCGCCTTCCCGATGAACTCCAACGCTCAGGACGTTCTCCTCGGTTCTCCCGGAGAGGTCACCGAGCAGCAGCTCAGAGAGGTTCACGTTAAATTGAGATAAAGGATTGAATATTATGGTAACAAGAGAAGACGTTGAAAACATCGCCCTGCTCTCAAAGCTCTTTGTACCCGAGGAGGAGCTTGACGGACTTACCAAGTCAATGCAGGAGATCATAGACTTTGCCGACGCCATCAACAACGCTCCCGCGAGCGACGAGGGCTTCGACTGCATCAACAACCTCTCCAACGTGTTCCGCGAGGACGAGGTAATCCCCTCCTATCCCGCCACGGAAATCCTCAAAAACGCTCCCGAGCAGGCTGAGGATCATTTCCTTGTGAGAAACAGAGAATAAGGAGGCGCACGATGGGTACAATCGCTAAAATACACGAAATGCTCGTGACAAAGCAGGTCTCCTGCGCCGAGCTTACAAAGAGCTATCTCGACGAGATCGGGAAAGCAAACCCCGAGCTTAACGCCTACGTCTGCGTTACGCCCGAAGCCGCCTTGGAAGCAGCTGCGGCTGTCGACAAAAAGATCGCCGCAGGCGAAGAGATCGGCGCTCTCGAGGGCGTTCCGATGACCCTCAAGGACAACATGTCCACCAAGGGTATCGAGACCACCTGCTGCTCAAAGATATTAAGCGGCTACAAGCCTATTTTTGACGCCACCGTATGGGAGACCCTCAAGGCTCAGAACGCCGTCCTGCTCGGCAAGACCAACATGGACGAGTTCGCGATGGGTTCCTCCTGCGAAAACTCCTGCTTCGGCGGCGCGGCGAATCCCTTTAATACAAACCACGTTGCCGGCGGTTCGTCGGGCGGCGTTTCATCTGCAGTAGGCGGCAACATCGCGGCTTACGGTCTCGGCTCCGACACGGGCGGTTCAATCCGTCAGCCGGCGTCCTTCTGCGGCGTTGTCGGACTCAAGCCCACCTACGGCGCGGTTTCGCGTTACGGTCTTATCGCCTACGCAAGCTCGCTCGACCAGATCGGCCCGATCACCAAGAGCGTCGAGGACGCGTCCCTTGTTTTTGACGCTATCGCAGGCAAGGACAAGCGCGACTCCACCTCTGTCGGCGGCGGCAACACCTACGCGACGCTTGACAACGACATCAGGGGCATGAAAATCGGCATTGCGCGCGAATACCTCGACGGCGTGCGCGACGACGTAAAGGAAGCGGTTCTCGCGGCTGCTGAGGTCTACAAGAGCCTCGGCGCGGAGATCGTATACTTCGACCTGCCGATCCTCAAATTCGCCCTGCCCGTATACTATATTATCGCGTGCGCTGAGGCTTCTTCGAACCTCGGACGCTACGACGGCATCCGCTACGGCTACAAGACCGCGCACTACACCGGCACCCACGACATGATCTGCCGCACCAGAAGCGAGGGCTTCGGCGAGGAGGTAAAGAGAAGAATTCTTCTCGGCACCTACGTTCTCTCGGCAGGCTACTACGACGCCTACTACAAGAAGGCTCAGAACCTGCGCGGCACTATCATCAGCGCGTTCAACAAGGCGTTTGAGCAGTGCGACGTGATTCTCGCGCCCACCGTGCCCATGACCGCCTTTGAAAAG
>CACXAO010000057.1 GCA_902765625.1 uncultured Ruminococcus sp. | reverse complement strand
CTCAAAGCTCGCCTTGCCGGCGATGAAGCTGAGCTGGTTGCCGCGGAAGGTGCCGTTGTGCTCGCCGGGCTTCCACTTGTCGAGCTCCTCCTTGAGGAGAACGATCGCGAGGGGCATTCCCATGCCGCCGATGGACTTGGACATTACTACCATGTCGGGCTTGATTCCGGCTCTCTCGAACGAGAAGAAGGTGCCGCAGCGGCAGCAGCCTACCTGAATGTCGTCGACGATCATCAGGATATCGTTTCTGTCGCAGAACTCGCGGACGTCGCGGAGGAACTGATCGGAGAACGGACGGATGCCGCCCTCAGCCTGCAGGGTCTCCATGATGACGGCGGCGGGCTTTGAAACCGCGCTGTGATCGTCGTCGATAAGGGTCTGCATGTACTCGATAACGTCGAGACCCTCGAACATATACGGAGCCGGGATGTGGGTAACGTCGTTGAGGCTTGCGCCCGCGCCGTTTCGAGCGTACATCTCGGAGGTCAGCGAAAGCGCGCCGAGGGTCATGCCGTGGAAGCAGCCCATGAAGGCAAAGATATTGCTTCTGCCGGTGTTCTTTCTCGCGAGCTTGATCGCAGCCTCGACCGCGTTAGTGCCGGTGGGTCCGCAGAACTGGATCTTGTAGTCGAGACCTCTGGGCTTGATGATCTTCTCCTCAAGAGTCTCGATAAACTCGCGCTTGGGAACGGTGTACATATCAAGCGCGTGGATGATTCCGTCGGTCGAGAGGTACTCAACGAGCTTCTGCTTGATGTAGGGGTTGTTGTGGCCGTAGTTCACGGCGCCTGCGCCGCAGAAAAAGTCGATGTACTCCTGACCGTCCTCGTCCTTGATAACAGCGCCGGTCGCCTCGGTAAATACCTTGGGGAAGTGTCTGCAATATGAGCGGACAACGGATTCGTAAGTTTCAAACGCATTAGTGTTCATTTCATATACCCTCGCAATCATTTAAATTATTGTATTTCTGATGTAGTCGCTTAAATCGCCGCGCAGGATCTCCTCGATGCTCTCGGGCTCGTCGGGAAGCAGCAGAAGAAGCTGTCCGCCTGCGCGGAGCAGGTAACCGCAGCCGCTCCTGCACGGAAGCCGCCTCACGGTTTCGGGTCTGCTCGAAGCCGCGGCGTTTGATATTATCCTCGTCACCGAGCGGTCGTCGGAGAACCCTTCGCCGCCGACAACGACGCATATTTCGTTTGACGAGAACGCCTCGATGAGCCTTTCGCCGAGCTGCCGGGCGCCGTTTGCAAAGCAGGCGGTGCTGATTCTCAGGTGGAGCGGCGCAAGGCATTTGCGCAGAGCCTTCTCGCAGAACGAGGTCTTGCGCGCCGAGTAGAAGATAACAGAACAGTCCATCGGGCACCTCCTACTCCGTCTTTCGCACAGCCTCAAACGTCGGGGCGATGGTCATGTCGCTCTGAACGACGTTGAAGTCGAGCTGCCAGCCCTGGAATACGTAGTCAAAGTACTCGTCGCTCGGCTTTTCGGGATCGGGCGGCGGAGTAGCCGCGAGACCGTCCTCGACCTCCTGCGTGCTTATCACGCTGCCGTCGTAGTTGATAAAGGTTACGGTGTAGAAGTACCTCAGCTCGGTGGTGGGCTGACCGGTGGTGTTTTTCTTGGTGCCGGCGGTGGAGGTTTCGTCCTCGTCGGTGGTGCCGGTGACCTTCTGATCCTTGAAGTCGAACTTGCCGTCGTACCAGTCGATTTCCTTGTTCTCGTAGGCGGTGACGAAGTCGGTGACCTTCGGGCGGCTTCCGCCGTAGGCGTTGTAGTAAACCTCAGGCCAGACCGCGTTGTCGTTGATGCTCGCCTTGTCGGTATCGACCTTAGCCTCCTCGCCGATGCGCACCTTGCGCGCTACGACGACGGTGCGGAAGTTGGTGAACTCATACGAGCAGGTCGAGAGCGTGATGAGCTCGTCGTCCTCGTTGACGTCGACGGGACAGTTTATCAGCGAGCGGATGCGGACGTTGTAGACGTAGTCCATGAAGTCCTTTTCGTTCTGGAAGTCCGCGCGCAGGTAGTTGAAGAACTCTCCCTGACTGGAGAGGGTGTTTGTCTTGAAAACGGAGATTATCTTGTACTTAGCGTCAGCCTTTGGGGTGTCGAACTCGACGATGGGCGCTTCCTCGTAGAAATCGAGGTTGCCCGACATTCCGGCGTAGCTCATGAGGTTGCCGAACATGGAACCGTCGTTCATGTGGTGACCGTGCATAACCACGTTTTTGCTGTCGGTGCCCTCGAGGTCGCGATAGTCGAGGAAGATGGTTCCGTACGAATCCCACTCGCCCTTGTAGTTGTGGTTGAGGTAGTACTGACTGTACATATCGTCGCTCTTGTGCCAGAGGACGGGATAGTCGATTTTGGTGTCGTTTATGTAGATCCAGCCGACGATCTCGGGGTTGATGCTCAGCAGCTCGTCCCAGTCGATTCCGCTGCCCTCGTCCACTTCGGGAGCATGGTCGTCGTCAGAGCGGTCCTCGCGGTGGGCGATTTTCTGGATCTCGTTGTTGAGCTGCTCGTTCTTGAAGCTGAGGAAAACCATGTTGTACATCAGAAACGCGAACGCTGCGACAAAAACAAGCGTCATGCCGATGGTCAGGCACTTTCTGCCGATCTCCTTTTTGTCGTCGCCGCGCATGGGAACGTAGCGGCTTTTGAAGTCGGTTTTGGGCGGAATGTAGTCGACCGTGCCGAAGCCGTCGGGATAGTCGTTCGCGGAGTTCTCAAAGACCTCGGTGGTGCGAACCGCGGCGAGCGCCGCGACCATGCCGAAGTCAACGCCCGTAAGCTCTGCCTTCGGAACGCAGGCAACGCGTATTCCCTTGTAGATGAAGCAGTAGCCGCGGTAACCCTCGCCGAAGTCGCCCAGCGAGAAAACCTTTGCCTTGCGGCGGCTGAGGGTGTATTCCTTCTCGAGAGCCTCAAGCTCCTCGTCGGACGCGCCGTTCTTCTTTGCGTTTGCAAACGCCTTGCGGCGGTTTTTCCAGTAATCCTTGGGCGCAGGCTCGTTCTCGGCGCGCTCGGCGGCTGAGACGGTCTCGACAAAGTACTGTTTGAACGAGCGGTCGTCCTTGGTGCGCAGCGCGTTTGCGACGATCACCACGTCGGGCTTGTCATCGGCGCCTGCAATGCCGTTGAGCGCGGCGTTGATGAGCGTCGGGTGCATTATTGTTTTTTTGATTGCTTTCAGCTTGTAGCCGTATTTCGCAAGGCTCAGCCGCAGCTCGTCCTCGCGGTCGGGCAGCATGTCCTGCTCGGTCTTTTTGCTTACGGAGATGATTTCTATAAACACGCCGTTACTTCCCTCCCGTATAATTGGTTAGGTTAATCGATGTAAGTGATTTTGAGGTTATTCATCGCTTCCTCAATCAGCGGCTCGAAGTTCGCCTGCTCCTGTGCTGCCTTGACGAACTTGAGGATCGGCTTTGTGCGCGGATGGCGCGGTGTGAACACCGTGCAGCAGTCCTCGTAAGGCTCGATCGAGGTCTCGTAGGTGTCGATTTTGTAAGAGATGTTAATGATCTCCTGCTTGTCCATGCCGATGAGCGGACGGAAAACCACCATGTCGGTCGCTTCGTCGGTGCAGCCGAGCGCGCCTATGGTCTGGCTTGCGACCTGACCGAGACTCTCGCCCGTAATGAGCGCCGCGCAGTCGCGCTGCTTTGCAATTCGCTCCGAGATCTGCATCATCAGGCGGCGCATGATTATCGTGAACAGCTCCTCGGGACAGTCGTCGCGGAGCTTCTCCTGCAGCTTTGTGAACGGAACGGTGTACATGCGCATGGGGCCTGCGTAGCGGCTGACCTTCTGCAGCAGCTTCACTACCTTTTCCTCGGCGCGCGCGCTGGTGTAGGGCGGGCTTGCGAAGTGGATGGCGGTGAGCTTTATGCCGCGCTTTGCCATCATGTACGCCGCGACGGGCGAATCGATGCCGCCGCTGATGAGGATCGCGGCTCTGCCGCCTGTTCCGACGGGAATGCCGCCTGCGCCGCGGATGGGGTCTGCGTGGATGTACGCGCCGAAATCGCGTATCTCAACATAGACGGTGACGTCGGGGTTATGGACGTCGACGGTGAGGTGAGGGAATTTTGAGAGCAGCAGTCCGCCTGTCTCGCGGCAGATTTCGGGCGACTTGAACGGGAATTTCTTGTCGCTGCGCTTCGCCTCGACCTTGAAGGTCTTTGCCGCTCCGAGGGTCTTTTCGAGGTAAACTGGCGCGGTCTCGAGAACGGATTCGAGCGTCTTTTCGGGGCACATTGCCGCGCGGGAGAACGAAACGATTCCGAAAATGCGCGAAACGCGGTCGCAGGCTTCGTCGAGGTCAACGTCGTCGGAGAGCGGTCTGACGCAGATCGTGGACTGTGCCGACGAGATGTCGAACCTGCCGAGATCCTCGAGCGAGCGCTTGATATTGCGCTTGAGCGCATCCTCAAACTGTCGGCGGTTCAGCCCCTTGAGGACGATCTCGCCGTCTTTAAGCAGTAAAATTTCTTTCATACTTTATCCTTGTAAATGTCGTTGATGACGGTTAATTTATAATGTTTATCTGTGAGCGAGCGTTTGCAGTCCGAGGGCGATCCCCTGAGCAAGCGCGTCGATATCTTCCTTTGTGTTGTGCTTCGAAAAGCTGATTCTCAGCGCGCTGTCGGCACGCTGCTTTGAGTAGCCCATCGCGCCGAGCACATGGCTGGGCTTACCCTTTGCGCACGCGCTGCCCGACGAAACGTAGATCTCTCTCTCCTCGAGAAAATGCAGCATCGTCTCGCTGCGGACTCTGCCTGCCGAGATGTTGAGCACATAAGGCAGGGCGTTTTCGGGAGAATTGAGCACAACGCCGTCGATCTGCAGCAGTCTTTCGCGCGCGTATCCGTTAAGCTCTTTGACGAGAGCGAGGTTCCCGGCGATATCAAACTCGGAGCACGCGACCCCGAACGCCGCGATCGCAGGCAAAGGCTCCGTGCCCGGGCGTAGGCGTTTTTCCTGTTCGCCGCCGTACTGACGGGGAAGAATGCGCACGCCTTTTTTTATGTACAAAGCGCCGCAGCCCTTTGGAGCGTGAACCTTGTGGGCGCTGACGGTGAGCAAATCTGCGCCGAGCTTTTTGACCTTGAAATCGAGCTTGCCGAACGCCTGAACCGCGTCGGTGTGGCAGATGACGTTCCTGTTGCGCAGACGAACCGCCTCGAAAATCTCCGCGACGGGATTCACCGCGCCGGTCTCGTTGTTGACGAGCATGACCGACACGAGCGAGGTGTCGGCGGTAACGGCAGCGGCTACGTCCGACGGCTGAACGGCGCCGTCCTCCGCAGGAGATATGCGAACGACCTCAAACCCGTCGTCCGCGAGCCTTTTAGCCGCCTCAAGCACGCTGCTGTGCTCGACCGATGAAATTATAACGCGCTTGCACGTTCTGCGCTTAGCCTCGGCAGCGCCGAAAACCGCGAGGTTATTAGCCTCGGTGCCGCCGCTCGTAAAGGTGATCTCGCCGCTGTCCGCGCCGATCGCAAGGGCGATCTCCTTTCGCGCCGCCTCAAGCTCATGCTCCGCGCGGATGCCGAGAGTATGGAGAGAGGACGGGTTGCCGAAGTTACCGGTCATGATTTCGAGCGCCTTCTGCGCCGCCGCAGGCGACACGGCTGTCGTCGCGCTGTTATCGAGATAATGCAAGCCCTGACCTCCTTTTTACACATATATAGTTATTATACTACAAGGTTGTAAAAAAATAAAGTGATAAATTTAACATAATTAGGACGCGCTCGGAAATAATAAAAGTACAGTTTTTATTGACAGGAGTGGTCGCAATGACTCCACAGGAATACGGCGCTGTCGTCAAGCGCAACTCGCCTAAATCGAAAACATACGTCAACTGCCTTGCGGCTTTCTGCACAGGCGGAGGTATATGCGCGGTCGGACAGGGGATTTTTGAAGCGTACAACGCGCTCGGGCTTTCCGAACCCGACGCTAAAACCCTGACCTCGGTCACGCTGATTTTCATCGGAATACTGCTCACCTTCCTCGGCGTTTACGACAGGCTCGCAAAGCACGCCGGCGCAGGAACTCTCGTTCCGATAACGGGCTTCGCGAACGCGATGTCCTCGCCCGCGATAGAGTTCAAGACCGAGGGTCTGATTACGGGAATCGGCACAAAGATGTTCGCGATAGCAGGCCCCGTGATAGTTTACGGAACCTTCGCCGCCACGGTTTACGGAGTTATTCTCTGGGCGCTGCACATGTTCGGGGTAACGCTGTTTTAGAGTGGAGAGTTGAGAGTGGAGAGTGGAATTAAGGGTCGCTTTATCTGAAGCAAGACTGCCAACTGCCAACTGCCAACTGCCAACTGCCAACTGCCAACTGCCAACTGCCAACTGCCAACTACCAACTGCCAACTGCCAACTGCCAACTGCCAACTGCCAACTGCCAACTGCCAACTGCCAACTGCCAACTGCCAACTACCCACTACAAATTCTGCCAACTAAAAAGCAAAGGGCGAGCCGAAGCCCGCCCTTTTACGCTGTTTTGCTGTAGTTCACGATAGCGACCTCGGTGAGGGAATTTTTAAGATCACTCACGATTTTTTCAATCTGCCGCACTACCGTTCCGCTGTATGAAACCTCGCCGCACTGACGGCACTTCATGCACGGAACGTTTTTAATTATTACAATGCAGCTGCCTAAATCCTGCATATAAGTATTAGTGCTCTCTGTCATTTCATCCTTGCAAAAGAAGCATTTCATATTTCGCTCTCCCTTCTGGTCAGATAGTCGTCATTCCACTTTTGAGAATCAGGGTAATACGCGGTGATAATCCACAATGCGTCATCGCCCAATCCGGCTACAACATGCATGGGTTTTCCTTATTTTGTCTCGCAAATCAAGGCTGACGGGTACGGATAATCGTCAGGGTATTCCTCAATTATTTCTCCGAAAATTATGCAACGCTCTATATCATCAATCGAAATATTCCTATCCCTGCACCGCTGCAATGCGTGCGCGGTCACCTGAATAGTATTGTCGGAGCAAAGCAGGCGGAAATCTTTTATATTCATATTATACCTCCTGTCGCTTTAGTTTATTATATACCTGTTCTCAAAAAAACTCAATACATAATTCACAGTGTTTTAGCGGTCAGGTTAAACAACTAAAAAAGGCTGACCCGCCGGTCAGCCTTTTCTCATATTCAATTACAGAACTCTTACCTTGATCACGCCGTCGGCAGCTGCGATCTTGTCTGCGTCAACGTCGCCTGCCACATCAACGATGGTGTAAGCGTAGTCGCCGCGGTTCTTTGTGAGCATTCCCACAACGGTCACGCCGCTGAGTGCGTCGGAAATGCGCTCGGGCACGTTCTTGTGCATAATGCAAACGCGCTTGTCGCCGCTTCTCGCGAGAGAAACCGCAGGATAGTTGACGGAATTGATGATGTTGCCGTTCTCGAGGTACTCCTTGATCTGGTCGCACGCCATAACAGCGCAGTTGTCCTCAGATTCGGGAGTCGAAGCGCCGAGGTGCGGAAGCACGATGACGTTCTCCTCGCAGAGAAGCTTGTCGTTGCCGAAATCGGTAACGTACTTTGCAACCTTGCCGCTCTTGATAGCCTCAAGTACTGCGTCGGCGTTTACAAGACCGTCGCGGCTGTAGTTGAGGATGCGTACGCCGTCCTTCATCTTGGCGATCATCTCCGCGTCGACCATATCCTTGGTCTCGGGAGTGAGCGGAACGTGGATTGTGAGGTAATCGCAGGAGGTCATAACCTCCTCGGCGCTCTTGAGAAGCTTAACGTTGGGGTTAAGTCTGAGCGCGTTGGGAACGGAGATGAAGGGGTCGAAGCCTACTACCTTCATGCCGAGAGCGTCGGCGGCGTTGGCAACGAGAATGCCGATAGCGCCGAGACCGATAACGCCGAGGGTCTTGCCTGTGATTTCGGGGCCTACAAACTGACTCTTGCCCTTTTCGACCATCTTGCCTACGGCGTCGCCGTTGCCCTTGAGGGTCTTAGCCCACTCGATGCCCTCTACGACCTTTCTGGAGGAGAGGAGAAGTCCGGCGAGAACAAGCTCCTTAACGGCGTTTGCGTTTGCGCCGGGAGTGTTGAAAACAACGATGCCCTGCTCAGCGCACTTGTCCTTGGGGATGTTGTTGGTGCCTGCGCCGGCTCTCGCGATGGCGAGGAGGTTTGAACCGAACTCCATGTCGAGCATGGAAGCGGAACGGACGAGGATAGCGTCGGGATTTTCAACGCTGTCAGCGCAGCTGTAGTCAGCGCCGAGACGGTCGGTGCCGATCGCCGCGATTTTATTTAACTTGAGTACGTTATACATACAAATCAGTCCTTTAATAAATTATTTGTTCTCAGCTTCGAACTTCTTCATGAACTCAACGAGAGCCTCAACGCCCTCGTAAGGCATAGCGTTGTAGATTGAAGCGCGCATGCCGCCTACGGTGCGGTGACCCTTGAGGTTAACAAGGCCTGCCGCGGTGCTCTCCTTGACGAACTTAGCGTCGAGATCAGCGTCGCCTGTTACGAAGGGAACGTTCATGAGCGAACGGTCCTCGGGTACAACGGTGCCCTTGAACATCTCGGAGCTGTCGAGGAAATCGTAGAGAAGCTTAGCCTTCTTCTCGTTGAGCTCCTTCATCTTGTCAAGGCCGCCGACCTCGTTCTTGATCCACTCCAGAACGAGCTTTGCAACATAGATAGCGTAGCAGGGCGGAGTGTTGTAGAGCGAATCAGCGTCTGCGTGGGTCTTGTAGTTGAGCATGGTGGGTGTGATATCCATAGCGTTGCCGATGAGGTCCTCGCGGATGATAACGATGGTAACGCCTGCGCCCGACATATTCTTCTGTGCGCCCGCGAAAAGCAGACCGAACTTTGAAACGTCGAGAGGCTCGCTCACGATGCAGGATGAGATATCTGCTACGAGCGGAATATTGCCTGTATCGGGAAGCTCGTGGTAAACGGTGCCGTAGATTGTGTTGTTGAGGCAGATGTAAACATAGTCTGCGTCCTCGCGGAACATGGACTTATCTGTCTTGGGAATGTAGGTGAAGGTCTTGTCGGCAGAAGAAGCTACCGCCTTGGCGTCGCCGTAGCGCTGAGCCTCCTGAAGAGCCTTCTTAGCCCACTGACCGGTTACGATGTAATCAGCCTTGTTGTTCTTGTTCATGAGGTTGAGGGCAACCATGGCGAACTGTGTGGAGCCGCCGCCCTGAAGAAAGAGAACCTTGTAGTTATCGGGGATATTCATTACTTCTCTGAGGAGAGCCTCAGCGTCCTTGATGATCTTGTCATAGGTCTTGCTGCGGTGCGACATCTCCATAACGCTCTGGCCGCTGCCCTCGTAGTCGAGCATCTCTGCGGCTGCTTTTTTAAGTACAGACTCGGGTAACATGGACGGGCCTGCGGAAAAATTGTAAACTCTTGCCATTGTCTAAAACTCCCTTTTTATTACT
>CACXAO010000056.1 GCA_902765625.1 uncultured Ruminococcus sp. | reverse complement strand
AGGTGTATCAACCTGCTGAACGATACCGTCCTTCATAACTACGATTCTGGTACCCAGAGTCATAGCCTCGGTCTGGTCGTGGGTTACGTAGATAAATGTTGTGCCGAGTCTCTGATAGAGCTTTGAAATCTCGGTACGCATCTGAGCACGGAGCTTTGCGTCGAGGTTTGAGAGCGGCTCGTCGAGAAGGAATACCTTAGGATCACGAACGATAGCACGGCCCATAGCAACACGCTGTCTCTGACCGCCGGAGAGAGCCTTCGGCTTTCTCTCGAGGTACTGCTCGATACCGAGGATACGCGCAGCTTCTTCTACTCTTCTCTTGATCTCCTCCTTGGGAGTCTTTCTGAGCTTAAGGCCGAACGCCATGTTGTCGTAAACCGACATATGCGGATAAAGAGCGTAGTTCTGGAAAACCATCGCGATATCTCTGTCCTTAGGAGAAACGTCGTTAACCAGTCTGTCGCCGATATAAAGCTCACCCTTGGAAATATCCTCAAGACCCGCGATCATACGGAGGGTTGTAGATTTACCGCAGCCGGAAGGACCTACGAAGATGATAAATTCCTTATCCTCGATTTCAAGGTTGAAATCCTTAACGGCGGTAACATTTCCGTCGTAAACTTTGTAGATGTGTCTTAATGATAGACTTGCCATATTTGATAACCTCCAATTTATTGTAAACATTATTTACATAAATAAATATACCACTTTCAGCAAATTTTTACTATACCGATTTTGACTAAAGATTTATTCGATATTTTATTAAAAATAAATATTAAGTAAAAAACGCTACTTGTTTTTAGTGTATATTGCCCACAAAAATTGCATCTATATCCAATTTCGTCAATTTTTTAGCATATCCTATAGGCAAATTGCTATCCAAATACAAATTCCCGATTGATATTCGTTGAAGATGCACAACTTTGTGACCCACTGCGGAGAACATTTTTTTCACCTGATGGTACTTTCCTTCGCATATTGTGACAAGACCCGACATACCGCCGCTATTGGGGATAATTTCGAGCTTTGCCGGCATACATTCTGTGCCGTCGGCAAAAATAATACCATTCTCAAACGCCGTTATCATTTCGTCGGTTATCTCTCCGTCGATCTGCGCTATATACCGCTTTTCAACGTGCTTTCCGGGCGAAAGCATGCGGTGGGCAAAATCGCCGTCGTCGGTGATTATCAGCAGACCCTCGGTGTCCTTGTCCAGCCTTCCTGCAGGAAACAGACCCTTCCGCCTCAGCTCCGGCGGCAGGATATCGATAACCGTCCGCTCACGCTTGTCCTCCGTTGCCGAGACAACGCCCGGCGGCTTGTTGAGCATTATGTAAACGTGCTCGTCCGCGCAGACAGCCTGTCCGCGCAGCGAAACGGCGTCGGTTTCGGGATCCACCTTGAAATCCGCCGTCCGGCAGACCTCGCCGTTCACCGTGACCTCGCCGCTTTTTATACTTTTTTGCGCTTCCTTTCGGCTCAGAGTGCCGCGCGCGCTTAAAAATTTATCCAGTCTTTCCATTTTTCTCCAGCGGCGCGTCGTCGCCGCCGTATTCTCCGTCAGTCAGGTGTCCGCCGATAACCTCGCCGTTCTTTGCGAGGACAACCGCGAACGCCGCGTTTTTGCCGCCGAGCGAGTAGGTGTACCGCCTGACGGTTTTTCCCTTGTATTTGCTAAGATCAAAGCCGTTTTTGGTTTGCAGAGAGTTGTAGTCCTCGTAAACGCCGCTGAATTCCCGCGGAATCTTGACGCTGTCGCACGAAACAAGCTCCCTGTCGATATAACCGAGGCCGTCGAGATACTCGCCCACCGCACGTTCCTCGGCAAAGTTGCCGTCGGAAATCGCGGGAGCCGCAGCGACGCTCTCCCCGGCGTTGGCGGCGCAAAACGCGCAGACTACCGCCGTGACTATTGCGGCAAACGCCGCCGCGGCAGCCGCAGCCGCCTTTGACCTGAGCCGAAAATTGAAAACTACCATATTCAAAACCTCCGCTAAAGCATATGCGGAGGATTGAATTAATATACTATTTTAAAAGCGAGTAGAGCTCGCCGGGAGCGTCGGCAAAAGCAGCCGCGCCCTGCTCCTTCATGGCTTCAACATCGCCGTAGCCGTAGCGCACTCCGATGAAATCGACATTGCAAAGTCTTGCGCCCTGAGCGTCATACCATGTGTCGCCGAGCATGACCGTGCGCTCTCTGTCGCGCTCAATATCGCCGCCCAGACAGGCGACGGCGTAGGGAATCAGATCCCTTTTGTCCTTGCGGCTGCCGTCGATATTCGAACCGCATACCGCGTCGAAATCATTGCTCAGACCGAGAATGCCGAGGATCTCCTCTGCAAACGGCTCGTATTTCGAGGTGCAGATGCACATCCTTACGTCCTCGCCGCGCAGCCTTTGAAGCAGCTCCGGAACGCCCTTGTAAGCGCGGTTGAGGAACTTTCCCTTTTCATTATAATAGTCGCGGTATAGCTGCGCACCGCGTTCCGCCGTTTCGGGGTCCAGTCCGACAAGGTTGAGAAAGGTATCTATCAGCGGCGGTCCAACGTAGCGCGTGTAATCGCTTAGGTCGGGCATCGGCGCGCCGAGGGTGCGTACCGCGTACTCGAGAGAAGCGCGTATGCCTTCACCGCTTTCGCTGATCGTGCCGTCGAGGTCAAACAACAGGTACTTATACTTCATCAAATTTACTGTCCGCCTTTTTCTGGAATCTGTCCGCGTTAACGCTCACGCGCGTGTGGGTGCCTTTTGCGATTTCGCCCTTCCTGTCGGAAGCGGTGACGTCAAAGTGAAAGAATCTGCCGTCACGTGAGGTGAGAACCGCCGTTGCGGTAACCTCAGCCGCAATCGGGGTGGGGCTTGTGTGCTCGATCGAAATCATCGTTCCCACGGTGGTGAGGGTCTCGTCTGCGAGGATCTCGTCCGCGAGAGCCGCCGCTGCGTTTTCCATCAGAGCGACAACAGCCGGGGTAGCCAAAACCTCAAGGCTGCCGCTGCCCATTGCGCAGGCGAGGTGCTCCTCCTCGACGCGGAGGGATTTTGTAAGGGTATCTGACATAAAATCACCTATCTACTTGTATTTTCATATATTTTGATAATAGACAAGTGATTAAGGGGATTATTGTTATGAAATTAGGTATTGTAGGACTTCCGAACGTCGGAAAGAGCACGCTGTTCAACGCTATCACAAACGCCGGCGCTCAGAGCGCTAACTATCCGTTCTGCACGATCGAGCCGAACATCGGCGTTGTTGCGGTTCCGGACAAGCGTCTTGACGTGCTCGCCGAGATGTACGACCCCGACAAATACACGCCTGCTTCGATTGAGTTCGTAGACATCGCGGGTCTTGTTAAGGGCGCGTCAAAGGGCGAGGGTCTCGGAAACAAGTTCCTTTCGAATATCCGCGAGTGCGACGCGATCGTCCACGTCGTCCGCTGCTTTGAGAACGACGACATCATCCACGTTGAGGGCAGCATCGACCCCGCCCGCGACATTGAGACTATCAACCTTGAGCTGATCCTCTCCGACCTCGAGATGATGGAGCGCAGGATTGACAAGACAAAAAAGATGCTCAAGGGCGACAAGAAATACCGGCGCGATATCGACTTCTATCAGCGCGTGCTCGAGGCTCTCGAAAACGGCAAGCCGGCGCGTTCGGTCGATTGTGACGAGGAAGAAAAGGCGCTGCTAAGCGAGGTTGCGCTGCTCACAAGCAAGCCCGTAATTTACGCGGCGAACATGAGCGACGAGGACTTTTCCTCCGGCATCGAGCAGAACGCCGGATATCAGGCGGTTAAGAAGATCGCCGCCGGGGAGCATTCCGGAGTGCTGCCGATCTGCGCACAGATCGAGGAGGAAATCGTAGAGATGGACGCCGAGGAGAAGGAGCTGTTCCTCGCGGACATGGGTCTTGAGGAGAGCGGTCTTGACCGTCTTATCAAGGAATGCTACGCGCTGCTGGGACTTATCTCCTACCTCACCGCCGGAAAGCAGGAGGTTCGCGCGTGGACGATTAAGAACGGCACGAAGGCGCCGCAGGCTGCCGGCAAGATTCACTCCGACTTTGAGCGCGGCTTTATCAGAGCAGAGGTCATCGCCTACGACGACCTGATCGCCTGCGGAAGCATGGCGGCCGCCAAGGAAAAGGGTCTGGTTCGCAGCGAGGGCAAGGAGTACGTAATGAAGGACGGCGACGTTGTTCTGTTCAGATTTAATGTGTAAAAAACATGTATCAGCTGGGAAAAATAGATATTTCAATTTACCGCTGTGTAACTGATAACATTGCAACAGATGAACTGATTATCACCGAAAAACAAATCGAACACATTTTACAGAGGCATCCGAAGGATTTTAAAAACGCACAGGATATTTTTCGGTCTGTCATAGAAGCAGTTTCTCTTCCCGACTACATCGTTGAGTCCGATAAACCAAACAGCGCGTTTATTTTGAAAGTGTTAAACAACAGCGAAAAATCACGGCTGATCGTGCGCTTAAAAACCTGCAAAGACCCCGAGAATTACAAAAACTCTGTAATTACCTTTCAAAAGGTTCGTGAACGCGAGTGGAACCGGATTCTGAGAAACAAAAAAATTCTTTACAAATCCGAATAATTGGTGTATAATAATAGTAGAATAAAGGCAGTTATTTGAGGTGGTAGAATCCGTCCCGACCACACGCCGACGGTACTGACAGGAGTTTTCCGAGAGATGCAGGAGAATGGGACGCCTGCCAAATAACAGCATTATTCAAAAACAAACCAAGCGATACCGCCTGATTTTATATCGGGCGGTATTTTTTATGCACACAATGCCTCCTGCGCAATAGTATGTAGTGTAAACGAAAGGAGGCAAATGTATGAATTTCTTCGGTAATAACAACGGCGGCTGCTGCGGCATCATCATTCTTATTCTCATCCTCTGTTGCTGCTGCGGCAACAACGGCAACGGAAACGGCTGCGGCTGCGGTAACAACGACGGCTGCGGCTGCTGCGGCTAAGCATTCGAGGACGCTTTCTCCGCCTATTGAAAGGCTTTGCCGAACGGCAACCGCCATCAACAGCGGAATTGAGCGTTGCGATGGGACAGAAGGCGAGCTCAGCCTTGTCAAACGTCACAGCTCTATGGAAGAAAAAAATAAAGCCGGCTCTGCGCGAGCCGGCTTTTGCCGTTTAATAAGGTTATTTGATTTTGCCCTCAAAGAACTCGGGGATGTACTCTTTGATTTTCGGGAGCATGCCGATTCCGTCGGGGGTGTGAGGCGGAAGCTGCCAGAAATCGTGGGCGCAGTAGGTGTTGCCCTCGATGATTGCGGGACCGTTGGGCATTGTAGCGACGTCCCAGCCGACATAGCGGATCTGCGGAGTGATTTTTGCCGCCTCGAGGCACATCTGCACCGCCTGCTTTACATAAGGAATAACGTAGCCCTGAAGCTTGACGTGGGTGTCGGGGTGCTCGGTGTAGATAATGCCCTTGAGGGTGTCGCCCGAATGCGCCGGGTACATGATCTCGCCGGTCTCGGGGTCAACGGGAGTGAACAGGCAGTTGTTGTCGATTATGCTGCCGCCAAGACCCATTTTCTGTACGATATAGAGCACATGCGCCTCGCCCTGCTTGTCGAGAACGGTGATGATGCGCATTGAGTTGACCGCGTTGGGATAGAGCTTTTTGAGCGCGGGATGCTGCTCGATGTTGTCCTCGAGGGTGCAGAAGCCCTTGTCGGTCAGATATTTGTAAAGCTCGTCAAAGCTCTTGTAGTCGCTGATTTTGATGCGCTCGCAGCCGTGGCCGCACTCAAGATCCTGCATTTTGCAGAAGATGTACTCGCGCTCGGAGCAGAACTTCTCGACCTCTTCCTTGGTAGCCTCCTGAAGCTGGACAAACTCTCTGCCGATGTACTTTTTATAGAGCTTGTTGAACTCGTCCTTGTTCTCAAGGAAGTGGGCGTAGTCGTAGTCGTTCATAAAGGTGTTGAACTTTTTGCTGATAAGACGGGTAACGTAGGTTGCGCGCTGCTCCTTGGTGAGGTTGTAGAACGCGAAAATCTGGTAATCGTAGTAGCCTGCGCCGTACTTTTTGGCGCAGTAGAGCATATCGAAGAAGATCTTGACGCTGTTTTTGCCCGAACGCTCATGAACGGTCTTTACCGCCTCGCGCATTTTGCCGAGACTCGCGTGAGCAAGGATTTTGAAAATATAATTAGCCATTGTTCATATACCTCTCATCTGTACAAATTAGTATTCGTAAATTCGCGGAACGCGCTTTGAAATGCCGCAGACGATCTCGTCGACGTTGCAGTCGAGCAGGTTCGCCATCCAGAGCACGCTGAGCTTATCGTCGAGCAGGCTCACGGTGTCGCCGCGCTTAACCTCGCCGATGTCGGTTACGTCGACCATGAACTGATCCATGCAGACGCGTCCGATGATCGGCGCTTCCTTTCCGTTGATCCTGACCTTTCCTTTGTTCGAGAGCCTGCGGCTGTAGCCGTCCGCGAAGCCCACGGGAACGGTCGCGATCTTTGTCGGGCGTTTTGCAACGAAGGTGCCGCCGTAGCCGACCTCGGTGCCGACGGGTACCTCCTTGACCATAACGACGTAGGTGTACCAGTTCATAACCTGCATGAAGTCCTCGTTCTCCCAGTCGTTCTCGTCGATCGGGCAAAGTCCGAAAAGCGCGTCGCCTGCGCGGACAGCGTCGAGCTGAACCTCGGGTCGGAGCAGAATAGCCGGACTGTTCGCAACGTGCTTCATGGGGATGTGAATACCCGCGTCCTCAAGCTTCTCGATAAAGCTGATGTACTTCTCAAACTGCGCCTTTGCGCTCTCTCCGTCAGGCTCGTCGGCACGCGAAAAATGCGTGAACGCGCCGGTGATTTTGAGGTTTGACATCTCGCTTATGCGGCGAACCGACTCGACAGCGCTCTCGTCTGCCGGAAATCCGATACGGCTCATGCCCGTGTCGATTTTGATGTGTACGGGCTGGGTGACTCCGCCCCATTTTGCGAGGGTGTTGAGCTTTTCGGCGGTGTCGAGCGAAAAGATGGCAGGCGTGAGGTTGAACTTGATAAGGTTTTCAAGCTGACCGTCGCAGGTATCGCCGAGGAGAAGGATCGGTTCGGTGCAGCCGGCGTTTCTCAGCGAAGCGCCTTCCTCCCAGACAGCGACCGCGTAGCGCTCAATGCCGCAGCTTTTAAGCGTGGGATAAATTCCCTTTTCTCCGTGGCCGTAGCCGTCACCCTTGAGAACCGCCATGATCTCGACGCCGCTGCCGAGACGCGCCCGGATATTTTGGACGTTGTGCTCGAGCGCTCTGAGATTGACGACCGCCTCTGTTCTTTGCGTTAGCCTTCTCACCGTTTTCCCTCTTTTCGCGAATGTAATACTATTATAATGTGTCTTTCTTAAAACCGAAGATAGTATACCACAACTTTTTACGCTTTACAACATTTCGCGCAATATTCGACTTTATACACAAAAACAACCCTCCCAAAGCCTTGAGAGGGTTGCAAAAGTCAATTGTTTATCTGATTATCTTACTGCCATTCGCCGTTCATGTACTTATCAGCCCAGCCGGTGGTCTTGAATGTACCGCCCATCTTGGTTGTCAGGTCATTGGTCTGGTTCCAGATGTTGCCCCAGTCTGCCGAAGGAGATTCGCCCTGAGGCAGTCTGACGAAGATGATGCTCTTGCCGATGTTTCCGCTGAACTGTACTGAGGAAGCGCTGCCGGAGCCTTTGATCCAGCGTCCGTCGGAGCCTGAATCCCATGTCCATGCGTACCAGTCCTCGGTGCCCTTGCTGGTCGCGGAAGCGTCCAGGGTCACGCCGCTCGAAGGAGCAGCCGTGGTGGGCGGAATATAAGCCGTGGTCGGCTGCACGTAGCTTGTGGTGGGCTGAGGCTGAGTGGGATCTACTCCGCCGCCGATCCATGTGCCGGTGTAGTTCGACGAGCTTTTGTCGTATACGAGGTAGAGCTGAACCATGGTAGCGTCGCCTACGTTAACCGAGCCGTCCTTGTTGGTATCGGCTGCGGTAAGTCTGTCGCCGGTGAGCTTCTGCATACCTGCAGCGTGCATCTGAATGAGGGTAGCGTCCGAAACGGTGATTTTGCTGTCGCCGTTGGTGTCGCCGATAAGGATTTTGCCTACGGGCGCGGTGGTGGGCGCTGCGGTTGTGGGAACGGGAGTTGTGGGTACGGGCGGATCGTAATCAACAAACTGGTGGTTCGCCTTGAAAATCTTTGTTGTGCCTTCGAGGGGAAGTCCGGGGTCTTTATCCGCGGGATAGCGGTGATCTACCGCGTCCTTGCTCTCGGTAAAGATAATGTTGCCTTCCTCAAAGCCCTCTGGAACCTCAAGAGCGAAGTAGCCTGTGGAATCCTTCTGCATCTGAGTGCCCGGCCATGCCGCAACCTCGGTCTTGTTACCGTAAATGTACGCGTAAACCGACGACCAGTTGTAGCTTGAGTTATCGAAGTAAACCATCTGAGCAGAGTTGTCAGACTTGGTGTAGGTGTAGGTTTCGGGGTCTGAGGTGTTGGTGCCGTCGGAAGCCTTGACCGATACGGTGGTCTTGGTGCCAACGGGCTTGCCTGCGCCGATTGTGATGGTCTGACCCTTGGTGTAGTTCTGATAAGCGCCGCCGTCGATCGAGTAAGAACCGGAGGTAGCGTTCTCATAGCTGAGGGTAAGTGTAAGCGAATCGGTCTTGTACTTTGACGAGCCGGGAGTTACGGAAGCGGAGGGGCCTGCGGGCTTGGAGGAATAGATGACCGCGATACCGCTGGTGCCGATCTTACCGCTGATGTTGCTGCCCGTTACGGTCCAGGTGCTGCCTGAAACCTCGTCGGTATAGGTGCCCTGCTTTACGATGCTGCCGCCGTTGGGAACGGTAACGTCGAAGTTGGAGCCGCTCGCCGCTACGATGACCGCGCCGCCTTCACGGCATACTACAAAGCAGTTGTTGCCGGTGGTATAATATTCCTTTGTGCCTACCATCGCGTTGTGGAAATGGTTGACCGCCGCGACTTCCGCGGAGGTGAAGTGGGTGCTGCCCTTCTGACCGGACATGATCGAGGTCTTATCCTTGTTGAAGGGTCTGGAAAGGTAGAGCGACTGCGAATTAGCCTTCGCGCCGACTACCGCGTAAGCACGGTCGATGATGTTCTGGTCAAGATACTTTGTCCAGCCGCCTTCCTTGGGTGGCGGATCGTTGCTGTAGGTGTCGTGGCTCTCGCCCCAGTACACGATCTTGTCGGCTGAGATACCTCTGTTGACCCAGTTGCCGTTGTTCTCGACAACCTTACCGTCTCTGATCGCGCCGGTGATGGCGCCGCTGTAATCGCTGTCGGTGACGCCGATGTACTGGGCGTACTCGTTCATTACTTTGTTGGCGTCGCCGCCCGGGCTGTCGAGGATCTCACCGTAGCGGTAGATACCGATGTCGGCGATTTTTGCCCAGAAGCCGTCTCCCTCGCTGGGAAGACCGATGTGCTTTGCAGCGTCGAAACGGAAGCCGTCGACGCCGATGCTCTTCAGATCCTGAAGATAATTGAATACTACAGTCTGCACATGGCTGTGACCGGTGTTGAGGTCAGCCATGCCGATCTTGCCGTTGGTGATCTGATAACGGTCGTTCCAGTCGGATACGTCAAATTCCTTATGCCAGTACTGACCGTCCTTGAGGTCGTCCTGAATGTTTGCGTGATCGCCCGTGAGGTGGTTGGCAACAACGTCGCAGACGATCTTGATGCCGTAGTTATCCGCCTCGGAGCACAGGTTCTTGAGGTCGTCTCTTGTGCCGAGAGGACCCGAGGTGCACTTGAATTCGCGCGGCAGATACAGGCCGTACCACTGTCCCAAGGGGTCGGGAGTCTGTACGGGAGAGGTCTGCACGCTGGTGAAGCCCGCCTTCGCAATGTTGGGCAATTCAGCCTTGATGTCGTTGTACTTCCAGTCGAAGCAGTGAAGGATATTACCGTCCTTGACCTGACTCGCCAGTCCGTAGTTTGCGCCGACAGACTCATCGTCTGCCTGTGCCGCGACTGCGACTTCTTCTGTGCCGGCGGTAGCCGAGAAGCTGCCGACCGCAATGCACGAGAGAAGCACGCACACCGCAAGCACTAAGCTTGTCACTTTCTTGTTCAATTTCTCTCACTCCTAAATAAAATTACTAAAGGCAGAATTTCGCATTCTGCGTTCAGTTTAATGATAACAAAAAACCCGATTTTATTCAATTTGCTATCTGCACAACAAAGCTGAATTTTTTTAGCGATTATGCCAAATTGCCTTTTTATCCTGTAATATACGTAAAATTCTATATTATTTTTTCTTCGATTTTTAACAAAAAATCACCCGTTTTTTTGTTCGCGTCCGCATTTTATCTTATATTTAACAAACTATTAAAAAAACAGATTGAAAAAATGTCCGCGGTATGGTAAGATGTTGTTAACGAAAACCGGGAGGTAATAATATGAAGGTATACAAGATGATCACCGCGGCGCTTTCGGCACTGCTGATGAGCGTGATCGGCAGCATATATGCCGGCGCGGTAAGCGTTCAGCCCGTCGCAGCCAACGAAAGCAAGGCGACTGTATGGATCTTTGCCGGCATCATCGGCGTGGCGGCTGTAGGCGGCGTTATCTACTACATCATCTCAAACAAAAAGAAATAAACCACCGGGCGGTCGCTGACTGCCCTTTATACTTTTAAAAAGCTCTTGAAAAAGCCTTGCTTCAATGCTATAATAATTGTAAAAATTTCAGCCTGCCCGACGGCGGGCGTTATTAAGAAAGGATGATTTACCAATGAGAAGTGACGCGATTACCAAAGGCGTTGCATGCGCACCGCAGCGTTCTCTCCTCCACGCTCTCGGCATGACCGACGAGGAAATGCAGAAGCCGATGATCGGTATCGTCAGCTCCTACAACGAGATCGTTCCCGGACATATGAACATAGACAAGATCGTAAACGCCGTAAAGACAGGCGTTGCGATGGCAGGCGGCAACCCGATCGTATTTCCCGCGATCGCGGTCTGCGACGGCATTGCGATGGGTCACCAGGGCATGAAGTACTCACTCGTTACCCGCGACCTGATTGCCGACTCAACCGAATCTATGGCGCTTGCGCACGCGTTTGACGCGCTCGTTATGGTTCCCAACTGCGACAAGAACGTTCCCGGTCTGCTCATGGCTGCGGCAAGACTCAACATTCCGTGTATCTTCGTCAGCGGCGGCCCCATGCTCGCAGGAAGATTTGCCGGCCACAAAACAAGCCTTTCCTCCATGTTTGAGGCTGTAGGCTCCTACAATTCCGGCAAGCTCACCGCCGAGGAGCTTAACGAATACGAAAACAAGGCTTGTCCGAGCTGCGGTTCCTGCTCAGGCATGTACACCGCCAACTCCATGAACTGCCTCACCGAGGTTCTCGGCATGGCTCTTCGCGGCAACGGCACGATCCCTGCGGTTTACTCCGAGAGGATCCAGCTTGCAAAGCGCGCCGGCATGAAGATCATGGAGCTGCTCGAAAAGGACATCAAGCCGCGCGACATCATGACCGAGGCGGCGTTCCGCAACGCTCTTACTATGGACATGGCTCTCGGCTGCTCCACCAACTCAATGCTCCACCTCCCGGCAATCGCGCACGAGTGCGGCATTGACCTCAACCTCGATATCGCCAACGATATCAGCTCAAAGACCCCCAACCTCTGCCACCTCGCTCCCGCGGGCAGAACATATATCGAGGATCTCAACGAGGCAGGCGGCATCTACGCCGTTATGAACGAGATCAACAAGCTCGGCCTGCTCAACACAGACCTCATCACCTGCACCGGCAAGACCATCGCCGAGAACATTGAGGGCGTTGTAAACAAGAATCCCGAGGTCATCCGTCCCGTCGACAACCCCTACAGCTCAACAGGCGGCATCGCGGTACTCCGCGGCAACCTCGCTCCCGACAGCTGCGTTGTAAAGCGCTCCGCGGTAGCTCCCGAAATGCTCAGACACACAGGTCCCGCGAAGGTTTACGATTGCGAGGAGGAAGCTATGGCGGCGATCAACAACGGCGAGATCGTTGAAGGCGACGTTGTGGTTATCCGCTACGAAGGACCCAAGGGCGGCCCCGGAATGCGCGAGATGCTCAACCCCACCTCAGCCATCATGGGTCGCGGCTTAGGCAGCACCGTTGCGCTGATCACCGACGGACGTTTCTCCGGCGCGACAAGAGGCGCTTCAATCGGCCACGTATCTCCCGAGGCGGCGGTCGGCGGTCCTATCGCCCTCGTCAAGAACGGCGACATGATCGAAATCGACATTCCCAACAACTCCATCACCCTCAAGGTTTCCGACGAGGAGCTTGCCGAAAGACGCGCTGCGTGGGTTCCCAGAGAGCCGAAAATCACCACAGGCTATCTTGCACGCTACGCAAAGCTCGTTTCGTCCGGCGCTCAGGGAGCTGTATTGTCATAAGGAAAATGCACAAAAATTCAAAAAAAGTTTGTGCATGGTTTCAGGATTTCAGAGCAAAAAAAGCAATTCGCACAATTCACCCTTGTCCTTTTTGGGCAAAGGGTGAATTTTTTTATTTCTCCTAAAACTTGTTGTTAATTCTGTACAATTATGATATACTGAATAAGGATTATTTTATATATTTGCTTAATATGTCAAATTATACTGAAATATAATATCAATTATATAAACGAAGGGAGTTTTTTCTTTTGAAACAGTACGATGCGAAAAAAATCTTAAACATCGCGCTCGCGGGACACAGCGG
>CACXAO010000055.1 GCA_902765625.1 uncultured Ruminococcus sp. | reverse complement strand
TGTAGTGGTTCGGGTAATCGTGAGGATAAATATAATGCTGTCCCTTGTTTTCGTTATCCTCGCCGTCGTAGTGCATATTCTGGAGCTGACGCGGCACAGGACCTGTGTTTCCGCGGCGGATATCGCGGATAGCCTTGTCTACTGCGACGCAGCCCGAGTTTGATTTCGGCGCGTTGCAGACGAGAATCACCGCGTCCGCGAGAGGTATCCTCGCCTCGGGCAGACCCGCCGCCTGGGCGATGTCAACACAGGACTTTACGATCGGGATTATCTGAGGATAGGCAAGTCCGACGTCCTCGCAGGCGCAAACCATGAGTCTGCGGCACGCCGAGGGCAGATCGCCTGCCTCCAGAAGTCTGCCGAGGTAGTGCAGAGCCGCGTCCGGATCCGAGCCGCGCATGCTCTTCTGGTAAGCGGAAACAATGTCGTAGTGCTCGTCGCCGTCGCGGTCATATCGCATGGCGCTCTTCTGAGAGAGAGCCTCGGCGGTTTCGAGCAGAATATGCTTCTTGCCGTCAATGCAGTCCGTCGCTATTGCCGAAAGCTCGAGGGCGTTCATAGCCTTTCGCACGTCGCCGCCGCAGCCTGTCGCAATTTTTGCGGCACAGCCGTCCTCGAGGGTAATTTCGATACCCTGTTCCTGCGAGAGAAGCTCTGCGGCGCGTATCACGGCGCGCCTGACCTCCTGCGGCTCAACCGACTTGAACTCAAAAACCGTTGAACGGCTCAGAATCGCGTTGTATACATAAAAATACGGGTTCTCGGTCGTCGAGGCGATCAGCGTTATGCTTCCGTTCTCTATGAACTCGAGCAGGGTCTGCTGCTGCTTTTTGTTGAAATACTGAATCTCGTCGAGATAGAGCAGAATTCCGTTCAGGCCCTCAAAGGTGTTGAGCTGCGCGACAACCTCCTTGATATCTGCGGTTGACGCGGTGGTTCCGTTGAGCTTTTTCAGGGTTTTGCGGGTCTGCCTGGCGATGTAGGCGGCGAGAGTCGTTTTGCCGACGCCTGAGGGTCCGTAAAAGATCAGGTTGGGCACGTCGCCGCTCTCGATTATTTTTCTGAGCGGTCTGCCCTCGCCGAGCAGGTGCCTCTGACCGACGATATCGTCGAGCGACTGCGGACGAAAGCGGTCGGCAAGCGGTTTTTGCATTGTGGGTCACCTCCGTAAATCGGTGAAAATGAAAGGCGCGGCAAAGCCTTAGCCCTGCCGCTGACCGGATTATTCGTAAAGAGGATACTTTTTGCAGATGGCTTCAACGCCGGCTCTGACCTTATCCCTGCTGTTCTCGTAGTCGTTGAGAACGAGGGTGATGTACTCGGCGATAAGATCCATGTCCTCCTCGTTAAGGCCGCGTGTGGTAACGGCTGCGGTGCCGATTCTTACGCCGCTGGTAACGAAGGGTGAACGGGGTTCGCCGGGGATTGTGTTCTTGTTGACGGTGATGTAGCAGTCGTCGAGACGAGCCTCAAGCTCCTTGCCGGTAACGTCGGTGTCGCGGAGGTCGAGAAGCATAACGTGGTTGTCGGTGCCGCCCGAAACGAGCTTGCAGCCTCTCTTGAGCAGACCATCGGCGAGAGCCTTGCAGTTAGAAACGACCTTTGCGCCGTACTCCTTGAACTCGGGCTTGAGAGCCTCGCCGAAGCAGACAGCCTTAGCAGCGATGGTGTGCATGAGCGGACCGCCCTGTGTGCCGGGGAAAATAGCCTTGTCGATCTGCTTTGCAAACTCGGCGCGGCAGAGGATCATACCGCCTCTGGGACCTCTGAGGGTCTTGTGGGTGGTGGTTGTCACGAACTCACAGTAAGGAACGGGGTTGGGATGAACGCCTGCGGCGACAAGACCGGCGATGTGCGCCATGTCGACCATCAGATAAGCGCCTACCTCGTCGGCGATCTCTCTGAGCTTTGCGAAATCGATGATTCTGGGATAAGCCGAAGCGCCGGCAACGATCATCTTGGGCTTGCACTCCCTGGCGGTCTCGAGAACCTTGTCGTAATCGATACGGTGGGTCTCGCTGTCAACGCCGTAGGGTACGAAGTTGAAGTATTTACCTGAAATATTTACGGGTGAGCCGTGGGTAAGGTGGCCGCCCTCGTTGAGGTTCATGCCCATTACGGTGTCGCCCGGCTCGAGCATTGCGAAGTAAACGGCGGTGTTAGCCTGTGCGCCTGAGTGGGGCTGTACGTTTGCGTGCTCTGCACCGAACAGCTCGCAGGCTCTCTGACGCGCGATCTCCTCTACAACGTCTACGCACTCGCAGCCGCCGTAGTAGCGCTTGCCCGGATAACCCTCGGCGTATTTATTGGTAAGGTGACTGCCCATTGCCGCCATAACTGCAGGCGTTACGATGTTTTCGCTGGCAATCAGTTCAAGATTACGGCGCTGTCTTTTAAGCTCGTCGTTCATTGCGTTTCCGACGGCGGGGTCATACTCCTGAAGGTATTTCAGTGCCGCGATGTTTGTTAATTCACTCATGTTTAACTTCCCCTTTGTGTCATTATTGTGCTTTGATATTCCAAACAGATCCCCACCTGCGGGGTTCGGTCAAAACCGACGTTCATCTCTCGATCCTGACCGAACCCCACAGAAGCTGCTTAATAATTCAAAATGCGGTTTCTTAATATGTATATGTCGTCGAGCGTGCTGAGCTTTCCTGCCTCGTTGCGCAGCGCAGCCGCACCCTTTATTCCCTTGAAGTAGCCGACGACGAGCTTTCGCGCCTGCCGCATGGCTATGTACTCGCCCTTGTACTCTGCCATTCTCTCGACCTGCCCGACCATCGTGTCGAGCTTTTCTTCGAGCGTCGGGCAGCAAAGCGGCTTTCCGCTGAGCAGATCGTTTATCTGAGAGAACAGCCACGGATTGCCCAGACTTGCTCTGCCGATCATGACAAGACCGCAGCCTGTGCGCTCCATGACCTCCTTTGCCTTCTGCGCGGAGTCGATATCGCCGTTCGCGATAACCGGAATCTGAACCGACTGCCTGACCTGACGGATTATCTCGTAATCGACGGGCGGCTTGTAGTACTGCATGCGCGTTCTTCCGTGAACGGTGATTGCCGCTGCACCGGCGCGTTCGCAGATTTTGGCGATCTCAACGGCGTTTACGCTGTCGTCGTCCCAGCCCTTGCGGATTTTTACGGTGACGGGAACGCCGCAGACGGCTGTGACCGCCCTGACGATCTCTCCCACCAGCTCCGGCCTGCGCATAAGTGCGCTTCCGCTGCCGCTGCCGCTGATTTTGGGCGCCGGACAGCCCATGTTGATATCGATGATATCGGGCTTGTTTTTCAGCGCGTGAACAGCCGCGTCAGCCATGCACGACGGCTCGTCCCCGAAAATCTGGATGCCGCACGGGCGCTCAAGGTCTGAGATAACCATCAGCTCCTCGCTCTTTTTGCTCTGAAAAGAGAGCGCCTTTGAGCTGACCATTTCGCTGACGCAGTAGCCGGCACCGCGCTTCATGCAAAGCTCGCGGTAGGCACGGTCGCTTACGCCTGCCATCGGCGCCAGAAACGCCGGCGAGCCAAACCCGACAGAGCCGATTTTCAGCTTCGTCATACGCGCCTGCCTGCGCGGTAATCGCTGAGCTTCGTGCTGACGATGACCGCGAAAATAACTACGATACCCACGATCACGCAGACCCACGAGACGACTCCCGCGGCGACGTTGGTGGTATAGGACTTTTCGCTGATGGTCTTCGGAATCGTCGGAGGAACAAACTCCGTGGCCGGATGATTGTTATTGTTATCGATAAAACCGCCGTTCTCGGTATGAGCCTCGGTGGTTTCCTGATAAGGCTGAGTTGTCGGCTGAGTCGTCGCTTGAGTGGGCGCCTCGGTCGGAGGATCGGTAGGAGGGTCTGTAGGCGGATCGGTCGGAGGGTCGGTAGGAGGGTCTGTCCACACCGGAGTCTCCGTCACCGGAACGGTGGCTATCGGTTCCTCCGTAACGTTCGGCACTTCAACCTCCGCGAAAGCACCGAATGCACCTGCCGCTATCATCAGAAGCCCGAAAACGACCGCTGTTATGCGATTTATTAGAGTTCTGTGCTTCATATTCATACCCCATTTGGCATATATATGATGATTATATCAAATTCGAACGGGTTTTGCAAGTAAAAATTCACTGTCAACGCGCGCATACCGTTGTTCAATAATAGACAAAACGCCAAACCGCCTCCGCTTTTTCTTCCTTATTGAGATTATTTTTCCGAATTTAAAGCTGTACGGGCTTAAAAAACGCTCCATACAGCCAAAATAAACTCATCGGTTTGTGCAATCCGCTAATTATTTGCGAGAACGGCAGCCAGCACCTCGCCGAGATAATTCGCGGTACGCTGCACCTCGTCAACGGAATTCGCGTCGGTGCCCACCTCGATCAGCAGCGAACCGTCGCAGATATATTCGTTGTAGGCGAAAAAGTCAAAGCTCATCGGACGCGTCATGCCCGGATACATGCTCTCGGCGGTCGTCTGGAGCTTTAAGGCAAAGCTGAGGTTGTTCTGCCAGTTATCAAAGCCGCGCTCGCCGTAAACGTCGCAGCCCGAGAGGATCATGATCTGCGCCGCCTTCTGCCCTTCGTGCTCAAAAACCGTCTTTACCTTGCACTCCTCGGTACCGAGCGCGTCGCGGTGGATATCGAGCACCACCTTGATGTCCTTGTTCTCAGCCATATCCGCGAAAACCGTCTCGGCGCTTCTGTCGTACGAGCCGTTGTAGGTGGAATCGTGAACGGTTTTGTCGTGAAGCGTTCGGATCCCGCGCTTCTCAAGGGTATCCGCGAGCACGTTCCCGACTCCGACCACGTTGAAGCTCTCGTCCTGTGTGCGCGAATAAAAGCTGTCGTAAAAAAAGTCCACATCCTCGTCGAGATATGCCTCGCTGGTGTGGGTGTGGTAAATGAGCACCTGCGGCGACGAGGCGTTCTTTTCAGCGTTAAAGGTCAGCGGCGTATGTAGTATGGAGTTAAAGTCAAAGTCCAGACCCGTGCGGTTCTTAACATACGCGTTCTCAACCGCGGTTCCGTCTGCACCGACCGTCTTTTCCGTTACCGAATAACGCGCTTCGCCGCTGTGGTCGCCATATGAATCATAATAGGCGGACTTATCGCGCTCTGCACTCTTTTCTGTTGCCGGCTGAGTCGCAGCCTGCGCCTCGGTTTTGACGGTTCGCGGAGCTTCTGTCTGCTGTTCCGTCGGAGCCTCAGCACGGTATTTTCCGTCCGTCAGGGTGAACGCCGCTGCCGCAAGGGCGGTATCGCTGCCGCCGAAGCACTCAGGCAGCCGCTGCGTCAGACAATAACACGCGGTGCCGATAAGCGAGACGGCAAGACATATTCTGAAAAATTTTAGAATCCGCACTTTCAAATCATCACCTGCTTTTGGAATAATTATATGCAGGCGACAAATTATTTATGACCCTGCTACATCAGCTCGATCAGCTCCTCAAGCTCGAATTTGTCCTGAACCGCCGCGTTCAGAGACAGTCCCAGAAGCCGCGACGCGCGCTCTGTCAGAAGGTCGATTTCGTTTGGTATAACGAGCATATTTTTGCCGCGCGGCACAAAGCTTTCGGCAGCGTCGCGCTTGAGTTCGCTTCCCAGCAGATCGCAGGCGAGGGTGCGCAGATCAACGACCGTCGGAACACCGATTGAAATCACCGGCACGCCGAGGGTCTCGCGGTTTATCGCGTTGCGGCGATTGCCTACTCCTGCGCCGGGAGAAATGCCCGTGTCGCTGATTTGCAGGGTACATCCGAGGCGTTCGAGCCTTCTTGAAGCCAGCGCGTCTACGGCGATAACCGCGCTCGGACGGATCCTTTTTACAATGCTGAGAATATACTCGCCGGTCTCGATACCTGTCTGTCCGGTGACGCCCGTGCTCATAACGGCGACCGGGCGCAGTCTGTTAAGCCCCGCAGCACGCGCAAGCTCTCCGGTGATATGCCGCGTGGCGAGCACCTTCGCGGCAGTTTTGGGTCCCAGCGAATCGGGCGTGATCTCCTCGTTGCCCAGTCCCGCGACAAGCAGCAGCCCGTTGACCGGCAGCAAACGGCGGATTTCCGCGCCGATTGTTTTAAGGCGGTCGTCCGTATCCGAAAAACGGTCTGTAAGCGACGGCAGCTCGACCGTGATATAGGTTCCCTGACCCTTGCCGAGCGCACGCGCAGCGCGTTCGTTTTTTACGGTCAGGCGCGATATCTCCAATCCGTTCTCGCTGTATGTGCGGTAATCCACTCCGCCGATATGCTCGCCGGCAATTTCCCTTGCCTCAACAGCCAAATCTGTTCTCAAACGCATCGCTTCGCCTCCTGAGAAATAGAATGTGACTTTTGTCAAATAATTATTCTTTACAAATCGCATTTATTTTGGTATACTGTATTAATAATCAAAAAACAGATAACATCATAATTATTATTGACAGAGGTGACAGGATTGAAGCTTAACCCTATAGTTAAAATCATCACTGTGCTCTCCGCAGCCGCGCTGCTGACCGGAACGGTCGGAGTTTCCGCCTCCGCCGTGGTCATCGACGAGGAAGAAACGGTCGCGGCTCCGGCTGAGACAGTATCCTCGGGCGATCTGCCGTCTTACTACAGCTCGCTTGACGAGGGCTACGTTACCCGCGCGAAAAGCCAGAATTACAACGACTGCTGGGCATACGCCTGTCTCTCGGTTCTCGAGAGCAAGCTGCTTAAAACGGGCATTGCCACCGACGCTTCGTCTGTCGATTTCTCGGAGCTGCACATGAATCTTTGGGCAATCACACGCTCAGACGGAACCGGCTGGATACGCGGCAAAGAAGACGCCGGCTACTGCACCATCGCTCCGGGATATCTCAGCTCATGGCAGGGTGCTGTTCTTGAAAGCGACGCCGGGGATTTATCTCCGGATAATAAGATCTCGGGCGATCAGGTTTCCACCGACCGCGCAAAGTACGGCGTAACAGGCATACGTTACGTCTCACGCGACAATATGGACGAGGTCAAACGCGCGATAATGGACAACGGCAGCGTTACCGCCGGATACGCCAAAAACAATACTTACCTGAACAACGGCATTTCTTATTACATGCCTCCGTCCTACTCGGGCACAAACTACGGTCATGTTGTAGCGGTAGTCGGCTGGGACGATAACTACGACAAAAGCAACTTCCGCAACACGCCGAACAATAACGGCGCATGGCTGATGAAAAGCAGCTGGGGCGAAAACAATTCGCTTAAAGGCTTTTACTGGGTATCGTACGAGGACAAGTTCTTTCTTGAACCGAGCAAATACAAGCCGTCATACGCGATTGAAAGCATCGAGGAAATCACCGACAGCAAAAAGCTGATTCAAAACGAAATCTTCGGCGCGACCTACAAATACACCGATTACTCCGGCGAGCTGACTGCGCTCAACCGGCTCAACTTTGACGATGATTTCTATTTGCTCGACAAGGTGATTTTCGAAACAAAGGTTGCAGGCGCTGATTACGAGCTTTATCTCGTTCCGGAAGCAAACGGAAAGCCGTCTGCCGACGTATCCGGATGGAAGCTCCTCGGCAGCGGAACAACCGGATACTCAGGCTATACCTGCGCTGATATCGAAAACGTTGAGCTGACCGACAGCACTGCTTCGATCGCGGTAAAGCTGAATAAAAACGGAAGCGATATCAACATAGGCGTAGACGAATGGGTCATCAACTCCAACAACGAATATGTATTTCTGCCTAGTCCAAAATACGGCATGAGCTATATTTACAAAGACGGCGCGATGACCGACCTTTTACAGTGGTACAAAACCAGCCTGAACGACGATATCGGAGGCACCTTCGTAATTAAGGCATTGACCGTAAAGCCCGATAGCGGAGACGTAAATCTCGACTCAAAGATCAATATCAACGACGTTACACTGATACAGGAATACAACGTTGAGCTTGAAGCGCTCAGCGACCGCCAGCAAAAGCTTGCGGACTATAATGGCGACGGCATTATCGACATTACCGACGCAACTGCGATTCAGCTGTACATCGCTTCTTAAAACAATACGGAGAAGTCATGACTAAAGCATGGCTCCTCCGTTTTCTTTTCCTGACAAACAAAAAAGGCGGTTTGACACCGCCCTTTATGTATTAAAGATAATAATTGTACATGCCGATCGCAATCTTCTGAACGAGGGTTGCGTCGGAAATGGTAATCTTTCCGTCAAAGTCGAAATCGCACCATTTGAGCTGCTTGGCGCTTAAATCGCCAAAACCTGCGGCTGCCTTCTGAATTAAGGTCGCGTCTACAATATCAATTACACCATCGGCGTTAACATCGCCGGTACCAATACCCTTTGAATAATCAGGCTCTGTTGCCGCCTGAGTTGTGGGAGCTTCTGTTGGAACCTCGGGAACAGTTACGGGAGCTGCTGTTGTAGGAGCCACTGTTGTGGGAGCTACGGTTGTGGGAGCTACGGTTGTGGGAGCTGCTGTTGTAGGCTCCTCGGTAGGAATCTCCGGTATCGTAGTAGCAGGCTCTGTAGGAGCCGCCGTTGTAGGAGCTTCCGTTGCAGGCTCAGTGGGAGCCTCGGTAGTTTCTTCCTTCCAAGTGTCGAGACCGCCTAAGTATTTGCAGTAGTTAAGAGCTACCCAGCCGTCCCAGCCGTCATAGCTTGTCTCGCCCCAAGTGAGGTCGTCGTTTTTCTTAACCGCAGTAACCTGAAGCTTTGCGCCGTCGAGAACTCTGGTAACGAAGCTGTAGCGCGTTCCTGCTCCGGTTCTCATAGTAAGATAATCGTCAACCTGTACCTGATAAACGCCCTTCTCGTAGTTCTTGCCTATAGAGGGTGTATCGTCGCCGTCGTCGCCGCCGCCGATAACAACAGGATTGTTGCCGCCGTTGCCGGTGCCGGAACCTGAGTTGTCGGGATTAACAACAACGTCGGGAGAATCTACAGCGTAGATATAACCCTGGAAGTACCACCAGCTGCTGCCGCCCGCCTGGGGATCGTCAACTGTTGTTCTGGTAAGATAGAAGGGTTCGCATGAACCGTATCTTGCGCTCCAAGCTGAGTTTGAAAGAACCATCTCGCCTGTGGAGCTGTCTATGTACTCAACAACCGCAACGTGACCGCCGCTGCCGCCGTAAGACCAGCATGCGATAGCGCCGAGTCTGGGAGTCTGGCCGTATTCATAGTAGCCGTTGCTCTGGTTGTAGCCGTACCAGTTTTCGGCGTTGCCGGTTGAGAGGTTAGGTCTCTTGCCGGTTATCTCATAAATTCTGCCGTAAGCATAAGCGGTGCAGTTAGGGAGACCGTAGCCGGCGGAATAAAACGGGTTCTTGCTGCTGTAGTAATATTCATTATCTGTATTGGGCATGGAATAACGTGGTGTAAATGTGAGTGCGCTTGCGGAAATTGAAAGCGCGAATACGGTTGTAAACAGGATCGCGACCGTGAGGACAACCGCAGGTACTCTTCTGATTAGCATCTTAGTCAAAATAACACCCTTTCTTTTAGCAAAGGAATTCGATAATCAAATTGAATCCGATGTTTTTTAAGGTAAACTATTATTAGTTACAATTTCGTTACCGTTAACTATTTTACCATATTTTTTTGCAAAAATCAAACCTTAATAACCACGATATTACACAAAAATGGAGTTTCAATTCTGGACAACATTCACAATATACTGTGGTTCGTTTGTAACCGCCGCAATTTATTGCGGCCACCTTATATTATAATACAAATAAGTACCAAAAACAAGGCGCAGTATTTAATAAAAGGTCCCGAAAATTCTGTGCTTTTTGATGAAATTAACTTTCCTTAAAAAAAGACTTGCATTTTCCGTCAAAGTATGGTAATATATATCTTGCGGTTCAAAAGAACGCATCTGCGCCGGTAGCTCAGCTGGATAGAGTGTCTGACTACGAATCAGAAGGTCGGGAGTTCGAGTCTCTTCCGGCGCGCCAAAGAGAATGAGAGTACAGCAG
>CACXAO010000054.1 GCA_902765625.1 uncultured Ruminococcus sp. | reverse complement strand
GTGCGGTTTTTTCAACATTTTTCCACATAACTGCTGCAAAAAAGAGGGCGCTGTGAAGTCGGAAGCTTTTAGCTTCGTTTCTTCACAGCGCCTTTTTTGCGCAAATAAATAAGGCATGCCGAAGCATGCCGCCGGAATGACGTTTTTAATTCATTTGTTCATTCAGGTATTTTTTCAAAGCGGCAAAGGTGCTGCTGCTGATAACGTGCTCGATTTTGCACGCGTCGTTGGTGGCGGTTTCCTCGTCAACTCCGAGCTTGATGAAAAATTCGCTCAGCACGGTGTGACGCTCATAGGTGCGCTGCGCAACCTCAAGACCTGCTTCTGTAAGGTGGAGTCCGCCGTCGTGGGCAACGGTGATGTAGCCGCCGTCGCGAAGAATACCTACCGCACGGCTTACACTCGGTTTGGAGTAGCCCATTTCCTCTCCGACGTCAATAGAGCGCACAAAGCCTTTGCGCTGACTGAGAACATATATGGTTTCAAGATACATTTCGCCTGATTCTTTCAGCTGCATCAAATCACTCCTAAATATTCTGGTTTCATAATAACATAAATAATAAAAATAATCAATGATTTTTTATCCGGGGAAAACAATATCATTGACATAAAATTTATGTCAGAGAAAAGGAAACAAAAAAGTCAGATGAACCCCTCGCGCGAAACTGGCACGCTTCCGATAAATTAAACTTATAGTACGCGAAGTGCCCGAGGGTGCATACCCTCCGCGAAACTGGCACACTTCCGATAAATTAAACTTATAGTACGCGAAGTGCCCGAGGGTGCATACCCTCCGCGAAAAGCGGTATCAGTGACAATAAAATTTCTGTCAGAGAAAAGGAAACGAAAAAGTCAGATGAACCCCTCGCGCGAAACTGAAACGTTACCAATCAGCCAAACCCATAGTACGCGAAATAAAAAACTGGAAGTGTAATTTTTGGAAGATGAAGGAAGTGTCATGATGTTAACACTTGACAAGATTTATCACGCATCATATGTATTGAAGGACGTTATCCGTCAAACGCACATCGTAAAGGCTGCCGCCATTACCGACGACTGCGAGGTTTACCTCAAGCCTGAGAATTTACAGATCACAGGCTCGTTCAAGGTAAGAGGCTCCGGCTACAAGATTTCGCAGCTTTCTCAGGAGGAGAAGGAGAGAGGCGTTATCGCCTGTTCCGCGGGTAACCACGCTCAAGGCGTTGCGCTCGCCGCGACAAAGTACGGCATCAAGTCTTTGATTTGTCTGCCCGACGGCGCACCGATTTCCAAGGTCGAGGCGACAAAGGGCTACGGCGCTGAGGTCTGCATGGTAAAGGGCGTGTATGACGACGCTTATAACGAGGCGCTCCGTCTGCGCGACGAGAAGAATCTCACCTTTATTCACCCGTTTGACGACGAGAATGTAATCGCGGGTCAGGGCACTATCGGTCTTGAGATTCTCAACGAAATGCCTTATGTCGACGCGGTCGTCGCGGCTATCGGCGGCGGCGGTCTGCTTTCGGGCGTCGCTCTAGCTATCAAGAGCCTGAACCCCAATATCAAGGTTTACGGCGTACAGGCTGAGGGCGCTCCGTCAATGTACGAGTCCGTTAAGCAGGGCAAGATCGTTTCGCTCGATAAGGTGTCCACTATCGCCGACGGAATCCAGGTCAAGGAGCCGGGCGAGCATACGTTTGAATATATCAGCAAGTACGTCGACGATATCGTAACGGTTTCGGACGACGAGATCGCTTCCGCGATTCTGAAGCTTATAGAAACCCAGAAGATGATCGCCGAGGGTGCAGGCGCAGCTCCGCTTGCCGCGGTCATGTACAACAAGCTTCCCGTAAAGGGCAAGAAGGTCGTATGTATTGTTTCGGGCGGTAATATCGACGTTACTATCCTCAACAGAGTGATTAAGCGCGGTCTGATTATGAGCGGCAGACAGCAGACGCTCTGCATTCAGCTCCAGGATAAGCCCGGTCAGCTGCTTGCGGTTTCAAAGATCATCGCAGACCACGGCGCAAACGTTATCTCCGTTCACCACGAGAGAGCAGGCGAGGGTACCGACGTTACCGCGGCTTACCTCAGAATCGTTTTGGAAACAAGAAACTTTGAGCACGTAAACGAGATTTCCAAGGCGCTCAAAAGCGCAGGCTTTAAGCTCGTTTAATATATTGGAAAACAGGAGGAATTAATCATGGATTATGTTTATACAAAGAACGCGCCCGACGCGATCGGACCCTATTCTCAGGCTGTAAAGGTAAACGGCCTTGTTTTTACCTCGGGACAGATCGCGATCAATCCCGCAACAGGCGCTGTTGAGGCTGAAACTATCGAGGCTCAGACAGAGCAGGTTTGCACCAACCTCAAGAATGTTCTCGAGGCGGCAGGCTCATCGCTCGATAAGGCGGTAAAGACCGTTTGCTTCCTCGCGGATATTAACGATTTCGCGGCGTTCAACGCGGTTTACGGCAAATACTTCACCTCAAAGCCTGCGCGTTCCTGCGTAGCGGTCAAGACCCTTCCCAAGAACGTTTTGGTCGAGGTTGAGGTTATCGCAGAGCTTTAATATTCTGAATAGGAAAAAGGCAGGTCAGAAAACCTGTCTTTTTTGTTTTTTAAAAGCAGTCACCTCCTTCCGAAAAAATCATATGATGAAATATACAGTGATTACGGTTGGTGTTGTGTATGCAAAATAAAATCAGAAGCTTCGGAATACTCGGCGGCGATAAGCGGCAGCTCTTTCTTGCGGATTCTCTTGTAAAGGACGGCTACCGCGTTATGCTCGGCGGTTTTGATAATCTGCGCAGCTTGGGAGAAATAGCGATTGCCGACGTGCGTACCGCGCTCGGTTACAGCGACGCGGTGCTGCTGCCCTTGCCGGCTGTGAGGGCTGACGGCAGCCTTAACGCGCCGTTTGCAAAGAGCACGCTGTATTTTGACGAGGAGGAGCAGGAGCTGCTCAAGCAAAAGCCGGTGTTCGCCTCGATGAAGGACAGATTGATCCGTGCGTATCCTGCGCTAAAGGGCGCGAAGATATTCGATTACGCCGCGAGGGACGATTTTTCGGTGCTCAACGCGGTGCCTACGGCTGAGGGTGCGGTTGAGTGCGCGATGAGCGCCTACGAGGGTACGATTGCGGGCGCGAGGTGCCTTGTCGTCGGATTCGGCAGAATCGGCAAAATACTCGCGAAATTGCTCAAGGCTCTCGGGGCGGAGATCACCGTCAGCGCGAGGAGCGCAACGGACCGCGCGTATATCGCGGCGCTGGGATATGAGTTTGTAAATACCGAGCGGCTGAGTGAGATACGCGGCTTCAATATAGTTTTCAATACCGTGCCAAAGCTGATTTTTGACAGGGAGCTGCTGCAGAACACCGACTGCGATACACTGTTGATAGACCTTGCGTCCCTGCCGGGAGGAGTGGATTTCGACGCGGCGAGCGCTCTCAGAATCGACGCGCAGCGCGCGCTTTCGCTGCCGGGAAAATGCGCTCCCAAAACGGCGGGCGAGATAATCAAAACAACCGTATTCCGAATGATTGAGGAGGTAAATTGGTGACAAAGGCAACCATTGGGTTTGCGATGTGCGGTTCCTTTTGCACCTTTTCAAAGGCGTTTGAGCAGATGCGCGCGCTGGTTGACGACGGCTATGAGGTGATCCCGATCATGTCGGGCAACGCCTCGTCCACCGATACGCGTTTCGGGAAGGCGAGCGAAATGAAGGCTATGGCGGAGGAGATCACCGGCAAAAGGGTGCTGACCACGGCGGTAGAGACCGAGCCGATCGGTCCGAAAAAGCTGTGCGACTTGCTTGTAATAGCTCCCTGCACCGGCAATACTCTCGCAAAGCTCAGTCTGGGTGTGACGGACACCTCCGTTACAATGGCGGCGAAATCTCACCTGCGCGTGCTCAGACCGGTGCTGCTCTGCGTGGCGACGAACGACGCACTCGGCGCGTCTGCTCAGAACATCGGCAGACTGCTGAACACAAAGAACATCTACTTCGTACCCCTTAAACAGGACGACCCTGTCAAGAAGCCGAATTCGCTCGTCGCGGACTTCAGCAAGCTGAAGCCGTGCGTAGAGGCGGCGCTTGAAAACCGACAGGTGCAGCCTGTGTTTGAATAATTTTTGCGCGGCAGGTATTGTACCTGCCGCTGTTTTGTGATAGAATAATATTGTATATCATTTGAAAGGCAGTTTAACGATGAAATATTGTAAGAAGTGCAAGCATATCCATGAGGACAAGTTTGACGTTTGTACCGAATGCCGCAAGCCGCAGCCGCTTTACCCGATCGACGACGAGAACACCCCGGTGTTTCTGATTTCTGCGTCGGGCTTTGAGGCGCAGAGGATTCAGTCCGCGCTTGAAAGCGGAGGAATACCCAGCGACCTTGCCGCGAGAAAAAACAACATTTCCGCGGACGCGGTAACCGGTTCGGATATTAACGACAAGGACATTCTCGTACCTTATTCCGCCTATCAGCAGGCGTACGACATCTGCGTCGGGATCGGCGCGATCAAGCCCGAGGGCGAGGAGATCAAGGTAGATATGCAGGACGTTGAGGATACCGCCGAAAGCGAGGAGCAGGTCGAGATGAGTCCTGCAAAGCGCACGACGGTCAAAATTCTCTCGGCGATCCTGATAATTATCCTGTTTTGCCTTGTGATCTGGGGCACGGATTTCTTCACGGGATTTCTGACGGGATTTTTTAAGTAATCAAGTATATAATTCACAAAGGAGTCATACATATGAATATTGAAACTAAATTTCTCCACGCAGGCTACGAGCCAAAGAACGGCGAACCGCGTCAGGTGCCGATTTATCAGAGCACTACATGGAAATACGCTTCCAGCGACGACATGGGCAAGCTCTTTGATCTTGAGGCGAGCGGTTATTTCTACACCAGACTTCAGAACCCCACCAACGATTTGGTAGCGGCTAAGCTTGCTGCCTTGGAGGGCGGCGTCGCCGCTATGCTCACCTCGAGCGGACAGGCGGCGAACTTCTTCGCTCTCTTTAATATCTGCGAGACGGGCAGCCATATCGTGGCTTCCTCGGCGATTTACGGCGGCACCTACAATCTTCTCGGCGTTACGATGAAGAAGATGGGTATCGACGTCACCTTTGTCGATCAGGATTTACCCGAGGAGGAGCTTGCAAAGGCGTTCCGTCCCAACACAAGAGCGCTGTTCGGCGAGACGATCACCAATCCCACCGTAACCGTCCTCGATATTGAAAAGTTCGCGCGTCTTGCGCATTCCCACGGAGTTCCGCTCATTGTTGACAATACCTTCGCGACTCCTGCCAACTGCCGCCCGATCGAGTTCGGTGCGGATATCGTGACCCACTCCACAACCAAATATATGGACGGCCACGCGGTCAGCGTAGGCGGCGCGATCATCGACAGCGGCAACTTCGACTGGATGGCTCACGCCGATATGTATCCCGGTCTGACCACTCCCGACGAGAGCTATCACGGCCTTGTTTACGCCGAAAAGTTCGGTAAGCTCGGCTATATCACAAAGGCTACTTCTCAGCTCATGCGCGACCTCGGTTCTATCCAGTCGCCGCAGAACGCTTTTTATCTCAACAATGGTCTCGAGAGCCTGCACGTCCGCATGAACAGACACTGCGAGAACGCCAAAAAGGTTGCGGAATTCCTCAGCACGCAGGATAAGGTCGCATGGATCCACTATCCCGACCTCGAGGGCGACAAGTACAACGAGCTTGCAAAGAAGTACCTGCCCAACGGTTCCTGCGGCGTAATGGCGTTTGCGGTCAAGGGCGGCAGAGACAAGGCTATCAAGTTTATGGACAGCCTCAGGCTCGCGACAATCGCGACCCACGTTGCCGACGCGAGAACCTGTCTGCTGCATCCCGCAAGCCACACCCACCGTCAGCTCTCCGACCGGCAGCTTCTTGAAGCAGGTATCGCGCCCGATCTGATCCGTCTTTCCGTCGGACTCGAGAACGCCGACGACCTGATTGCGGATCTGAAGCAGGCGCTCGAGCTGATTTAAGTAGATGTCCGATCAATAATTCCGACTGCGCAGCCCGCTTTCAGGACGCGGCGCTGCCATACAAACTGTCCATTTAAACAGAGGGGTACGCTATGAAAAACTTTGTTTCCGCGATTATCGTCGCAGCGGGCGGTTCCGTCAGAATGGGAATCGCCGACAGCAAGCAGTTTCTGCCGTTGCTCGGCAAGCCCGCAATCGAATACACCCTGCGCGCGTTTCAGAAATGCCATCTGATCCGCGAGGTCATCGTCGTCTGCCGCGAGCAGGACAAGGAACGCATTCAGCAGATTGCCGAAGAAAACGGCTTTTCCAAGGTCAAGCGTATTGTGCTGGGCGGAGCCAGCCGTGCCGAAAGCGTGCGCAACGGCATTGCCGCAGCAGACGAGAGAACGAGTTACTACGCTATCCACGACGGCGCGCGTCCGCTGATCACCGTTGAGGAAATCGAGCGCGTCACCGAGGCTGCCTTCGAAACAGGCGCCGCGACTCTGGGCACCTCCGTCACCGACACTATCAAGCTTGTAAACGGCTACAACGTGATCGAGAGCACGCCTTTGCGTTCTCAGCTCCGCGCTGTTCAGACTCCGCAGGTATTTGAGAAGGATCTCTATACCTTCGCGCTCGAAAATGCAGGCGACAACTTTATCAACTTCACCGACGACTGCGCTCTTATTGAGCACATGGGCGGCGAGGTTGAGGTCGTAAAGGGCAATAAGGAAAACATTAAGCTCACCACTCCCGTCGACGTTATCATCGCGGAGAGCATTCTCAAAGAGAGAGCCAAGGGCTAAGGGTAAGGGAGAACAGACTATGCGAATTGGACACGGCTACGACGTTCACCGCTTTGCCGAAAACCGCAGACTTATTCTTGGCGGCGTTGAAATTCCTTTTGAGTACGGACTCCTCGGTCATTCCGACGCCGACGTGCTGCTTCACGCTGTTTCGGACGCTCTTCTGGGCGCTGCTGCGCTCGGCGACATCGGCAAGCTTTTTCCCGATACCGACGACCGCTTTTTGGGCGCGGACAGTCTTTTGCTTCTCGCGGAGGTAGTCCGTGTGATCGGTGAAAACGGATATCATATCGTCAATATCGATTCAACCGTGATCGCACAGAAGCCAAAGCTGCGCGGATATATCGATACGATGCGCCAAAATATTGCCGACGCCTGCAAAATCGACGTTTCGCAGGTAAGCGTAAAGGCGACAACCGAGGAGAAACTCGGCTTTACAGGCAGACTCGAGGGTATTTCAGCCCATTCGGTTTGTCTTATTGATAATTAATTTTTTGAAGGAGAAATGTATATGAAAACATGCCCACAGTGCCAGGCAAGTCTTGCCGATGACGCGGCTTTTTGCACCAACTGCGGCGCTCCCGTTAACGCTTCGCCTCAGCCCGAGAACAATATTCAGAGCTATCAGCCTCAGCCTGAGCAGCAGGCTGCTCCCTCAGCTCCGGTTGCTCCTGCAGCTCCGGCTGTCAGTAAGTACGACCACACTGACGAATTCAGCGAGGAAGAGGTTCACGACAACAAAATCTTCGCTCTTTCGATCTATGCTCTCAGCTTTATCGGAATCATCATCGCGCTGCTCGCTAAAAGCTCGGATAACCCAGCTTATCTCCGCTTCCACATCAAGCAGATGCTTTCGATCCTCATCACTCAGGTGCTTATCGGCTTTGCGACCGGGGTTCTCTGCTGGACCTGTATTGTGCCTATTGCAGGCGGCGGCTTGCTCGCGTTTTTGTACATCGTGCAGATCATCTGCTTCATCAACGTTTGCCGCAACAAGTCTATCGAGCCGCTTCTCGTCAGAAAGCTCGGCTTCTTAAAGTAATAAATCCGACACCTCGCTCATAGGATAGGGCGAGGTGTTTTACATATGAAGAAAGTGGTTGTTTCAATAATACTGGTCTGTTCTCTTTTGCTTAATGCTTTGCCCGTTTTTGCTTTGGACGACGAGAGCGTATCTGCGCCGTCCGCTATTCTTATGGAAGCCGGAACAGGCAAAATTCTTTTTGAGAAAAATGCGCACGAGCACAGACCGTGCGCGTCAATCACAAAGGTAATGACTTTGCTTCTGGTTTTTGAGGCGATGGACAGCGGCAGGCTCAGTCTTGACGATACGATCACATCCTCGGCTCACGCCGCTTCAATGGGCGGCAGCGATATCTGGCTCGAGGAGGGCGAGAGCATGACCGCCGACGATATGATCAAGGCTACGGTTGTGGCTTCGGCAAACGACGCGGCTGTCGCGCTCGCTGAGCATATCAGCGGAAGCGAGGACGCCTTTGTTGAACAGATGAACGCGCGCGCAAAGGAGCTGGGAATGGACGACACCACCTTCAAGAACTGCAACGGTCTTGACGAGGAGGGTCACCTGACCTCGGCATATGACGTGGCTCTCATGTCGCGCGAGCTTATGAAGCATGAAAAAATATACGATTACACGTCGATTTGGCTCGATTATCTCAGAAACGGCGAAACCCAGATCGTCAACACCAACAAGCTGCTCAAGACCTACAAGGGAATCACGGGACTCAAAACAGGCACCACCGACGACGCCGGCTGCTGCATGGCGGCTTCCGCCGAGCGCGACGGAATGACCCTGCTGTCGGTTGTGCTCGGCTGCGACACGGGCAAACAGAGATTTGCCGACTCAGCCGCGCTGCTCGATTACGGCTTTGCTAATTATGCTGTAAAAGAATTAAAGCTTCCCGAGGATCTGCCTGATTCCATGCCCGTTGACGGAGGAATGGAGAACGAGGTCGGCATCTCATGCAATGTGCGCGGCAGTATCGTCACCGAAAAGGCGAGTGCGGATGAAGCGCAGTGCGAGGTCGATTTGCCCGAATCTGCGCAGGCTCCTGTTGAGCAGGGCGAGGTAGTCGGCAAAATAACCTACTCTCTCGGCGGTGAGAAGCAGACATTTGAAATAATTGCGGATAATGCTGTTGACGAAACCTCGTTCGGCAAAATATTCGCACATCTTTTTAATTCCTTAACCGCATTATAAATTTTGGTGAAAACGCCTTGCAAAATACCTGCGTTTATTGTATAATAGATGAATAAAGGTATTTGGAGGAGTTTATACTATGGCTACTAAATTAACCGATAAGTATTTGAAGGCTTTTGTAAGCGACCATGAGTATGAGGGTATTGCTAATGAGGTCAAGGCGGCTCACAAGGCTCTGCACGACGGAACCTGTCTCGGCAACGACTTCATTGGATGGCTTAACCTTCCTACAGATTATGATAAGGATGAATTTGCCCGCATTAAGGCTGCTGCCGCTAAGATCAAAAAGGACACCGACGTATTTGTCGTAATCGGCATCGGCGGTTCTTACCTCGGCGCGCGCGCTGCGATCGAGTTTCTCACCTCGCAGAACTACAACCTTACCTGCAAGGACACACCGCAGATTTTCTTCACGGGTAACTCAATCAGCTCCTCGGCTCTTGCCGAAATCATGGAGCTTTGCGAGGGCAAGGACGTTTCCGTAAATATGATTTCAAAGTCCGGTACTACCACCGAGCCCGCTATCGCTTTCCGCGTATTCCGCGAGATGCTCGAGAAGAAGTACGGCAAGGACGGCGCCCGTGAGCGCATCTACTGCACCACCGACAAGGCTCGCGGCACTCTCAAGGAGCTTGCCGACAAGGAAGGCTACGAGACCTTTGTTGTACCCGACGACGTAGGCGGCAGATTCTCCGTTCTCACAGCAGTAGGTCTGCTTCCGATCGCGGTATCCGGCGCAGACATCGACGCTCTTATGCAGGGCGCTCAGACAGCTCAGAAGGAGCTTGACAACGACGACCTGTTCACAAACGACTGCTACAAGTACGCCGCTATCCGCAATCTGCTCTACCGCAAGGGCAAGACCATGGAGATCATGGTTGCCTACGAGCCTGCCTACACCATGATGGCTGAGTGGTTCAAGCAGCTTTACGGCGAGAGCGAGGGCAAGGACAACAAGGGTATCTATCCCTCCAGCGTTGTATTCTCAACCGACCTGCACTCTCTCGGTCAGTACATCCAGGACGGCAGACGCACTATGTTCGAGACAGTTGTTCTCTTCGACAAGTGCAAGCAGGAAATCACACTCGGCACAGATCCCACAAACGTTGACGGACTCAACTTCCTCAGCGGCAAGACAATGGGCTTTGTAAATCAGAAGGCGTTCGAGGGCACCGTTCTCGCTCACAACGACGGCGGCGTTCCCAACATCGTTCTCAACGTTCCCGAGATGAACGAGACCGAGCTCGGCTATCTCATTTACTTCTTCGAGAAGGCTTGCGCGATTTCAGGCGCTATGCTCGGCGTTAATCCCTTTAACCAGCCCGGCGTTGAGAGCTACAAGAAGAATATGTTTGCTCTCCTCGGCAAGCCCGGTTACACCGAATTAAAGGCTGAGCTTGAGGCAAGACTCGGCTGATCAGGAAATAGAACACAGTTTAAAAATACAGGAGGTTTTTACAATGGTTAAATTATTAATCGGTAAAAAAGGTACAGGCAAAACAAAGAAGCTCATCGCACTTGCCAACGAGGCGGTAGCGGTTTCCACAGGTAACGTTGTCGTTATCGAAAAAGGCTCCAAGCTCACCTACGACGTTACTCACAAGGCAAGACTTATCGACACCGAGCAGTACACAATCTACGGCTATGATATGCTGTACGGCTTCATCAGCGGTATCTGCGCAGGCAACTACGACGTAACCGATATCCTTGTTGACTCCACCTTCAAGATCGCTCCCGAGGCAATTGCGGGTCTTGAGTCCTTCACCAAGAAGCTCCAGGATCTCTCCGAGACCACTTCCACCAACATCACGCTTCTTATCTCCGCTGACAGCGCCGATATTCCCGATTCCATCAACGCGGTTTGCGAGCAGGTTTGATCGATCAATTAAACGATTCACAGCGCTCCCGAGGTAATTCGGGAGCGTTTTTCTCGCATTGCTGCAATATTATTCCTAATTGGAAAAAACGGCTGTGCTATGCGCCGAAAAAGCGGTAAAAAATAAAAAATCTCGTGTTTTTCGGTTGACAAAGCCCCAAACCTTTTGTATAATATAAGACAGCGTTTTAATATGCGTTTATGCGGTTTGGGGTGTGTCAATGCTTTTTGAACTGAAATCCGTCTTTATGAACGACGG
>CACXAO010000053.1 GCA_902765625.1 uncultured Ruminococcus sp. | reverse complement strand
GACAAAACCGACTTTTCCTTCCTTGCCTTCGTTTATATTGCTTCTATTGTTATTTTGTTGAAATGATACAATCTGTTCCGATTTATTAAACAAGCCCTAGGAAAAAATTTAAATAATTTTTTAAATTGCATAGTTTTATGCAATTTTTTTGTTTTTTGAGGGATAGGTGAAAGGCAGGTTTGTCTTTCGAAAATCTTTTGGAGGTGACGGTTATCAAAAACAAGCTGACCGCAAGGGAGAGGGAGTTTTGCCTGAGCTTTTTGCAGACGGGCGACGCGACGGCTTCGGCAAGGCGCGCCGGGTTCCGCAACCCCGAAAGCGACGGCGAAAGGCTCTTGTGCGACGAAAAAATATGCACGGAGCTTGAGCGCCTTTCTGAGCTGAGAGGCAGGCTTCTCTCCGCAATGGCGGTGATCGGCTATCAGCGTCTTGCGTTCGGAAGCGCGGCGGACGCGGTTTCGCTCGTGTTCGAGGAGAACCCCGCCCGGGACGGTCTTGAAAAGATGGATTTGTTCCTTGTTTCCGAGATCAGGCGGCCAAAGGACGGCGCGATGGAAATCAAGTTTTTCGACCGCGCCAAGGCGCTCGAGAAGCTCGCGGCACTGAGCATGGAGCGCGAAAGCTCAAGCAGCCTGTACGACGCGATCGGAAGCGTAGCCGAGAGAAGTGGCGGCGATGATTAAAACATTCTCGCCAAAGCAGCGCAGGGTGCTCAGCTGGTGGCACCGCAATTCGCGCGACTTCAGCCGCGACGCAGTTATCTGCGACGGCGCGGTGCGAAGCGGCAAGACCTTTTGTATGTCGCTCTCGTTTGTGCTCTGGAGCTTTTACTTCGGCGGCAACGGCGATTTCGCTCTCTGCGGCAAAACCATCCGTTCGCTGCGGCGCAACATGATCACGCCGATTATCTCGCTGCTCCATTCCCTCGGGTTTGTCTGCGAGGAAAAGCTCAGTCAGAATCTGCTGCTCGTTACCTACCGCGGCAGGATGAACCGATTCTATCTTTTCGGCGGAAAGGACGAGGCGTCGGCTTCGCTTATTCAGGGCATGACTCTTTCGGGAGTGCTGTTCGACGAGGTCGCGCTTATGCCGCGTTCGTTCGTTGAGCAGGCGCTTGCGCGGTGCTCGGTAGACGGCTCGCGGTTCTGGTTCAACTGCAATCCCGAGCACCCCGAGCACTGGTTCCATCTGGAGTGGATCAAAGGCGCGCAGCAAAAAAACGCCCTCTATCTGCACTTCACGATGGACGACAATCCGTCGCTGTCCGAGGAGGTCAAGCGCAGGTACGAGAGCCTTTATTCGGGAGTATTCTATGAGCGCTTCGTCAAGGGAAAATGGGTTGCCGTTCACGGCGCGGTCTATCCCTTTATGGCGGAGGAAAAGTATTACTATGAGGTGCCGTCGGGCAATTTCAGCGACTACGCTGTTTCCTGCGATTACGGCACGGTCAATCCGGCTTCCTTCGGGCTGTGGGGCAAGCGCGGAGAAGCTTGGTACAGGATTGACGAGTATTACTTTGACTCGCGCGCGGAGGGCTTTCAGAAAACCGACGAGGAGCACTACGAGGCGCTTTGCAGGCTGGTCGGCGACAGGCGGATACGCGCCGTTGCGGTGGATCCGTCGGCGGCGAGCTTCATCGAGGTCATCAGGAGGCACGGAGCCTTTCAGGTAGTGCCTGCGCAAAACAACGTTGTCAACGGAATCAGGCGTGTGTCGCAGGCGCTCAAAAGCGGTCAGATCAGGATCTGCGACACCTGCAGGGCTGCACGGCGCGAGTTTTCGCTCTACCGCTGGGACTGCGAGCGTCACGCGGACGCTCCCGTAAAGCAAAACGACCACGCGATGGACGACATACGCTATTTTGTGACAACCTTAATGGACGGCGGCAGGTTTGTTCCCGTGATTGCCGCCGCAAGATAGGAGGAAAACCATGTTTGGGAGAAAAAAGAAAGGCAGGGAGGTGACGCGCGTCGCGCAGACGGTTCCGAAAAGTCCCTGCGAAAGCACACTGCTGAATCTTTCGCGCTATGCGGTTCAGACGAGCGCCGAGCGGCAGCTGTACTCAGCGCTGAGAGAGTCGGTTCCGATGATCGATGCGGCTCTCGGAAAGATAATCCGTCTGATCGGCGGTTTCCACATCCGTTCCGAAAACGCCGAGTGCGAGCAGCTTGCGCAGGAGTTTGTCAGGAATGTCAAGTCAAACGGTACCGACCAGGGGCTGCACGGCTTTATTTACACCTACCTCGACACCATGCTGACCTACGGCGAGGCGGTGGGTGAGATGATTCCGGCTTCAAACGGCGAGGGAATTGACGCGCTTTACAACGTAAGGCTCGACGACGTGGAGATCCGCGCCGACGGTTCGCCGCTCAACCTGCTTGTGTGCAGGCGCGACCCCGGCGGAACCGTCCCGGTGAAGTATCAGAATCTGGTTGTTGTGTCGCTGCTTAATCAGCGCGCCGGAACCGCGAGGGGTACGTCGCTGCTCAGGGGTCTGCCGTTTGTCAGCGGTATACTGCTGCGGATTTTTGAGTCCTTAAAAAACAACTGGGAGAGGGTGGGCGACGTTCGCTTCGCCGTGACCTACAAGCCCGACAACGGAGTTTTCAGCGAGGAGAACGCGCAGCAGATCGCCGACGAGTGGCGCAAGGCTATGCGCAGCGACAGCGTGTGCGACTTCGTTTCGGTAGGCGACGTCAGCGTAAAGGTTATCGGCGCGGAGAACAGCATGCCCGAGTGTGAGGTGCCCGTCAGGGCGCTGCTGGAGCAGATCACCTCAAAGCTCGGCATACCGCCGTTTTTGCTCGGACTTTCATGGTCGAGCACCGAGAGAATGAGCAGCCAGCAGGCGGACATCCTCACCAGCGAGCTGGAGTTTTACCGCGACACGCTCGAGCCTGTGATTCGCCGTATCGTGAGCACGCATCTGCAGCTTTCGGGCTGCAACAAGCCGTTCAGCGTTGAGTGGGACGACATTAACCTTCAGGACGCCGTTGAGCTTTCACAGGCAAGACTGAACAACGCGCAGGCGAAAAAGCTCGAGGATGAAATCGGTTGGGAGGAAGAAGATGGATAACAAAATAACCAAGGCGGCTGCCGGCGGAGTTTCTTCCGACGCGGGCGCTGTTTCGGCTGAGGAGCTGGAGCTGATAAATACCTACACGCGCAGAACGCTCACGGCGGACGAGGTTTATGTCTTTACCGTCGTGCTCTGCGACAACGACGTTGACCGCGACGGAGAACGCTTCACGGTTGAATCGCTCTTTGCGCTCGAGAAGCTGTTTGTCGGCAAAACGGGTATTTTCGACCACGACCCGAGCGCAAAGAACCAGACCGCGAGGATCATATCCTGCAAGGTTGAGAACATCGCGTCGCGCGTCACCGCCACGGGCGACGAATACTTCTGTCTCAAGGCGCGCGCTTATTTGCCGCGGACAGAGGGCAACGCAGAGCTGATTGCGGCTCTCGACAGCGGAATCGTCAAGGAGGTAAGCGTGGGGTGCGCGGTCGGAAAAATCCTTTGCAGCATTTGCGGCGAGGAAATCGTACTCTGCCCTCACCGAAAGGGCGAAACTTACGGCGGAAAGCTCTGCTGCGGCGAGCTTAGCGACCCTTATGACGCATATGAATGGAGCTTTGTCGCGGTTCCTGCGCAGAAAAACGCGGGCGTGACAAAGACAGCTTACGGAAAGGAAAATGATATGGAAGGAATTATGAAAAAGCTCTCGCGCGGTCAGAGCGCGACCTTCAGCGACCGCGACTGCAAAAAGCTGCTCGAATACATCAATACGCTCAAGCAGAGCGCAAAGGACGGCGTGTATTACCGCGACAGTCTGACCTCGGAGGTGCTGCGTCTTTCGGCGGCAGTGCAGCCCGGGATTTCGCGCGAAACTATGGAGAGCGTAACCAAGGGGATGACGGTGGCGCAGCTCAAGGAGTTCAAAACCGCCTTTGAGAAACAGCGCGCAGAGATCATTCCCATCGCACCGCAGCTCTACACTGAGAAAAAGTCAACCAAGTCCGACATTAACGGACAGTATCATATTTAACGGAGGTATTTGAAATGAATGTAAATTTTAAGGGCTTCAACGAAAACGTGCTCACCTTTATTGCGGCCGCAGCGCTTACCGAAACGGGCGTTCCCGTCAAGATGAGCGCCGACGGCACCGTAACAAAAAGCGGAAACGGCGATCCGTTCATCGGAATCTGCGTCGGTCTGAGAAACGGCTACGCGGCGGTTCAGGTTGCAGGCTACGCCGAATTCCCTGCGGCGGCTAAGATCACCGTCGGTTACCAGACTCTTGCCGCAAACAGCTCCGGCAAGGTCGCTTCAAACGCAAACGGCAGAGAGTATCTCGTCGTCGATTCGGACGCAGCCAGAGTCGGAATTATTCTTTAAGCTACAGGAGGTATTTTTATGGCTATTTTTGAAAATATTAACATTGAGAAGGGTATGTACCAGACCAAGGGCGGTCTCACCGAGGCGCTCGAAAAGCTCGACCCCAGCGAAAACTACGTTGGCACCTCTCTCGAGGGTCTCGACGCGTTCTCGCGTCAGCTCAAGCGCTACGACATCAGAGTAAGCGGCAGAGGAAGCGACTGCGTTGAGAAGTTCTTCCAGACCTCAAACTCCGCGGCGCTTTTCCCCGAATATGTCAGCCGCGCGGTTCGTCAGGGCATGGAGAGAGCCGATATTCTCCCCAACCTCGTCGCGACCGTCACCGACATCGAGGGCATGGACTACAGAAGCATCGTATCGGCGCCTACCGATGACGAGAAGAGCCTCAAGATCGTCGGGGAGGGCGCTGCGATTCCTCAGACTACCGTCAGAACCCGCGAGAACCTTGTCAAGCTCCACAAGAGAGGCAGAATGCTCGTGGCTTCCTACGAGGCTCTGCGCTTCCAGAGACTGGACCTCTTCACCGTGACCCTCAACCAGATCGGCGCGTATATTGCACGCGCTCAGCTTCAGGACGCGATCGACGTTCTGATCAACGGCGACGGCAACAACAACGCCGCTGACGTCGTCACTCCTGCGACCGCAGGTACTCTGACCTACAACGATCTGGTCAAGCTGTGGGCGAACATGGCTCCCTACGAGCTGAACACGATTCTCGCGCCCACCGCCGAGATGCAGAAGATCCTCGCGCTCACCCAGATGCAGGATTCCCGTGCGGGTCTTGACTTCCAGGGTACAGGCAAGATGATCACTCCCATGGGATCTACCCTTCTGCACGCGCCCGAAATGACGTCGGGCAAGATTCTCGGTCTCGACAAGAACTGCGCGCTTGAAATGGTACAGGCAGGCGGCGTTGTGACCGATTACGACAAGCTTATCGACCGTCAGCTCGAGCGTGCGGCAATTACCTGCACCGCGGGCTTCGCTAAAATCTTTACCGAGGCTAGCAAGGCGCTTTCTGTCTGATGAGGTGAGGTCGTGAACATTGCGAATGTAGACGAGCGTTTTATGATGCTTGCGGGCGTTAAGCCTGACGAGATGTGCCGTTGGCGCGGTCTTGTTGAGGACGGGTGCGCTTTTGTTGAGGCGCATACCGTGGTGAAATCGCCCGATGAGGCGCAGACGAAGGCTCTTGAGCTTATCGCAGCCGCCTACGCGTACAGGATCTTTGAAATCTGCAATGCCGGCAACCTCACTTCCTTTACCGCGGGTGACGTGAATATCACGTCATCCGCACAGGAGGGCAGCGCAGAGAGACTGTGGCAAAGTCTGTGCGGAGAGTATTCGGGTCTGATGGATATTAAAGGTTTCATCTTCGGAAGGATTGTGATTTAATGAGTTTGATTGGCGCGGTGTCGAATTCCATCGCGAAATTCGGCGGAGACGTTGAGGTCACACAGGGCGGAAGCACTGTAAAAACACGGGCGATTGTTGAGCCTATCCGCTATAAAAACAAAATATATATCGGCGGCGAACAGCGCAGTCTCGGCACGCTCATACGCGAAAGATATCTTTATATCGGTCAGCCCGACGTACCGCTGCGCGCCAACGCCTCGGTAATAGAATCCGTCGGAGGTAAATATATTGTAAAAAGGTGCGAAACCTATTATATCCAGGACAGACCTATTTACGTCTGGGCTATAATGGTGCCCTTCGGAGCAAGACGGGAGGATGATTATGACGCAGATTAGCGAACAGGTAGACTGCATTATAAGCGGACTGAAGGAGATTTCCGCCCTGAGCGGAGTCAGGTTTGTAAGGGAGTATTCGTCAGAGCCGGTTGAAACTCCCGTCAGCGGATTTCTCGCCGCGGTAGGGATCATAAGCGCCGAGCGTTCAAACGAATTTATCGGCGGCGACGCAACCTCCGCTCTCAAGGGCGAGATGTATGCCGCCGTCTGCGAAATCAGGCTGTATTCGCCTAACGGAGGAAACGGCAGCGGTCTTTCGGAGCTCGCCGGCGAAATGCTTGCCGGTCTGCGTTCCGCCGACGTCTCGGGTATTGTTTCCAAAGCTACGGTTTCGTCAATCGAGTTTGATACTGAGCTTAACACGATTTTTCGCAGAATCAGCTTCCGTCTGGAATTCTGCCTTTGCGAGGAGGGTGCGACATGAACGTGACATTTTTAAACGGCGCTGACGTGACCGTAAGAGCCGACGGAGTTGTGGTCGGCGGAGTTATCAAGGCGGAGACCGGTCAGAAGAACACAGTCGATAAAATCGAGGAGTACCTCACAGACGTGCCGGTGGCTCAGTTCAGTGAAACCTCATATTATATCAAGCTGACCATGAAGGCGCAGCCGTACGGAACGCTTGGGCTTGATCCCGGCGAGGTGTCGCTCAGCTGCGGCGGCTGCCGCGTTGTGTATACGGGCTGCTGCGTTCAGAACGTTAAATGTGAGATTCTGCCGAACTCTGCCGTGCAGTATACCGTGTTGATTTCGGCTGGAGAGAGGAGCGTTGAAAATGTCTGAGATTACAGATTTTACCTTGGAGCAGCTCAGTGAGCTTCTTGAGCAGGAGAGCCGGCGGTACAGCCGCAAGCTCGACGAGGAGAATGAGGTGAGCAGCTCATGAAGCAGGTGCCGATGCGATTTAAAGGCTATACGTGGCATCACAATCCGCGCGAGCTTACTTTTGAAAACGAGAAAAGCGTTAAAGAGTCTGTCGCGCCGTTTGACAAGTGCGTTTTGCAGAACACGGGCAGGCGCAACATGAAGATTACGGGTGAAGGCGAGCTTTTCGGAGCTGACTGTCTTGAACAGTTCAGGCGTTTGCTTGAATTGTTCCGCGAGGGAGGAAGCGGAGTTCTTGCTATTGCGGACATTCCGTCTTTTTACGCGGTTTTTGAGAGTATTAAGCTGGTCGGCAAACCCAAGCCCGACGTGCTGACCTACCGTTTTGTGTTTCGCGAGCTGATGGAGGCGCGCGGCGATAAGCAGCGCGAAACGATCGCGGCGCAGGGCGAGAATCTCTGGGATTTGTCTTACCGCTTCGGAATTGACATAGACACCCTTGTCCGGCTGAATCCGCAGGTCAGGCGGCCCGACGTTCTGACTGCCGGGGAGGTGGTCAGGCTTTGCTGAAATACATACTGACGTTCACGGACAAGAGCGAAGTACCGCTCGATTGCGTGCTGTCCGCGCGTCTGGACTGCGAGCTTGACGTGCCTGCCGACAGTCTGAGCGTTACCGTAGCTTACGAGGACAAGCTCAGAAAAAACGCCGACTTTATTTCGGCTTATTCGGACGGCAGCCGCGTGTTTGACGGGCAGATCGACGAGATAATCGAGCTTTGCGGAAGCGGTAAGCGGCTTCTGCGTTTTATCGCGCGCAGTCTTGCCGCACAGCTGCTCGACAACGAGGCTGAGCCGCTTGTTTATTCCAACCCCTCGAGCAGTATGATGCTCGAACGCCATCTTCGTCCGTTCGGAGTCACCTCATGCGACGAGGAACGCCATCCGCTCTACGACAGCCTGCGCATTGACAAGGGTATGTCGCACTGGCAGGTGCTCGAAAGCTACTGCGCCAAGCGCTACGGAGCGACGCCGCGAATTGCGGGCACAAGGGCGTATCTGAAGGGCTTTCGCGCAGAGGGCGAGGAGGTTTTCGGTACCGGAGGACATCGCATTATCGAGATGAACGACAGCCTGCGCAGATACAAGCTGATTTCCGAAACGCGGGTCAAACTTACTAACACGGGTGGTTACGAATCGCGGCTTGTCAACGGGAATCCCGACGCCGCCTGCATTACCCGGGTGCGTTATGTCAACGCTGCCGCCGACAACGTGAGCCTTAATACGGCGCGCGGTATTATCGACAAGGGAAACAAGGAAGCCCGCATGGTAAAAATCAAGTGCGCCGGCGATCTGACCGATGTTCTCGGCAAAGCTGCCGTTATCAACGGCGAAAAGGGCTTTTTGGCGGAAGGACTCAGCTACAGGCTGAGCGACTCGGGAGAGTTTACCACCGTTAGCCTGAGAAAGGAGAGTTAATATGTGGCTGATGAGCTATATGACAAAAAATTCAATTGTGCCGCCTAACGCCGTAAAGGGCGACGTTCAGGGCAACGACGGAAGCACGGTTGTCTCCTCGGGAGAACATAAAAACCTGCCTATATGCGCGCCTTACGGAGTGATAAGCATACCGCCTTCGGGAGAGATGGCGGTTGTGCTTCCGCTGGACGACGGAGAGGTGAGCCTTGGGGTGCTCGCGACCGCCGAAAATCTCAGCGAGGGCGAAATCATGCTGCGCTCGAGCGGCGGCGCGTCGATCGTACTCAAAAACGACGGCAATGTGCTGATTAACGGCAGGGTGTTTGAATGAGGGACGTAAAATGGCAAAACGGAGATATCTGTCTCGACAGCGCCGGCAGAGCTGAGGTGCTGTCGGCGCACGACGCGGAGTTTCAGCGCGCGCTGATTCGTATGACCGCGCGCAGAGGATCCTTTATTTACGACAGAGAGCTTGGCACGGACTGCGGCGGTATCTCCGGAGAATTGATTCTGAAAAAATACGATCAGGCGTTCACCGAGGCTTTGGCACCGTACGAAAACACATTTGCGCGCGCAGTCGAGCAAACCGAGGACGGCGTTCGCGCTGAAATAACCGTAAACGGAGAAACAAAAACGGAGGAGGTGCGTCACTACGGAGAATTATGACGCGATTTACAGCAGAATGAAGGCGAGATACGAACAGGAGAGCGGCTTTGAGATCGACGAAGCGAGCGATATCGCAGTTCGGCTGAAGGTTCTCGCCGGCGAGATTTACAATATGGAGACGACTCTCGACTGGACAAAGCGGCAGATGTTCGCGTCCACCGCCACAGGAGAAAATCTTGACAAACTTGCCGCGCAGAGAGGAATAACGCGCAAGGCTGCGGTTAAGGCGACGGGTCAGCTGACCTTTCGGCTTGCGCAAACCCTTGACTACGCCGTTTCAATACCGAGAGGCACGGTTGTCGCGACAGACGATGAAATTCCCGTCCGCTTCGTCACAACCGCGGACGGCGAGATTCCTCAGGCAACTTATTCGGTTGACATAAACGCCGAGGCTGAGCTTGCCGGATATCGCGGTAATATAAACGCCCATGCCGCAACCGTGCCGGTCAGCGTTCCGGCGGCGATCAGCTCGGTCAGCAACAATTCGCGTTTCACAGGCGGCAGCGACGAGGAGAACGACATTGCGCTTCGCGGACGTATTCTGGCAAGCTACACCGCCGTTCCGAACGGTCTTAACGCGGATTATTATATAAATCTGGCGCTTACGGTCAACGGAGTTGAAAGGGCGGGCGTGGTTGAGCGAAACGACGGCTACGGCACCGCTGCCGTCTATGTGTGCGGTATGCGCGAACTGGTTTCCGACGCTGTCCTCGGACAGGTAAACGCGCTGCTTTCGCAGAACGACTGCGTTGGCGCGATGGTGACCGCGCAGCACGCCTTGCCGCGAAACGTCGACCTCGAGGTTACCGTAAAGCGAAAGGCGGGATATACCGCCGAGGACGTAAGGGTCGCCGTAGGAAACGCCTTTGCCGATTATGTGTATTCGATTCCGATGGGCAGCAGGTTTTACCTTTCGGCTCTCGGAAAATATCTTCTCGACACGGGCTGTATCGAGAATTACGAGTACGATCTGTCGATGCAGGATCTCGGTTCAACCCCTGCGATGTGCTTTGTGCCGGGAGATATGACGATTGGGGTGACGTCGTGACGAGCTATCAATCCATGCGCTCAAAGCTGCTTCCGACCGGTCTGTACAGTCTTGAAACGGGAAGCGCCGTCGACTGCGAGCTGAAGGCGTATTCCGCAGAGCTTGACCGGGTGTACTCTGAGCTTGACATTCTTCTCCGCGAGGCGTTTGTTTCGACGGCTGAGACATACGGCATTACCCTGCGCGAAAAATGCGTAGGCAAGGAAAGGACAGACCTGACCCTCGCAAGACGCCGCGAGCTGCTTATGCTTCGCGAAATGCAGGCCGCAGGAGGTCACGGTATAGCCGACCTGAATCAGCTCATTGAATCGCTGGGAGTGACGGATTATTCGGTTTCGATCGTTCACCGGCACTGCAAAATCACAATTACCGTCGGCGATTCGCTGACCGACGCGCAAAAGGCCGACTTCGAAAAGGGAATCAACGCCTTTGCTCCCGTCACCTTCGAAACGATTTTTACATATACTGCATAGAAAAAGCTCCGTCTGCGTTAACAGACGGAGCTGATTTGTTTTTTGTATACCATTTCTCTTTGGAAGAGAATCAGCAAACATTATGATAATGCAGCCGTGACGACCCGCCGTTGATGACGCCTTCCCGATAGCAGGAGGTTTCAAAAGGCGGAGAAAACGCCCACCGGCGCTTATTTGCTGTTTACAGCAGCCTGAGCGGCAGCAAGTCTTGCGATCGGCACACGGAAGGGTGAGCAGGATACATAGTCAAGACCGATCTTGTGGCAGAACTCTACAGATGAGGGATCGCCGCCGTGCTCGCCG